>JANXZQ010000409.1 GCA_025355445.1 Gammaproteobacteria bacterium
GAAAAGAGAACGACACGTTGCTGACGCCGCCGCTGACGTGCACGGCGGGCATGGATTGCTTGATTGCGGCCGTTGCTTCGATGAAGTCCAGGCTGTAGCGATTGTGTTCCTCGATGCCGGTGGCGACCGCGAAAATGTTCGGATCGAAGATGATGTCCCCGGGTGCGAAGCCGATGCGCATCGTCAGCAAAGTGTAGGCACGCTCGCAAATCGCCACCTTGCGATGGATCGTGTCCGCCTGCCCCTGCTCATCGAAGCAACGGCCGCAATCAAGCAATCCATGCCCGCCGTGCACGTCAGCGGCGGCGTCAGCAACGTGTCGTTCTCTTTTCGCGGCAATGATCCCGTGCGCGAGGCCATGCACTCGGTATTTCTGTATCACGCGATCCGCGCCGGCTTGACCATGGGCATAGTCAACGCCGGTCAGCTGGCGATTTACGAGGACATACCGGCTGATCTGCGCGAACGCTGTGAGGATGTCATTCTCGCGCGGCGTGCAGATGCGACGGAGCGGCTGTTGGAGATCGCGCAGTCGTTCAAGGGAGGCAGCGGCGGCCCCAAGCGCGGCGACGATTTGGAGTGGCGCAAGCTGCCGGTGGAGGAGCGGCTGCAGCATGCCCTGATCAAGGGACTGGATGAGTTCGTGCTCGCCGACACGGAGGAGGCACGCCTGAAGTCCAAGCGGCCTCTGGACGTGATCGAAGGACCGCTGATGGACGGCATGAACGTCGTCGGAGATCTGTTCGGCGCCGGCAAAATGTTCCTGCCCCAGGTCGTCAAATCGGCGCGGGTGATGAAGAAAGCAGTTTCGGTGCTGGTTCCTTACATCGAGCAGGAGAAGGACGGCACGAGCCGCTCGAACGGCAAGGTGGTGATCGCCACAGTGAAGGGTGATGTGCACGACATCGGCAAGAATATCGTTGGCGTGGTACTGCAGTGTAATAACTTCGAAGTGGTGGACTTGGGGGTCATGGCTTCCTGCGAGAAGATCTTGGCGGCGGCGACCCGTGAAGGCGCCAACCTCATCGGTCTGTCCGGGTTGATCACTCCGTCACTCGATGAAATGGTGCACGTCGCGAAGGAAATGCAGCGCTTGGGCTATACACAGCCGCTGTTGATCGGCGGCGCGACCACCTCGCCGGCGCACACAGCGGTAAAAATCGACCCGCAGTATCAGGGCGCGGTTATCTACGTGAAGGATGCGTCGCGCTCGGTGGGCGTATGCCAGCAATTAGTTACGAAGAGCACGCGCGATGCGTACATTGCCGGCACCAAGGCGGATCATGAGCGTCGCCGCGAGCAGCACCGCAACAAGAGCGTCAAGACACCGCAATTGTCGCTGTCGCAGGCGCGCGCAAAGAAGCTGCAAATAGACTGGTCGGCGTACCAGCCGCCCAAGCCCAGTTTCCTAGGCGTGCGCAGCTTCGATGACTATCCGCTCGATGAACTGCTCCCCTACATCGACTGGATGCCCTTCTTCAATGCCTGGGAATTTTCGGGAAAGTTTCCCGACATTCTGCGCGATCCGGTCGTGGGTGAGGCGGCGGCCGGCCTCTATGCGGATGCCACGCGCATGCTCGAACAACTGGCCGCGGAGAAATGGCTGCGGGCGCGCGCGGTGGTGGGGTTCTTCGCGGCCAACAGCACGGACGCTGATGATATCGTCGTGTTCACCGACGAGACTCGCCGGACTCTTGAAGTTCGGTTGCATCATTTGCGGCAACAGAAGTCCAAGCCGCACAACCAGGCGCAGTCCTGTCTGGCGGATTTCGTTGCACCCGCCGAGAGCGGGTGCGCGGACTACCTCGGCGCATTCGCCGTGACGGCCGGCATCGGCATCGACACGCACGTGGCGCGATTCGAGGCGGCGCACGACGACTACAGCAGCATCATGCTAAAGGCGCTTGCAGACCGGTTGGCAGAGGCGCTGGCAGAGCGCATGCACGAGCGGGTACGGCGCGAGCTCTGGGGTTATGCGCCGCAGGAACGATTGGACGGTGCCGGTTTGATCGACGAGAAGTATCAAGGGATTCGCCCCGCACCCGGGTATCCGGCGTGTCCCGAACACACGGAGAAGGCCGCGCTATGGCGGCTGCTCGATCCGGAGTCGAACGCCGGCATTCGCTTGACCGAATCGTTTGCGATGTTTCCGACCGCGGCGGTGAGCGGATTCTATTTCTCGCATCCTCAGGCCCACTATTTCGGCGTGGGCCAGATCGACCGCGACCAAGTGGCGAGCTATGCGCAGCGTAAGGGATGGACCTTGGCCCAAGCCGAGCGCTGGCTCGCACCGAACCTGGGATACGACCCGGACGCCGGCGCAGCTGTGGGCGTAGCCGAGAAGGCGGCCGACATCGCCGAGAGGGCGGACGCGGCTTAAGGGGTGCAGGGATTGGGCACACAAAGTCACGGATTGGCCGCCGCGAGAATCTGCCGTGACAGATTGGCATAGTCACCATCGAAGTGATGGCCGCCGCTGAGCCTCACAAGATTGAAGCGCTTCGGATCGAGCTTCGGGCATAACGAATCGCTCTCCTCGGTGCCGTAAATGCACAGCACCGGCATCCCGCTAATCCGGTTGATCTCCGGCAGTGTCGCGGGTCCCGCATTGCTGTCGGAAATCCAGCTGCTGAGATGAAATTCGAATAAGGCATGTTCGGACATGCCCATGACGGCAGTCAATGCGACACGAGCGCGGGTGGCCGCCGGCAGACGATTGACCGCGAATGGCAGCACATCAGCGCCTTGCGAATAGCCGATGAGCAGCACCCGCTGTTTGCGGAAATGCACCAGGTAAAAGCGAATCATGCGATCGGTATCCGCCGCTAGGCCATCTGGCGTACGCGCGCTCCAAAAGTAGCGCAATGAATCCAAGCCGACCACCGGTATGCCGTTTGCGCTCAATGCCGCGGCAACGTCCTGATCGAGCCCTGCCCAGCCGCCGTCGCCGGACATGATGATGGCGAATGTGTCGGACCATGCCGGCACCCGGCGCGCCGCGCCGGATCGGGCAGCGTCAGGGTGGGCGGCGTCGGGCCCTCCCAGGGCAAGTGGGAGTGGCCGCGCAGGAACTTCGATTACCGGCAAATCGCTCAATCCCGCGGGCGGCGGTGCGGCTCGCGTCGGATTTTGCGCCGCAAGTTTGTTGTAGCCCGCAACGAATTGCGGCAGCCACCGGGGCAGTGCAGTGAAATTGCCGGCCACATGGGGCAGCGCCACGCTCGCCGCGCCGTGAATTTGCGAGATGAAACCCTGTGCTTTATTCGCGGGACACTCCCGATCATCGCTGCCCTGCAGGGCAACCCAGGGATTGGCGAGATTCGAGACTGGCAGAAGATCCACGCCGCGACCGTGAGCGCCGCGGTTGAATTCGAGACCCGAACCCCGACACAGCGACTTTTGCAAATTGAAGTCCGGGCAAAAGCCTAGGGTGAGGGCCGCAGCAAAGGTATTGCGCGGCGCTTGCGCGAGCATGGCGTACGCCATGGCAGCGCCGGAAGAGACGCCGACCAGCACCGGCGAAAGGTAGGTTGGGTTGCGGAAGTAAGCCTGCACGAAATGACTCAAGTTCTCGAGATCGCCGTCGGGAAACACGCATTGATCCGGGTCTGCCTCCAGGTTGGCCTTGAACTTCGCCCAATCAATGGCGGCGACCATGGCGCCCTCGAGTGCGAGCTGCTTCGCCAGCGCGTCGACGGCGGGAGTCAAGCCTTGCTCGCCGGACAACAACAGCACGAAGCTGCTCGGTGCGCTACTGGGGCGATAGACCAGCAAATCGTGAAATCGGCCGTGACTGAGATGCGTCGCACTGGCGATCGTCGCCGCAGGCGACACGGTGTCAGCGGCATGTCCCGCGGCCGTGACCAGAAATGCTGCCGTCAGACAGGAAAACCGTAAAGTACGCAAAATTGTCATTTCGCCCCTTGAATTGACGTACAGGCTACCAAGACCGCGATTTCACGGTTCAGTAACACTGCGTACGCACAATAGTCGTGCAAATGAAATCCATAGATCTCGTGTATTTCAACGCCGGCGGCGGCCACCGCTCTGCCGCACTCGCGCTCGACGCGGTTATCCGCGAACTTAGCCTCCCGTGGTCCGTGAGGCTGGTCAATCTTTTCGAAGTGCTCGATCCCAGGGATGTGTTCGGCAAGACCACCGGGATGAAGCCCGAAAACTACTACAACGCCCGCTTGGCGCGCGGCTGGACTTTAGGCCTGGGCCAAGAGCTCAAAGTGCTTCAGGCGCTGATCCGGCTCAGCCACAAATCCTTGACGGCCCAACTGCAGCGATATTGGCAGAAGTCGAAGCCCGACATGGTGGTATCGCTGGTGCCGAACTTCAATCGCGCCATGTATCAGGCACTGACCGCCGCGCGGCCGGGCGCACCCTATGTCACCATTCTCACGGACTTCGCAGATTCGCCGCCGCACTTTTGGATCGAGCCCCGCCAGGCGCAGCATTTGATCTGCGGGACGGCCAAGGCGGTCGCGCAGGCCCAGGCCGCCGGCTACGACGATGCCAACATTCACGCGACGTCGGGGATGATTATCCGGCCCGATTTTTACCGAGATCTGACCATGGATCGTCGCGCTGAAAGAGTCAAGTTGCAGCTCGATCCGGACCGACCGACAGGCATTGTCATGTTCGGCGGGCATGGATCGAAAGCGATGCGACGCATCGTGAAGCGCCTCGATGATACGCAGCTGATCCTCGTCTGCGGCCACAATTCCGCCTTGGCCGATGAGTTGCGCGCCATGATTGCGGGGGCGCCGCGTGCGGTGGTCGGATTTTCCACGCAGGTCCGCTACTTCATGCAGCTCAGCGATTTTTTCATCGGCAAGCCGGGCCCAGGCAGCATCAGCGAAGCCATACAGCAGCGGTTGCCGGTCATCGTCGTACGCAACGCTTGGACCATGCCGCAGGAGCGCTACAACGCGGATTGGGTGGAAGAGCATAATGCCGGCCTCGTGCTGGACTCGTTCGCCGCCGTTCGCGGCGCGGTTTCAGTGCTCAACGCTCGAATGCACGAGTATCGAGCGGCGGTCGCGCGAATTCACAATCGAGCGATTTATGAGATTCCGGAAATTCTCGAGGGAATACTTCAGGCCGACCGAGCGCAGCAATGCGAAAGGCGTTCGTTCAGGACGTCCGCGTCAATACATTAGCGGCCCGCGATTCAATGCGGCCTCAAAAATCTGTAAGTGCGCAGCTTTATCGGATATATTGATTATCGACACATGAACAACCTCATGCAGAACATCGAGCGCATTAGCCGTCCGGCTTTCGTGGAAAGCCGGGGCTTGGCTGCGTTTGTTGTTCCAGAATCGACTGCGAGGGTTACGATTCATGTGTGTCGAAAATGCCTTTCAAAGCACGAGCGCGTTGTTGCGCCTGCGGGTCGTAGCTGAAGCAGACCCTGGCGCGCTCGCACGCGTGCTGGAGCGATTTCAGATTTTGAATGTCTTGCCCCGCCGCGTAGTCGCGGAATTCGGGGTCAACGACCTTCTACATATTCAAATCGATATTGTGGGGTTGGAGGAGGCGCGACTATCGAACATTGCGGCGAAGCTTTGCCAGACAACCACCGTGTTGGGGGCATATTGGCACTACGTATAGCCACTGACCCGTAGGGCTATTGGCGCTTGGCCGCGCCGGCGAACAGATCGAACAGGCTGGTGTTCAGCTTCGTGGCGATCGCCAAGAGTATGAGCACCGAGGGATTATAAATGCCGCGCTCTAGGCGTCCTACCACGTTGGTGTGGACACCGGCTTGATGAGCGAGGACTTCTTGGCTCAGGTTACGCTGCTTGCGGCGCTCCCGTATTTCTTCGCCGAGACTTCGAAGGATGGATCTTGCGCGCGCCACACGCAAGACTGGCGCCTAAGACAGGATAGTGTCTAGACATTATAATGTTGAAAATGCCTTTAAAACAATAACTTAGAGCGGGAGCGCGACTGTGTCCGGCGGCGTCGGTGCACGCCGC
>JANXZQ010000424.1 GCA_025355445.1 Gammaproteobacteria bacterium
GGATTGCGGGCGATCCAGTCACTGCCCATTATAATGAGCTGTTTCCGCATTCTTACCCTTGCCTCGCACACGCGCGCGCTTCGCGGGGGCGGCGAAAGTCAGGACCCGCTTGCGCGCGGTCCGCAAGATCTCGCGCGACAGAGGTGAATCGCCGACGGCGCGGGCCGTCATCAGCGCGCCGTACAGAGCGCAAAGCATCAAAATCGCGGTCGCGCGTGCCTCCTGCGGTGATCCGGGCGTCAGCACGTCGCTCAGGGCTTTGAGATTGCCTTCGATGTGCTCGCGAAACTGCGCTTGCACGCCGGCATTTTTGCGCGGCGCATCGCCCGCCAGCGCGGCCACGGCGCATCCACCCGCGCGCCCGTCGCGATGAGTCTCGTCGAGATAGAAATCGACAAATCTTGGCAGATCGGGTTTGTCTAGATCGAGCCCGTGCTTGCGCATGACCTCGCCGCTCTGCTTCATCGCCAACTCAAGCGCCTCCGTCACCAATTCTTCGCGCGAGCCAAAGTGCTTGTAAAAGCCGCCGTGCGTGAGCTTCAACTCCTTCATCAGATCTGCAAGGCTGATCCCGTCCACGCCGCGCTCTTTGAATCGGCTGGCGGCGGCCTCCACCAGCCGGGCGTGGGTATTGGCTTTGCTGGCTTTCGAGTAACCCATGCGCGCCTGTATAGCACACTCTCATCCTTTGAGTCTCCATGTGGATGTTATTTGACATCTACAATTATTAAAGCTACCGTTACGTGGATTGTAATCATCATCCACAAATCTCTAAGAGGTCTCTATGAGCACTACGACCAATTTGGGCACCGCACTGATCACCGGCGCCTCCACCGGCATCGGTGCCACGTATGCCGATCGTCTGGCACGCCGCGGCTATGACTTAATCCTGGTCGCTCGCGACAAAGCGGCACTGGAGAAATTCGCGGCATCGCTGGCGGCGGAAACCGGCGAGCGCATCCAGACATTGCCGGCGCGTGCAGGCGGTACTGCCGGGAGCGACCCGCACGCCCATTTGGGATCTCTCCGGCGTCGGGATAAAAAACTTGCCGCCCGAAATTCTGATGGACGTCGATGAGATGGTGGATGCCGCGCTGGCGGGATTCGATCAGGGTGAGCGAGTAACCGTTCCCTCGCTGCCGGACGCCGCCGATTGGCAACGTCTGAACCAGGCTCGCGAGGACTTGAGGCCGAATCTGTCGCGCAACCATTCGGCGCCGCGGTATAAAATTGCGGCTTCCGCGGCGGCGTGACCCACCCGCCGCCCGACACGAGGAAGGCGGGAGATTGGCGATCAATTCACTTTGGCCGAAAGATACCTCGGAACTCGACAACCCCATGTGGTCCGCCCTCAACAGACCCCATCGGGAGTTGGCAGTGCAACTGGATGATTTGACCTGGTACCCGCCCTCGATTGCGCCCTTCGTCGCCATCCCGCGTGAGAACATCCTGCCGGACTTAGAATCGGCGCATCGCCACGGGCTCGCACCAAGCCTACTTCGTCGGCACCTGCCCGCAATCCCTACCTGATAATTGGCGCGTCGCGTCGCGCTCGAACATTCTGCAACTCTTTCCCACCGGTGAGATCCCGGAGGCAGGCGAAGATGCCGGCGTCGTTCTCGGCGAGGACGACAGAACCGCCATGCGCGAATTGACACAAATCGCCTTTCCCGCTTTCTTCCGTGAGCGCACCGGTGACTTGGGCCTCTACCTGGGCATCTATGAAGGAGACAGACTCGTGGCCATGGCCGGTGAGCGCCTGGCGCTGACCGGATTGCAAGAGATCAGCGGCGTGTGCACGCACCCCGACTTTTCCGGCCGAGGGCATGCTCGCCGTCTCACCCGCGCACTCTTGAGCCGGCATCGGCAGCGCGGCATTCGCTCCTTTCTCCATGTCAGCGAAGGCAACGTGGCGGCGCGGCGGCTATATGAATCCATGGGCTTTGTGGTGCGGGCCAGCCTGCCGATGTGCAAGGTCGAGCGAATCGCTTCTTAGGGTCTTTGGCGTTGCCGCGGAAACGCGGCACGATCGCCCAGCAGCGGTTCATGCCGACTATCCCGCGATCAGTCGAGTAGAATCGGGTTTTGGAGACTGCCTATGAGTTCAAACACCCCCGCCCCTGCTCACGCGGTGAATATTGCCGTGCTCGACGACTACCAGGACGTCGCACTGAAACTTGCCGATTGGTCGGCGGTTAGCGCACGCGCCAAAGTGGTGGTTTTCAACGACCATCTCGTCGACACTGATGCCGTGGTGGAACGCCTGCTGCCGTTTGACGTCGTTTGCGTCATGCGAGAGCGCACGCCCTTGCGGCGCGCGGTGATAGAACGGCTGCCGAGACTGAAGCTGATTGCCTCTACGGCCACGCGCAATGCGTCGATCGATGCCGCCGCGGCAGCGGAGCGAGGCATCGCCGTCGCGCACACCTCGTACACCTCCGCCCCCGCCATTGAACTTACCTGGGCCCTCATATTAGCGGGAGCCCGGCACCTCATCGCCGAAAACGCATCGCTGCGAGCCGGCGGCTGGCAACGCCACATCGGCGATGATATGGCAGGACAGACCTTAGGGCTGATCGGGTTGGGCAGTATAGGTTCGCAAATCGCCAAGGTGGGTCTGGCTTTCGGCATGAACGTCATCGCCTGGAGTCAGAACCTCACGGCGGACACCTGCGCCGCTGCCGGCGCGAGGCTCGTTTCCAAGGAGGAATTGCTGCGCCAGGCCGATGTGGTTTCAATTCATCTAGTCCTGAGCGCGCGCACCACCGGACTCATCGGAGACGCGGAGTTCTCACTGATGAAGCCCACCGCGCGTCTGGTCAATACGTCGCGTGGGCCAATCGTCGTGGAAGCAGCGCTCATCCGAGCGCTCGCCGAAGGGAAAATCGCCGGTGCCGCGATCGATGTTTTCGACAGCGAACCCCTGCCGCCCGATCATCCTTACCGGCATATTGATGGTCTTCTTGCCACCCCGCACATTGGCTATGTGTCGCGAGGGCTGTACGAACGTTTCTACCGTGACACCGTGGCGAATATACTCGCCTGGCTCGACGCGCAGCCGTAGCCAGCGTCATTTTACCCACGCTGGGCCGCGCCTTCCTCGGCCGCGTTCGCATTGATTTCGGAATGGGCTCCAGCAAGAGCGCCGCGCTACTCCAGGCAGACGACCAGCTTGGCCGAGTGCGTGCGCCAATTGATGGGAATCACGTAGGAGCGTCGATGCGGCGCGGTGACCTTGTCGGCATCGTGGGCGATCACCACCGGCACTGAAATGACGAAATTTCTGCCGAAATCGCGGCGCGCATTGCCGGAAATCGTGTTCGCAACCTCGCCCACGAGGTCCTTGATGTTCTCATCGCTGGTGTCGGTCTCTTGCATGCGCATCAGCAGCACCGTGAGCATGCCGCGCGGCGCAGTGAAATACACAATGCCCTTGCGCGCGCCGGAAATGCCGATGACTCCGGTATATTCATAAGCGCCCGGATTTCCGTCCGTCACCAGATAGGGAGAGCCGACCGTGGCCGCCTGCTGCGCCGACACCTCGAAATAATTGGTTGCGCCGTCGATGAACGTGCGGATCTCGGCCTCTTTGAGCATTACGCCTCCGACAGCAACTCTGCCAGCGCATCATTGAGCTGGCGATCGGTAAAGGGTTTGCACAAGAATCCGTTGGCACCCTTTTCGATGGCGTCCACCGCCGTGGCCTTGTCGGCAAGCGCCGAGACCACCAGAATCAATACATTGGAATTGATTGCCACCAGTTGCTGCACACACTCCACTCCGTCCATCTCGGGCATCGTCAAATCCATGGTGACCACGTCGGCCCGGGTGCGGCGGAACATCTCCACCGCCTCACGCCCATTGCCGGCGGCTCCCACCACCTCCAGGCGCGCGATTTGTTGCGAGCGCTCGATGCGCCGGCGGATGATGTTGGAATCGTCCACGATCATGAGCTTTAGCGTGGCCTGGGCAGCGGCGCCCATTACGCCGCCACTGTGGTGTCGGCGCGCTTGGCTTGGCGCGGCAAGGTCAATGTCAGCCGTGTGAATTTGCCGACGCTGGTCGCGACCGAGACGCGCCCGCCCAACTGATTGCTGAGTTCGGCGATGAGATTCATGCCGATCCCGCGGCCGGCATCCTTGGTTACCGTATCCAAGGTGGAAAATCCCGATTGAAACAGCAGCGCGAAGATCTGCTTGGTGTCCAGACTCTGTGCACGTTCCTGGGTGATCAATCCCTTTTTCAGCGCCGCCTCCTTGATACGCTCCGTCGACAGCCCCTGCCCGTCGTCCTCGACGATGAGCTTGTAGCCGGCCTCGCCTAGGTCCTGGAATGACAGGCGCACCGTGCCGGCCTGAGATTTTCCGGCAGCCACTCGGACGTCAGGCGCCTCGATGCCGTGGACGATGGCGTTGCGCACCGCCTGAATCCCGACGTCCTTGATCGCGCGGCGGTAATCGGCGGGCACCGCTTCGAAGCCCATGCAATGCAGCGCCGCTTCCTTGCTTTGCTCGGTGGTCACGCGCTGGATGAGCTTCTGCAGGGTCGCGTCGATTCCGCCATCAAGCGCCCCGGTCTGCGCCCCCTGATCCTCCTCCAGCACGGCGGTTGTGGTATGCACCACGTCGCTCGGCGCAATTTGCAGGTGCGACAGGCGGGATACCAAATCACTGACCGACTGCAGATGCGTCAACAAGTCGTCCAGTTTGATCACCAGCGGCAGGAAATCATTACCCGACAAGCTCGATTTCTCGCGCAGCGCTTTCAAATCATCCTCGAAGGCATGCGCCCGGCTTTCAATCGAAGACAGTCCCAAGGCCGCCGCCTCGCCTTTGACCGAGTGAACTTGGCGGAACAGCGTGTCGAGCTTCTTGCGAAACACGCCCTCCTCGCGCGTCGGCTCGCGCAGCACCGCGTTGATCATTTTCATGGACGCATTGGAGTCATTCAAGAATGACTGCAGCAGAGCCTGGTCGACGTGCAAGATGCCGAGCAGGGTATCCACCTGGCCCTGCGCTTGGCTCTGCGCGGTCTGCAACTCGTTCGCCAGGTCCACCCGGGTGGTCACGTCGGAGACGGACACCAACACATGGGTTATCTCCCCATCGACCCACACTCGATGGAAGTCGAACTGGAGATAGCGCGTGTCGGATCGGCCGCTGCCACCGTCCAGATGCACTTGCACCTCACCCAGCGGGTTGATGGTCTTGACCAGCTTTTCATTGGTGCGCTCTGCCCAGAGGATTTTGACGAACTTCAAGGCAGTGGCCAGCGTGCGCTCGGAGACGATGTTCTTGAGCAAGTTCTCGAAGGCCATGCCTGCAAAGTCCTTGCGCTGAAACAGGGTCTCGAGCGACTCCGAATGCGCGGAACCGATGTTCAGGTTCCGGTCGAGCAGGAACAGGCCGTCCTTGACGGTTCGCAGAATGTCCGCCGTCTGCTGCCGCGCCAGCCGCAACGTGCCCTCCTGACGCTGTCGCGCACTGAGCAATACGCTGACCAGCACCACCAGAGCCAGCGCGATGACCAATCCTGTCAGCATCACCAGCCGCAACTGCGTGGCCGCGCGCAAATTAGTCGTTTGCAGCTCCGCTGCTATGGCCGTGAACTCAGCGTCCAGCAGCGGCATGGCGCGGCGGCTTGCGCGCAGCGCAGCGCCGACGTCGCGTTCCAATTGCCGCCCGCCCTCGTTCAGATTCGTGCCGGTGGACTCGTTGTCCTGATAGGGTACGCCGCGAAAGGCCAGTACCGGTTTGATCACCACCAATTCCCTGGCCCAGGTGTCGAGCAGCACGGCTGCACGATTGCCGGCGATCGGCGCGCCCTTCGCCCCGGTATCCGCCGCCAGTGAGAACCAACTCGCCGGTTGCGGCACGGTCATTTCGTGCAGCGCCGTATCCAGCTGACCGCTCGATGCGCGCAGCTGATCAACTGACTCTTGGATGTAGCCGTGGGCGCCCAGGCGGTCGTGAATGGATTCGAGCGAGGTGCGGATCAGCGTGGGATGGCGCTGCTGATCTCCCAGCAGCTTGAGCGCTGTCGCGCTATCGGCGACCTCGCTCGCGAGTTCGAGTCCGGGTACCAGCACCACTGCGACGAAACTCAGGCCCAGAACGACCACCAATACCAAAGAGCCGGCCGGCGTCAGCAGCGGACTCAATATCTTTGCCAACCGAGACTTCATAATTTGACTACTCCTTGAATCCGGCCGTCGGGCGCCGCGCGCTCAGGCGCGCTCACCGTGGCCAAGTCGTCGAGAAACACCTTGGCCGAGGCGTATCGATCGGCGGGCTCCTTCGCTAGAAGGCGATCGATGATGGCTTGATAACTCGCCGCCCGCTGCGGCAAGCGAGGCACGGGAGTCGAACAGTGGCCGGCGAAAATCTCCGCCAAAGTGTTGCCCACATAGGGCAGAGCGCCCGCCAGCATCTCGAACAGCACTACGCCCAAGCTATACAGATCGCCACGCCCATCCGGTTCGCGATTGTCGATCTGTTCCGGACATACATAGTAAGGCGTGCCGGTGCACAGGTCCGATCTGGACAAGTCGCTCGCCTGCAGTTGCATGCACGCCGATCCGAAATCGATCAGAATCACCCGATTGTCGTCGGTCAGCATCAAATTCGACGGCTTGAGATCTCGATGCACCACGTGCGCCGCATGCAGCACCGCGAGAGCCTCGCCTATCTGCCGCGCGTAGTCGACTGCTTCGGCCTCGCTTACCGGATTCTTAAGCCGGTCGCGCAGGCTGCCGCAGGGAAAGTACTCCAGGGCCAGATACAAGTACTCGTCGGTAATGCCGAAATCCAGCACGTCAGCGATGGAGCGATGATTCAGCGCCGACAGGATCTGGCATTCGCGCACGAAGCGTTGCCGGTCCGCCTCGGACACCACGTGGCGCCCCTTGAGCGCCTGCACCTTCAGCGCAACCGGCTGCGGCAAGTCGTCGTTGCGCGCCAGATAGACGGCGGCCACGGTGGACTCCGCAATGGTCTTCACCAAACGATAGCCGGCAATTTGCGGCTGTTGCCGGGGATCGATGGCAGCGCAGACCAAGGCTCCGCTAGCCGCCGCCGGCTCCACTAAGGGCTGGAGCACCGCGGCCAATTCGCCCATTTTCACTGCGTGAATCGGCCAATAGTCGTGGGCGCCCGATAAGATGGTGCGGGCGGCATTGCGCTCGTCGCCGCCGCGCGCGAACACGAAGACGGGTAGCCGTGGGGCTTGGCCACGCGTACGCACCAGCCGCGCCAACGGGTCGAGCGTGCTGTCGCGCAAATTGAATTCCACGATGAGCAACAGTGCCACGTAGCCGGCCAGGCGCTCCAGGGGGAGCGCATCGAAACTGTTGCAGGTGACGCAGTTCGCTTCTAATTTCGGAATGGCCCGCCGCGCCAGCGCACCGAGCCGCAAACGCAACTCGAGATCATCGTGGACCACCAGACAGCGGATGGCATTCATCGTCGGCGCTAGTTCGAAAGGCGAAACGCGATTCGCAGTTTGCTGGCGACCATCAGGGGCTTGCCGTCCTGAAGCATCGGTTTGTAGCGCACGCGTGACAGCGCCTTGGTCGCGGCCGCATCGAACATGCCCGCCGGGCTCGAATTGAGCACGGCAACTTTCGCAACCTTGCCCTCCGCGGTAACCACGAACGAGAGCTCGACCCACCCTTCGATATTCTTGCGCAGTGCTTCGCCCGGGTAGTCGAGCTCAATGCTTTTCACCCGGGTGAGCGAGGCCTCGGCAACCAGCGGCGCACCGGCTCCGGCCAGCTTCATTTGCGCCAGCCGCTCTTGCAGCGGATTCAACTCAGCGGATGCGCCCAACGCCGCCGCCATCTGCAGCAGCGACTCCGCTCTTGCCGGCTGCCCGCTTTCGAGCGCCGCCCCTGCCTGCTGGATTACCTGCGCCAGTACGGCATGCGGATCGACGTTCTGCTGCACGTCCGGCGGCGCAGCGGTCTGAGCGCCGCGCGCCAGAATGAGGTCATGCTGCAAGGCCGCGACCGCCGCGGCGGGAACGCCGGCGCTGCGCGCATCGGCAAGCAGCCGCTCCCCATCCGCGAAGCGCCGCTGATCGATGGCGGAGTGCAGGACCGCCGCCAACCGCTTGTTGATCTCCAACGATTGCGCCTGCACGGCCGTAGGGCTGGCGCCCGCGGCCCGCGCCTGGCTCAAGTAGTAGGCGGCACCGTCATTGCGCGGCTCGACCAGCTTGTCCTGACTCAAGCGGGTGTCGACCAGCTTCATCCAATTCGCAATATCCGTTTCATTCTGCCGGCGCCGCATTTCCTCGCGCAGTTGCACGAGCTTGGCATTGTTCAGCGATTTGCTGCGAGCCGCGTCGTCGATCAGTTGCGCCGCTCGATCGAAATTCTGCGCGTTGATGGCTGCCAGAATCTGCGCAGGACCGAACTCAGCTCGCAAGGTCGCGATGCGCTCATCGAGCGCAGCCAGGCGAGTATCGGTGGCGTTGATGCTGCGGGCGGTTTCGAGCGCCTGCAATGCCACATCGATCTTCCGCTCATCCAGCGCGGACTGCACGCGCGCGAACAGGATCTCCGCCAAGCGCTGCAACCCTTGCCGAGCCTCGCCGTTATTCGCATCCAGCAGCAGGGCATTGCGATACAACGTCAGCGCGCTGCCATCGGCGGGATCGATGAAGTGCCGATCCAGCATGGCCTGCTGCGCCTTCTCGATCAGCAGGTCGGCTTTGTCTTCGGACCTCTGCTCCGCACCCGAGGCCGGCTTGGCGGCCTCGATCGGCGCCGGCCTTGAGTTCGTTGCCGACGACGATTGCACCGGTGCATCGCCGCGCCTCAGCACCATGTATCCCGCCGCACCCGCTAGAGCTACCCCGACGACGACCGCCGGTATCCAGGGAATTCGTCGCGCTGCGGCCGCCCCGTGGGGCCCCTCGCCGCTGGCTCCCGCCGCGAGCGCTGCCGCATCGCCACTGCCCGCACCGTCGCCGTGCAATGCCATGCGCGCGTTGACTTCCTCATGGGCACTGTCCAAAGCCGCCTTGAATTCTTCCGCCGGCACGGGCAACGCAACATGCGCGACGACCTGCCTGAGATCAATACAGTCATTCCAGGCAGCGGCGTTGCCGGCTTCATCCAGCACTACCACTGCGAAGCACGGCGAGTGCAATTGCACACGCGACAGCACCACCGCGCCTTCGCCGTGATTCCGCGCGTCCCATAAAATAATTCCGGGTTGCCCTTCGGGCGTGGCCGAGAACAGTTCCTCCACAGAGTCGACCTGCTTGAGGAGGAGACCGGCGCCGATGTGCAAGCAGATCTGCGGCCACAGCATGTCGTCGCGGGTGACGAGGAGCACGGAGAGCTTGGTGCGCTTCGCCGCCATCGGCTGACGCCCGGCAGGTTCCGGCGTCGCGGATTCATTTTCCCTCGTTGCGATTTGCACCGATATCCTCCACGAATCCAGATCAACCAGTCGTATTGCTGCAATGCGATTACGCGTCGCCGTTAAGTCCATGATCCTTATGTAAATCGGTTTTTTTCGGGAGGCCTTGGATCACATTTTGGAGTTAGTTCCGCCCCAAACCACGGTATGGGGGGCTGGGATTTCTCTAGCTGAGAACCAATTCGCAGTTGCGGCCCCGCTTCGCCTTTGGCAGCCCGCGCCTATATCATCGGGACCCGCTGACAATATTGAAAAAGGGTTGCACACGATGCCGATCTCCCGCTGCCGGTTGCTGGCCGCCGCTCTCGCGTTCTTCTTTATCTCCGCACTGGCTTCCCCGATCCGCGCCGCCGGCGCGGCAGCCGCGGCCAGCATCGAGGTCGACGCGCGCGACGCACCGCGGGGCATCGAGCGCGCGCATCTCGTGCTGCCCGTGAAGCCCGGCAAGCTCACTCTGCTGTATCCGAAGTGGCTGCCCGGCGATCATTCGCCCGATGGTCCCGTCGCCGGAGTATCCGGGCTCAAGTTCTCGGGCAATGGCCAGCCCATCGCCTGGCAGCGCGACCTTGACAACATGTACGCCTTTCATCTCAACATTCCGGCCGGCGTCAGCTCGCTCGATGTGGTATTCGAAGTGGATGCGGTGTTGGGCGCCACCGACAACAACGCGCCCCGTACCAGCACCGAATCGCTGGCACTCATCCTTTGGAATCAGTTGGTGCTATATCCGGCTGGGAAGCAGTCGGACGATCTGCAGTACTCCGCAAAGCTGCGCCTGCCGGCCGGCTGGGCTTTCGGCACCGCCCTGCCTCGAGTCGGCGTCGCCGGCGACAGCACTCAGTTCGCGCAAGTCTCGCTCACCACGCTGATCGATTCCCCCGTGCTCTCCGGCCGGCATTTCAAAACCGTGGAACTCGGCGGCACGCCCGCCGTGTACTTGCATCTCGCCGCCGACAGTGACGCCGCCGTCGATATTTCGGCTGCCACCACCGGCCAATTGCGCAAGCTGGTGTCCGAAGCCGCCGCGCTGTTCGGCGCCACGCATTACATCGAATATCACTTCCTTTGGACCTTGAGCGATCAAATCGGCTTCGAGGGTATTGAGCATCATCAGTCGAGCGACAACCGCACCCTCGAGCGCTCCCTCATCGACGAGGATCTGCGCCGCAGCAGCGGCGTCATGGATCTGCTGCCGCACGAGTACGTGCACTCCTGGAACGGCAAGTACCGGCGCCCGCGCGGCCTTGCCACCGGCAATTACGACGCGCCCATGCACGGCGATCTACTGTG
>JANXZQ010000435.1 GCA_025355445.1 Gammaproteobacteria bacterium
CAAGCTCTTCAATACCTCGCGCACCGTGAAGAAGTTGCCGAGTGACTTGGACATTTTCTCATCATTCACCCTGACGAACCCGTTGTGCATCCAAATGTGCACGAACGGCGTATCGCAGGCCGCGCAGGACTGCGCAATCTCATTCTCGTGGTGCGGAAATTTTAGATCCTCGCCGCCGCCGTGCAGATCGAAGTAGCCGCCGAGCAGGCTGGTGGACATGGCCGAGCATTCGATGTGCCAACCGGGACGGCCGTTGCCCCAGGGCGAGGCCCAGACAGGCTCGCCCGGTTTGGCGTGCTTCCAGAGTACGAAATCCAGCGGGTCCAACTTGGCGTCGTCCACCTGCACACGCGAGCCCGAGCGCAAATCGTCGATCTTCTTGCCGGACAACCGGCCATAGGGCGCGAACTTGCGCACCGAGTACATGACGTCGCCGTCGCGGGCCACGTAGGCATAGCCCTTGTCGATCAAGATTTGGGTCATCGCAATAATTTGCTCGATGTATTCGGTGGCACGCGGTTCGAGGTCCGGCGGCTGCAGCCCCAGGGTCGCGCAATCCTCGTGCATGGCCGCCGTGAACCGCCGCGCCAGTGCGGCCCAGTCCTCGCCGTTGGCGGCCGCGCGCTCGATGATTTTATCGTCTATGTCCGTCACGTTGCGCACATAGGTGACTTTGTAGCCCAACGATCGCAGGTAACGCTGGATCAGGTCGAATACCGTCAGCATGCGCGCGTGCCCGACGTGGATGTAGTCGTAGTTCGTCATGCCGCATACGTACATGCGGACTTCGTTCGGCCGCAAAGGCTTGAACGCTTCCTTCGAGCCGGTCAGGGAATTATGAATTTTGAGCATGGGACTTCAGGCGATGACGGACCATCGCCGGCGACATGAGCTTGAGCAGGGGCGCGAGTTCCGGCCCGTGTATCTGGCCGGTCAAGGCCGCGCGCAGCGGCATGAACAGGTCCGCACCCTTGCGGCCCGTACGTTCCTTCAATATCGTCGTCAGTTGTTTGAGGTCCAAGCTCGATTGATCGAGCGCATCGGCAGCCGCGGCGAAAAATGCGGGCCCCGCCGCCGCGATGACGCCCTGCTCCTCCTTTCCCAGGGGCGGTAACTCGCCGCATACCACTGCACGCCATGGCGACGCGTCGGCAGGCAGTACGACGTTGTGACGCACCAGCTCGACGAAGTCGGGCGAGTCGCCTGATCCCAGCCAGCTGCTGATTTGTTGCGCCGACATTCGCTCCAGAGTCTCCTTCTGCCAGTGCACGAGTTGCGACTCGTCGAAGCGCGC
The DNA here is from genome assembly GCA_025355445.1 of Gammaproteobacteria bacterium. GTDB lineage: Bacteria > Pseudomonadota > Gammaproteobacteria > Steroidobacterales > Steroidobacteraceae > Bog-1198. Next base: position 1,295 of record JANXZQ010000435.1, read on the forward strand.
CGGCGCACGGCCCAGATGTTCGGGGCGAAAGTGCGCGGGCATATCCGCCACCGCCAACCAGCCATCCACGTCGCCGGTGTGCCCAAGGCGCAGCAGTTGATTGAGAATGGCGGCGGGGAGAAATCCACGCTCGCGAAATTCCTGCACACTGGTGCTGCCGTGACGCTTCGACAGCGGCGCACCATCTGCGCCCACCAACAATCCAACATGTCCGTACGCAGGGCGGCGCAATCCCAACGCATCCAGCATCATGAGCTGGCGCGGCGTATTGGTGAGATGGTCATCGCCGCGCAGCACCTGCGTGATTCCCATCGCGGAATCATCCACCGCATTACAGAAAAAGAACGCCGCAGTGCCGTCATCGCGCCGGATGATGAAGTCGCCGATATCGCTCGACGCGACGCGCTGCGGCCCGTGCACCACGTCGATAAATTCTATGATCCGGTCGTTCGGCACGGCAAACCGCAATGTCGGTTTCAGGCCGCGGGCCTCCTGCGCCGCGCGCTGCGCGCCCGTCAAATGGCGGCAGGTGCCCGCATATCGGGGCGGCTTGCCTGCCATGCGCTGCAGCTTGCGCGAGAGCTCCAGGTCCTCCGCCGTGCAGTAGCAGGGGTAGGCTTCCCCGTCGGCCGCCAATCGTGCGAACAGGCTTTGATACAACTCGCCGCGTTCGGCCTGCGAATAGGGAGCCGAGGGGCCGCCGATATCCGGGCCCTCATCCCAAGTCAAGCCCAGCCAACGCATTTCCGCCATCAACTCGTCGCGAAAGCGCAGCTGGCTGCGCGCGACATCCGTGTCCTCGATGCGCAAAATAAAGCGCCCGCCGCTCTTACGGGCCCATAGATGACTGAAGAAGGCGGTCCGTGCGTTCCCCAGATGCAATGATCCGGTGGGGCTGGGCGCGAATCGGGTAATGACTGCTGAAGAATCTTTGCTTGCGGACATAGCTCAAGATTGTACCTATTCGAGTAGAATCTCGGCATGAAACAGTTCTTATTGCTCATTGGAATGATCTCGAGCGCCGGTCTGGCCCCTGGTTTCGCGGCCGAACCCACACCCGCCGCTGCGGCTGTGCCTGTGGAATCGCCGAAAACTCTGCCCAAACCGGCGGCATCGGCGGCGGCCACCCAGATTTTGGTCGTCACTTCATTGGGAAATTTCACCGTGGAATTGAACGGTGAACGGGCGCCGCTGACGGTCGCGCACTTCTTGAAATATGTCGACCAGGGGCATTACACCGGCACGATTTTTCATCGCGTCGTCGCAAACTTCGTCATTCAAGGCGGCGGCTTCGACAGCAATTACAAGCTGGTGCCCGCCCCCGCCAAGGTGGTCAATGAGTCCGGCAATGGCCTGACCAATCAGCGCGGTACCGTAGGCATGGCGCGAAGCCAGGATCCGCACGGCAGCGACGCGCAGTTCTACGTAAACCTGTACGACAACGAGGCTCTCGACCCCAACAAGACGCGTTGGGGCTACGCAGTCTTCGGCAAGGTCATTCAAGGCATGGACGTGGTCGATAAGATCGGCAACGTCGCAACCGGTGCGCACGGCATTTTCAAGGAAGATGCGCCGCTGCACCCGGTGCTGATCGAGAGAATCGAGCGCGTCGCCGGCCCCTGACGGATCCCGCCCTTCTGTGGCCGCAATCTTCATCTCGGATTTGCACATCGACGCAAGCCGTCCGGCGATCACCGAGCAATTTCTGAGCTTCCTCGGGGCCGATGCCAAGGACGCTGACGCCTTGTACATTCTCGGCGATCTGTTCGAATCCTGGATCGGCGATGACGCCGCAGACCACGCGCAAGCCGCGGCGATCGGCGGCATCCGCTCACTGACCGCCGCGGGCGTGCCCTGTTTCGTCATGCACGGCAACCGGGATTTCCTGCTGGCCGGGCAATTTTGCAGCATGAGCGGCGCGCAGCTTCTGCCCGATCCTTTGATCGTGACCCTATACGGCGAGCCGGTCCTGGTAATGCACGGCGATGCCCTCTGTACCGATGACCTGGCCTATCAGCGGCTGCGCGCCACGGTGCGCGACGCCGATTGGCAGCGCCGATTTCTCGCTCTGCCGGTTGCCGCGCGCCGCGCCATCGCCGGTGCCGCGCGCGTCGGCAGCCAAGCGCACACCGCCGCCGTTGAATATGCGATCACGGACGTCAATGCCGGCAGCGTCGCCCTGGCGTTGCGCAGCGCCGGAACGGCAACCCTGCTGCATGGCCACACCCATCGTCCTGCCATCCATGCGCTCGAGGTCGACGGTCGCGCCTGCACGCGCATCGTGCTCGGCGATTGGTACGATCAGGGCAGCTTGCTCCGTTGGGATGAAAACGGCCCCGAACTGAAATCGCTATCCCGTTAGGCGCTACCGGCCCTTACATTCGCCGCACGCCCGCTTCGCGGCCCATGTCACCAGCAAGTCGCCCGGCATCGGTCTTGCGATGAAATAACCCTGCGCCAGCTCGCAGCCCAGCTCACCCAGTAAGTCCCACTCCTGCTGGGTTTCCACGCCTTCTGCCACCGAGGAGATATTGAGTTTCTTTGCCATTTCGAGGCTCGACTCCAGAATCACTCTCGCCGATCGCTGCGTGGCAGCGTTTGCGACGAACGACCGATCGATCTTGAGCTCGGTGAAAGCGATGCGAATCAGCTGCTGCATCGAGGAATATCCGGTGCCGTAGTCGTCGATCGACAAGCCGAAGCCTTTCATGCGCAACCGCGATAGATTTTCCAGCGCACGGCCGATTTTGGTGGTTGTCGCGGATTCCGTCACTTCGATGACAATGTGCCGGGGGTCGAGGCCTTCGCCCCGTACCAGGTCGGTTACGCGTTCCGCAAGCTGCTCGTCGGCCAGCGATTTGACCGACAAATTAACCGAGATACTCACATCCAGACCGCTCGCGGCGCGCCACTCGCGGCCGAATGCCGCTGATTTGCGCAGCATGGTCCACGTCAGCGCCTCCATGCAGTCGCCTTCCTCGAGCGGCCCGATGAAGGCATGGGGCATCACGATGCCCCTTTCGGGGTGCTGCCAGCGCGCAAGCGCCTCCGCGCCTTTCACCGCTCCGCTCGCGAGCGATACTTTGGGTTGGAAGAACGGCAGAAATTCATCGTTTTCCAATCCTTCCAAAATCTCCTCGATGCTGAACAATGGATCGGGGGTGCCAGCACCGTACTGGGTCGTTTGCAGCGGGACGTATCCATGGATCAACGCACGCAGCTTGCCGAGAGTGATCGGCTTCTGGATGACACCCAGGATCGTCACTCCATAGGCCCGGCTCATCGTCTGGACCGAGTCGAGCAGCGCGCTTTCCATGGCGCTGGCAAGAATGATTGCGGCTGGAAAGCGTCCTTCAGCCAAGCGCCGCATGAACTCCAAGCCATCCATCCCCGGCATATCAAGATCGCTGATGATGATATCGACCGGTGAATCCAACGATTCGAGGATCCGCAGCGCCGCGCCTCCGTCGGCGGCGCTCCATATCTTCGCGGCGCCGAGGCTCGCGAGAATCTTGACCAGCATGGCGCGCTGAAATTCGTGATCCTCGACCGCCAGGAATCTTAGGTCGGCAATGCCCATGTATCTTCTTCGCAATAGGTATTTAGGCGCTCCAGTTCGTGGCCAAACACGGCCATGTTCGCGACAACGTACTTCCAGTCGCTCGCGCTGCCGGCGCGCTCCAAGCGCTCGCACACGCCGGCCAGGGCCGTCGCGCCGATCATTTTGCTGGCGCCTTTGATGCGATGGGACGCAGTGGCGATGGACCCAAGGTCCGATCTGTCCACGGCATGCCTCAGCATGGCCGCGTCTTCGTCATTCACGCGCCGAAAGTCGATCAAGATCTCGCGCTCGGCCTGCACATCGCCGTCGGTGAGCTCGGCAAGAGCGGTGCGGTCGAGCGGCGCCGGCTGCCGCGAGAGGGGCAGCCAGTAATCGAGTTTCTTCGCCAGCATGGCTAGGTTGATCGGCTTGGCCAGATAATCGTCCATTCCCGCGGCAAAACACGCTTCCGCCGCGCCGCTCAAGGCGTTCGCCGTACACGCGAGAATGGGGGTCCTGCGGGCGCCGCTGACCGACTCGAATTCACGAATGTTGCGCGCGAGCTCGTAGCCATTCATCTCAGGCATGTTGCAATCGGTAAACACGATGCCGAACCGGCCTGTTTTCCATTTCTCCAAAGCCTCGAACCCCGCATCGTCGAAAACCGTGCAGCCAGAAGTTTTTCCAGCCGCGCAGAACGGCTCCGCTGCTCCGGATTATCGGAGGTGAGATCTTTAAATTCACTGACTGCAGCGCCGACCTTGGTAAATGCACGGTCTCGATCGGCTGAGAAGTCCTCCGTTGGCGCAATGATATAGCCGCGATAGGCGGACTCCGCGAGACCGATCTGTGCGTTGATCTCGCCTACGAGCCGGACGGCTGCCAGGGTATGGCTGACCCAACCGGTCGAATCCGCCGAGCGAATGTTGATGCGGTAGAGCAGCGCGCCCAGCACGACGATGACAATCGCGGCCGCCGCGAAGGCAAAGTGCGTGAATTGATCGAGCACGAGGCGTTTCATGTGCTTGTCCGGAAATAGACAATGCTGCCTCGAATGGGGCGTTGGCACGGTGTCCGACCCCTCAGCAATAGGAGATATAGGCAGCGGCGTCAGTGCGCCAGCCCACATAGCGGAGCGCCGCGCGCGGCGCTGACGCTAATTACTCAAACGGGCTGCCGGGTGGCCCCGAGTGAAAGCGAAACACCGGGTCAGGCTGCGTGATCAACTCTGCCTCGAGCGCGGCAAATTCTTCGATCCGCGTCTCGAAGGCGGCACCCGCCGTGCCCGCCCGCTTGGCCGCACGGCGCGCCAGATCGAGGTAGACCCGGTGGTGGCGCGCCTCGGCATTGTGCAGACTCTGGAACATCTCGCTCAACGGCGCGCCGATGGTCGCGCTCAAGGCCGCGAACCGCTCGCAGGAGCGAGCCTCGATGAAGGCGCCGCATATCATGAGATCGACTTCGCGACGCGGCTCGGATCTCTCGACCAGCCGGCGCAGGCGCTCGGCGTAGCGGCCGGGCGCCAGACGCTGGGGCGTTACACCCAAGCTGCGGATTAGTTTGGCAACCTGCTCATAATGCCGCAATTCCTCGCGGGCGAGCCGCGACATCTTGTCGGCGAGTTCCAGATCTTCCGCGTACGCAAACATCAGGGCGAGGGCGGTCGATGCCGCCTTCTTTTCGCAGTTTGCGTGATCGATGAGCAGCACCTCCCGCGACGCGCACGCCGCGCGCACCCAAGCGGCCGGGGTTGCGACGCGCAGCAAGGGATGCGCGAAGGGCGGCGGCGCCTGATTCACGCAGGAACTTTGACTGCCGCGATCGCGTCCAACAGTTCGCGAGCCGACTGAAAGCGATCGCCCGGCACCTTCGCGAGCAGCCGCCGCAGCAGCACCTCGTATTGCGCAAACTGCGGCGCAATGTCCGGCAGTTCCGCCCGCTTGTGCTTGTAAATCACTTCCATGGCCGTCGCGCCGGTGAAGGGCTTGCGCCCGGTCAGCATTTCGTAGTACATCACGCCCAGGCTGTACAAATCGCTGCGGCCGTCGATTTCCTCCGCATGCCCCTGTTCCGGACTCATGTAGTACGGCGTGCCGAAGATCTCCCGAGTGCCGGTCAACGACACCGACATTTCGTTCGCCTTGGCGAGACCAAAGTCGATCAGGCACAGCGAGCCGTCGGCGCGCAGCATCACATTGGCTGGTTTCAGATCCCGGTGCAGCACCCCCACCGAATGGATGGCGTGCAGTGCGCTGCCGATCTGTTCCAGATATCCGAGCGCCGTCGCCGGCAGTAACGGCGTTTTCATCCGCTGCCGCAAATCACCGGATGGAAAATGTTCCATGGCGATATAGGCATGATCGTCGGCCACGCCGAGATCGTAGATGCGCACGATGTTCTGATGCGTCAAACCAGCGACGATTTCGTATTCCTGAAGGAAGCGGTCGAACCCGACGATGCGCTCAGAGACATCCGGCACCTGATTGAACACCTTGAGCACCACCAGCGTGCCGGCGCGCTCGCTCTCGGCGAGATAGATCGTGCACATGCCGCCGCTGCCCACCTGCCGGATGCAGCGATGGCCGCGGATCATCACCGACCCGAACCGGTAGCGCTGATCGAAATCCGGATGGGCTCGCAGTACCGACAGGCTTTGCCGGTGTTCACGGGCGGCGGCCATGATCGCCCGCAGCAGCCGGTCGCGATCGATTTTGCGGCCGTAGAGGCGATGCAAGCCGCGCACCGCCGCGAGCTCCGGCGTCGGCGCATCTCGCAGGGTGATCAGTACGATGGGGGCAAACTCTGGCCTAGATGCCAGGCCGGCCGCCAGCGCCTCTGCCGCGCTGTTGGGTGGCACCCCTACGATGATGACTGCGTCGAAACCGGTGGCGGCGAACTGCGCCTCCATGGGGGCGTCTTCTCCCAAACGATGTTCGACGAGGGTCGCGTCCGGCCATTCGATCTCGACATGCTTTCTGACCAGCAGTCGATAGTCAGCCCGCTCTGCGATCACCAACAGACGCATCACCGCACAGACTTGAGTCCACGAGCGGCACCATCGCGACGCTGCTGCTTGGCCTCGTCGGAACGCTCTCCCTGCAGGCGCTGCAGATATTCCGGAGTTACATCACCCGTGACGTATTTGCCCGAAAAACAAGAAGTATCGAAATCCTTGATCTTTGCGTGGTCATGGCGAACCGCCTGTTCCAGGTCGGTCAGATCCTGGTAGATCAGCCAGTCGGCGCCGATGATGTCGCGCACCTCGTCGTCCGTATGCCCCGCGGCCACCAGTTCGGAAGCGTCCGGCATGTCGATGCCGTACACGTTGGGATAGCGAACCGCCGGCGCGGCGGAGGCGAAATATACTTTCTTCGCGCCGGCTTCGCGCGCCATGTCGATGATCTGCGCCGAGGTCGTGCCGCGCACGATCGAATCATCGACCAGCAACACGTTCTTGCCGCGGAATTCCAAATCGATGGCGTTCAACTTGCTGCGCACCGACTTCGCACGCTGCTCCTGTCCAGGCATGATGAAGGTGCGGCCGATGTAGCGATTCTTGATGAATCCTTCGCGGTACTTGATGCCGAGCAGCTGCGCCACCTGCACGGCGCTGGTGCGGCTGGTGTCGGGAATCGGTATGACCACGTCGATGTCGTGGTCGGGACGCTCGCGTTTGATTTTCTCGGCCAGGCGCTCGCCCATGCGCAAGCGCGCTTTGTATACCGAGATATTGTCGATGATGGAGTCAGGGCGGGCGAAATACACATATTCGAAAATACACGGTGTATGCCGTGCCATCGCCACGCACTGCTGAGCGTAGAATCGGCCCTGCTCGTCGATGAACACCGCCTCGCCCGGGGCCACGTCGCGCACCATGTCGAAACCCAGCATATCGAGCGCCACGCTTTCGGAAGCCAGCATCCATTCCACGCCCTTCTTGGTGTCGCGCTTGCCGATCACCAGCGGACGAATTCCGTTCGGGTCGCGAAACCCCAGGATGCCGTGGCCGATCACCATGGCAACCACCGCATAGCCGCCGCGGCAGCGGCGATACACGGCGTTTGCCGCGGCAAACACGTCGGCGGGGGTAACCCGCGGCGTGCCGACGCGCTGTAATTCGGAAGCCAATACATTGAGCAGCACTTCCGAATCGGAACCGGTATTGAGGTGGCGGCGATCTTCGCGCACCAGCACTTCGGTCAGTTCGCGCGAATTGGTCAGGTTGCCGTTGTGGCCGAGGCAAATGCCGTACGGCGAATTGACGTAGAAAGGTTGCGCGTCGTTCGCGCTGTCGGCGCCGGCGGTGGGATAGCGGACGTGTCCAATCCCGATATTGCCCTTCAGCTTGAGCATGTGCTTCTGCTGAAACACATCGCGCACCAGCCCGGAGTCCTTGCGCATGAACAGTTCGCCGTCTGCGGAGGTCATGATGCCCGCGGCATCCTGGCCGCGGTGCTGCAGCACCGTCAGCGCGTCATAGATGCGCTGATTGACGGCGCTCACGCCGACCATTCCGATGATTCCGCACATGAAGAACCTCCGCTACTTGGGTCTGACTTTGACGTAGGTTAAGCGCTCGAGCTTGGCCCAAGGTTCGCCCTTCTCGCCGACCATGGCACGCAGCCAGTCGCCGGCCGTCTCACCGAAAGGAATCAGCTTCGACCGACTCCACCACTCTTCGTGATTCAAATGCAAAAGCTCGCCGCCGATGACGAGGAGTCCGGCCAGCACCACTCCGCGCACCATGCCGAACAGCAGTCCAAGGACCCGGTCCATGGCGCCCAACCCTAGGCTGCGGGTGAAGTAGCTCGCCAGCATGCCGACGACCCAGCCCACCAAGAGCACCAGCACCAAGATCACCAAGCGTCCGACCCAAGGCGCGACGTTCGGATCGGCGAGCAGCCCGCCCAAATGGGGCTCGATCACCCGCCCGAATTTCCACGCCGCCCAAATGGCCAGCACCCAAAAAACCAGCGACGCCGCCTCGCGCACGAATCCGCGCAGTATCCCAATGACGGTTGAACCCAGCAGAATCAAGATGATGAAGGCATCGGCTGCGGTCATATTTATATTCTACCGGAGCGCTGCACAAGGCGTTGTGAAACGCGCGTCACAAACCGCCAATTCAAGCACCCGGCCGCACGATGCTCGCAGCCTGTCCCAGCGATTTGAGCTTGGCCACCGCTTGGGCAGCGGACTCGTGATCCGCCAAGGGGCCGATACGCACACGGTAGCGCGCGGCGGGACCCGAACCCGCTGACGACACGTAAACTGAAAAGCTCTGTCCCTTCCATTGACGCACCAGCTTCTCGGCGTTGTCGCGGCTGGCAAAGCTGCCGAGCTGCACCGCCCAGCTATGCGCCGCGAGTTTCCCCCCGGCTGGCATCGATGTGGGGGGCGGCACCGGTGTTTCAAGCAACGCCGGCGGTGCTGAGTGGGGCGCGGCCGCTGCGGGAAGCGTTGCCGGGGCGGCCCTTGCAGGGGCGGCCCTGGCCGCGGGTAGCACCGGCGGGTCCGCCGCGGAAGCCTGTGCATGCTCTCCCGCTGGCTGGATGAGTGCCGCGGATGCGGCCGCGCCTGCCACTTCCTGTGCCGGCGCCTTGCTGGTCGCCAGATCGACCGTGACGGTGCGCCCGGGCTCCGGCGTGCCGGCGGGCGGCCGCGTTGTCGCCGGCGGCGACGCGGGGCCGGATAACATCTCCGGCACGATAAGCACGATGAGCACCACCAAGATCGATGCGCCGACCAAGCGTTCTTTGACGCGACGATCCATGGAATCTGCCTTAAACGTTAATGCCTCGGGGCGCCGCAGTATATTAGGGAAGCGCCGCCTGTGGCAGCACGTCATGCGCCTCGAGCCAGTCAAGTGCGGGCCCCACCGTGTGGAAGGAGCCGAAAACGACGATGCGATCCTGAGGGTGCGCATGGATCAAGGCAGCACGGCATCCCGCCGCGGTGTCCTGCGCCGCCTCAACCGGAACCGTGACCTGCCGCCTCACCGTCTCCGCCAGTGCCATACTGCTGCGGCCGCGCTCACCCTCGGTGGGAACGCACCACCAGGCATCGACGCAGTCGCGCAACTCTGCGATGACTCCCGCAGCATCCTTGTCGGCCAAAATACCGAGAATCGCCAGGGTCCGCCCGCCGGTAGGCCGGCCCCCGGGCCGCGCGCGTAAATTGCGCGCCAGGACGCGCGCCGCCGCCGGGTTGTGCGCGACGTCCAATATCCAAGTAGGCGCCTGAGCATTGGCAGGAGCGATCACTTGGAAGCGCGCGGCCAGCTGCACCTGGGTAATTCCCTGCGCCACCGCCAGGCCGGGGATGGTCAAACGCGCATCGAGCTCTTCCAGCGCGGCGATGGCCGTGGCGGCATTCGCGTACTGTGTGTCGCCCGCGAGCGCCGGCGCGGGTAAGTGCTGCAAATCCCAACGGCTGCCGCGGTAACGCCACCGATCGCCGGCAATGAGCGCGTTTTTCTCCCGCGTTGAGGCTTCCAACTCGTAGCTGTACTCGACACCGATGCGCTTCAACGGCGCTCCGATGGCGCGCGCCGCCTCCTCGACGATGCTCGGCATCTCGCTGCTGCCGAGGACGGCGCTGCGGCCGGCGCGGAAAATTCCTGCCTTCTCGCGCCCGATGGCCTCGAGAGTCGCACCCAAATACTCCTGATGGTCGAATCCAATGCTCACCACCACGGCGACATCCGGATCCACCACGTTGACGGCATCCAAACGGCCGCCCATGCCGACCTCTAGCACCCAGGCGTCGAGCCGTGCCGCGTCGAATACCAACAGCGCCGCCAGAGTGTTGAACTCGAAGAAAGTCAGGCCCACCGCGCCGCGAGCGCTCTCGATGCGCTCGAAGGCCGAGACCAACTCGGGCGCGCCGACCAACTGATCGTGGATGCGGATCCGTTCGCGGTAGTCGCGCAAGTGCGGCGATGTGAAGGTGCCGACCCGGTAGCCTGCTGCCGCCATGATGGCAGCGCAATAGCCGCTCACCGAGCCCTTGCCGTTGGTTCCCGCCACGGTAATGACCGGAACCCTGGGCTGGCGCCAGTCCAGCCGGTCCAAGACCAGCCGCAGCCTGTCCAGCCCGAGCTCGATGGCCTGCGGGCGTAAGGAGGTTTGGTAGGCCAACCACCCATCGAGACTGCGCGGAATGACCGAACTCAAGGCGGTACGCGAAATCCGCTACGCTGCAGCGGGTTCTTTGCCGGTCAGCTGGCGCAGCATGGCGCCGATGCGGTCGCGCAGCTCACGCCGATCGACGATCATGTCGAGCGCGCCGTGCTCGAGCAGGAACTCGCTGCGTTGGAACCCTTCCGGCAGGGTCTCGCGCACGGTCTGTTGGATCACACGCGGGCCGGCGAATCCGATCAGGGCCTTCGGTTCGCCGATGTTGATGTCGCCCAACATGGCAAGGCTCGCGGATACTCCGCCGGTCGTCGGATCGGTCATCACGGAAATGAACGGCAGTCGCGCCTCTGACAGGCGCTTCAGAGCCGCGCTGGTCTTCGCCATTTGCAGCAGCGAATACAGCGCCTCCTGCATGCGCGCGCCGCCGCTCGCTGCGAAGCACACCAGCGGCATGCGGTGCTCCAGACAGTGCTCCACCGCCCGAACGAATTTTTCGCCGACCACGGAACCCATCGAGCCGCCGAGAAAACGGAACTCGAAGGCGCACGCGACCAAATCCAAGCCGGCCAGTTTCCCAGCCATTACGATCAACGCGTCGCGTTCCCCGGTCTGCTTCTGCGCTTGTACCAGACGATCCTTGTAGCGCTTCGAATCCTTGAACTTGAGCGGGTCCTCGGGTTCCACCTTGGTGGCAAGCTCCGTGGTCGATCCGGTATCGAGAAATTTCGCCAGCCGCTCGCGGCCGTTGATGCGCATGTGATGGCTGCACTTGGGGCACACATGCAGATTGCGCTCGATTTCAGCGCGGTACAGGACGGCGTCGCACGCCGGACACTTGGTCCACAAGCCTTCCGGCACCGAACGCGTGCGGCGCTCGGTTTTAATACGCGACGGGACAATTCGCTCGAACCAGGACATACGCTAGTCTAGCCTAATCGGCCGCTCGCCGGCGTTGGGCCGCTCGGCGGCATCGGACCGCCGCAGGCATCAGTCGGCGCCGGGATGCCGTAGATGGCTGGATATTCGACCCGCCAAAGGTACAGCCCGGCGGCCGGGGCGGTCGCTCCCGCGAGCCGCCGCTCGCGCCGCTCGAGCACGCGTGCCATCGCTGCGGGCGGATCCGGCTCGCCCTGCACCGCGACCAGCGTTCCCACGATGTTGCGCACCATGTGATGCAGGTAGGCGTTCGCCGTGATCTCGAGCCAGAGATAATCGCCCTCCCGCAGCACCTCGATCCGCTGGACGCGTCTGACCGGGGTTTTCGATTGGCACTGCACCGAGCGAAACGCAGTAAAATCGTGCTCGCCGATCAGCACCTGCGCAGCGGCATGCATGGCCGCGGCGTCGAGCGGACGATGCAGCCATGCCGCACGCGACCGCTGCAACGCTGAGCGCGCGCTGCGGTTCAAAATGCAGTAGCGGTAGATGCGGCGGCTGGCCGTGTGCCGGGCGTGAAAACCCACGGTCACCTCGCCGGCCCATTGCAGCGCAATCGCCGGGGAGAGCTTGGTATTGGCGCCCAGCACCCAGGCGCGCGGCGTGCGCTCGGCAGTGGTGTCGAAATGGATGACCTGGCCGGTGGCGTGCACGCCGCTGTCGGTGCGTCCGGCGCAGATGACGACGGTGGAATGGCCGGCGACGAAAGATATCGCCGCCTGTACCGCGTCCTGAATTGATACCGAGTGTTCCTGCGACTGCCAGCCGGCGTACTCGGTGCCGTCATACTCGACTATGGCGGCGACGCGGCGGACCTTAGGTTCGTCCTCCAGAGGCCGCCACGCTAACCGGGCAAAGTTTCGATCAGGCGCTGCGCTTCCTGTTTCTGACTCGCCGAGCCTTCCTGCACCACTTCCTCGAGAATGCTGCGCGCACCTTCCGGATCGCCCATATCCATGTAGGCCCGCGCCAGATCCAACTTGGTCCCTACCTCGCTCATGGTCACCGGTTCCAGTTCCACCGGCAGGAAATCATCCGACTTGATTTTGGTGGTCCGAACGCTCGATGAAATCGCCCGCATTTTGTCAGTGGGAGAGATGGCGGCCAGCTTGTCGGTCGGCGAGATCGCCTGCATTTTGTTGGTCGGCGACTCCAATCCATTCAACACCTCGCCGACGTCGAGATCGACGCCCCGGTTGCGCTGGGTGGCTTCGAAGACTTCGGTCGAGAAAACTTCATCTTCGGCGCGCGGCTGCTCCACGGTGTCGCCGCTTCCCAAGGCGCTCGCCAGCCGATCCAAATCCAAGTCGATGCTGTCGCTGCTAAGGCTGCGCAACTTCGAAGTCGAATCGACGTCGACCTTGTCGGCGTCCGCAATGTCGGAGAAGTCAGGCGATTTGAAACGCGAGGTTGCCCCGACGTCGAACGGCATTTGCACCGTCGGCGCCGACTCCGGACCCAGCACCGACGTCTTGACGTCTTCGTGGTCGGAGTCGAGATCCGCAATAAAAGAGGCCTCCAATTCGCGTTCCAGCTCGGTCAGGTCGCGATCGCGGGAGCGGCTCTCCGCCTCCGCCATCATGCGCCGCGACTTCTCGTCGAGGCCAGCCACCATGGTCGGCGCATCGGAAGGATGATCGGTCTCCTCGAGATGCGAGCCGCTGACGGCAGGTGTTCCGGTCTGCTCGAGCGAATCCAGATCCAAACCCAAGTCGTCTACCGCTATTTCAGCCGTCTGATCCGCCTTGACCGACCCCAGCTTCGAGGAAATCCGGTCGTGCATGTCATTGGACTTCACCGTCGGCGATTCGACCGTAGGCGCGTCGGTGAAACTCATCAGCTCGGATTCGACCGTCGGCTCATCGCGCGGCGGCATCTCGCGCGTCGGCGACTCATCCGCGCCGCGTTCCGGCGCATCCAAAGTGAAATCGAGATCAGAGCTCGCGTGCATCGCGGGCGATTCGCCGGTCGACTCGGTCGCCGCGCTCTCCTTGGCGAGTGGGTGATCCAACCGGCTGCGTTCGCCTTCCGGATCGCCGAACAAATCGATGTCGACGCGGTTCTCGCCGCCTTCGAGGTTCAGATCGACCAGCGCGCCGGCGCCGCGGCCGCTGCCCGCAACGGTGGCGAACAGGGGTTCTTCCGGGCAAATCTGCTTGCCCATGATGACGATCTTGTCCCACTCGCCGGCGGGAGCGCGATCGCGCGTAGCTTCCAGCCCCTTCGCCGTCTGCAGGAACGCGTCCTTGTTGCCCCAGACGAAATAAATCTCCAGCAGCTTAAGGCGCAGATCGCGCCGATCCGGCTCGCGCTCGAGGGCGATGCGGACCAAGTCCGCTGCCTGATCGTACAGACCGTACGCCATGTGGAAATCGGCTTCGGCGAGCGGATCGCCCTGATCGAGATTGACCGCGCTCTCGCTCGACATGGTGTCGTCGGCAGACTTGATATCCGAATGCGTATCGCCGAGAGACTGCGGCGCCTCGCCGAATTCCGGCATGCGATGTTCACCCGACTCCTCGACCACGAACGAGTCGTCGCCGCGGCGCATCGAGCCGAGTTTGGCCGTCGGATCGCGGAAGTCGGCAACGTCCGTCGCCTCCATCCGGCTGAGCAGGTCATTGCCGCCGCCCTGTCGTCGCCGCCAGGCGGCGAACACCAGCACGAGAATGAAGACGATGATGACCGCGGCCGGCACCCACCAATTCGCGGCAACCCAGTCGATCCAGGACCCCGAGTCGGCCGGCGCGGCTGCCGGTTTCTTCTGCACGACCGGCGGCGCGGGAACCGGCGTCGGTACGGGCGTTGTAGTGCTTTCCACGGGCGGCGGTACGGCCGTCGAGGTTGCTGCCGGAGGCGTGGTCGCAATCGCAGGAGGAGGAGTTGCCGCGGCCGGGGCCGGGGCCGGGGTCTGCGCGGGCGGCGCGGGACTGGGCTGAACCGCAGGCGTCGGGGTCGGGGTCGGCGCGGTCGCCGGCATGCCAAGCTTGCGCTGTAGGGCACTGAGCTCGCTATTGCGAATATCGATCAGGCGATGCGATTCCGCGAGTTGTCCTTCCAGGTCCCGAACCCGATCCTTGAGAGCCTGTGCTTCGGCGGGCGAAGAATTCCCATCGGCGCCGGTGGTGCCGCCAGTGCCGGTACCCGTGCCGGCATCGCTTCGCGCGCTCGGGGTAACGAGACGCAAGTGTCCGGCGGGCGGCGCGCCGGCCGCACTGTGCCAAGCGTCCATTTGACGGTGCACTTCGCTGATCGCTTCGGTTTGATTCATCGCGGCTATGTCATCCGCGCCCGGAATTCGCAGCACCGCGCCGCGTCGAAGAATATTGATGTTGCCGCCGAAGGCGTCGGGATTGGCTCGATACACCGCCATCATGGTTTGATCGACGTTCGCCGCCGAGCTGTGCAGGCTGCGCGCGATCTTTGTCAGCGTATCGCCCTCGCTTACCCGATAAGTGCTGCCGTTGCTCGAACCGCTGGATTCCGATGCGGCCGGAACTCGGCTCGCGGGCGGATTCATGGCCTGTGTGCGCGCCGGTGCAGTTGCAGGTGCAGGTGCAGGTGCAGGTGCAGGCTCCGATGCGGTTGCCGACGCGGGTGCTGGTGCGGATGCCGGTGCCGGTGCCGGCCTACGCGGAGCACTGCTCGGAGCGGCGACGGGGGCCGCACTGCTCGCGGTCTCGCCCGGTGTGTACACCGGCGGGTCCAGCAATACCGTGTACTCGCGCATCAATCGGCCGCGTGCCCAGTTCACCTCGACCAAGAACGTCACGAACGGCTCAGGGATGGCATCGCTGGAGCGAACCAACAAAGCGTCGCGTCCTTCCTTGCCCTTGCCCACCTTGAACGTCAGTGTCGACAGGAACGGTGGCCGATCGATGCCATAGCGAGTGAACGCATCGCGGCCGGCGAGGCTGGCGCGAAGCGCACTGAGTTCATCCGCAGAGGCTGCAATCAGGTCGATATCAGCGTTCATCGGCTCGTTGAGCGAAGAGTTCAGATGGATCTCGCCCAGGCCCAGCGCATTCGACAAGGTCGGCCAAAGCATGGAAGGGGATAGCAGGCACGCCATCAGCATCAGGCGAGGCATCGTCACGGACATTTCTACTCCCAGGAATCGGGTAGGCAAGCGGGTAAACTTCATTGTGCGATAGGAGCTTGTAAGCGAATTCTCACTTGCCTTTTTACATAAGCCAATAACTATATCTTACTGCGGTCTATTTACCAAAATATGGGCTACTGAAACTGCGTTATGTGCCGCACATTTCCGAACATTATCCGCTACGACCCAGAAATTCAGAGCGCGGTCACGGGTTAAATCTGCCCTTAAACGGCCTACATATACCTTATCGGGCGACATTGCCAATACCGCGGGGGTCGGAAATTCCATAGCCGAGTCGGCGTCTATGACGCTGATACCCATGCCGCGCTGCAACACGCCGACGGCCTCTACAGCGCTCACGGGGCGCGTGAAACTGGCGTGCACCGCGAGGCTGTGGCCGAAGAACACCGGCACCCGCACCGCCGTCGCGTTGATCGCGAGATGCGGCAAATCGAGCACCCGCCGGGTTTCTTGCCACAGGCGGCGCTCCTCGCGTGAAACCCCCTCCGCGTCGAAGGCATCCACCTGCGGGATCACATTGAACGCGATCTGTCGGCCAAATGCCCTGCCCCGCGCCTTCTTACCGCTCAACATGGCCACCGTCTCCCCGGCAAGCTCATCCATGGCTCCCCGACCGCTGCCGGATACCGCTTGGTAAGTCGCCACCTCGGCGCGTTCAAGCCCCGCGAGCGCATGCAGCGGCGCGAGCACCGTGGCCAGCGCCGCACTGGCGCTTCCCGGCAGCGCGATCAAGCCGCGTGCGCCGACCGCCTGAAGCGCGCCCGCATTGACATCCGCAACCACCAGCGGCACCTCCGCGCGCGCTCGGAACGCCGCTGAGCCGTCGATTACCCAAGCGTGCGCCGCAGCCGCTTCAGCGTAGCGCTCGGACAAGGCCGACCGCCCGCAGAAGAAGACCAGATCAACGCGCGAAAAATCGAAGGCCGCAACATCGCTCACCGGCAGCGTCTTGGCCGGTTCCACGCCCTCCTCGCCGCTCACCGCACGGCCGACGCTGCGCTCGTCATCCAGCGCGTGCAGTTCTGCAAACGTCATTTTTCGTGCGCGCAACTCATCGATCACGGCCTCGCCGATCAGGCTCGAAACGCCGACCACGGCGACGCGCAGAGTGGCTGTCCTACTCATGTTTAGCCGTAATGTCCGGCGTGGTGCGCACCACGTCGCCGCACTGTGCGCGAAAGCGCAGATAGTGATCGAGCAGCACCAGCGCCATCATCGCCTCGGCGATCGGCGTGGCGCGTACGCCGACGCAGGGATCGTGCCGCCCGGTGGTGACGACCTGTATGGGCCTGGCATCGACGTCGATGGTATCGCCCGGGATGGTGATGCTCGAGGTCGGTTTCAGCGCCAAACTCACCACGATGTCCTGGCCCGAGGAAATCCCGCCGAGCACGCCGCCGGCATGATTGCTCTTGAATCCCTGCGGGGTGAGTGCGTCGCGATGCTCAGAGCCGCGCTGCTCGACCGCACGAAAGCCGGCGCCGATCTCTACGCCCTTCACGGCGTTGATGCCCATCATGGCGCCCGCCAGGTCCGCATCCAGCCGCTCGAA
>JANXZQ010000490.1 GCA_025355445.1 Gammaproteobacteria bacterium
CGACCATCTTGCCCCATCTGATGCGCAAATCGAACTTCACCTTGAAGACCGAGTGCGAGGTCCTACGGGTGGAACTCACAGCCGATCGCAAGCGCGCGACCGGCGTCACCTACGTGAACAGCGCGGGCGAGGAGTTTTTTCAGCCGGCCGAGATGGTGATTCTCTGCGCCTACGTACTACAAAATGTGCGTCTGCTGCTGTTGTCGGGAATCGGCAAGCCATACGATCCTAAAACCGGTGAAGGCGTCGTCGGCAAGAACTACGCCTACCAGACCATGTCGTCGGTGAATGTTTTCTTCGACGACAAGATCATCAATCCGTTCATTGGCGCGGGCGCGCTTGCCACCGTCATCGATGACTTCAATGGCGACAACTTCGATCACTCCGGTCTCGACTTCATCGGCGGGGCGTATATCGCAGGCATGGTGACCGGCGGGCGGCCGATAGAAATGATTTACACCCCGCAAGGCACCCCTGATTGGGGTCTGGAATGGAAACACGCGGCCGCCAAGAATTACCTTCGGTCCTTTTCCCTGAGCATTCACGGCTCGTGCATGAGCGCGCGCGGCAACTACTTGGATCTCGACCCCACCTATAAAGACATGCACGGCCGGCCGATGCTGCGGATGACATTTGATTTCACCGGCAACGACCACAAGATGTCGGACTACTTGACCGACCGCGCCGCCGAAGTGGCGCGGGCGATGAACCCACGTGAGATCAAGTTAAATCACCGTACCGGGTCATGGAACGTGACTCCCTACCAGACTACTCACAACACCGGCGGCGCTATCATGGGAGACAATCCCAAGAACAGCGTCGTCAATAAATACCTGCAGTCCTGGGACGTGCCGAATGTCTTCTCGATGGGCTCCGGCGCCTTCCCGCAAAACGCAGGCTACAACCCAACAGCAACCTTGGCGGCTCTCGCGTATATGTCGGCCGATGCCATCAAGTCGCAGTACTTGAAGGCTCCCGGCCCTCTGTTGCCGACTTAAGATCAATGAGCCGCGTCACTCGCCTCCGCGCGCTTCTCCGCCTGAGCGGCGCCGCCGTTGCGGTTCTGGGCGTCGTTCAGCTCGCGATGAGCCAGATGCCTGCGCTTCCGGCGCACCCCAGCGGCGAGATCACGCCGACGGAGCTTCTTTCGCGGCCAATCGATCCGGCAACGCCCGATGCCGCGCAATTGGCACGCGGACAGTATCTGGTGGCCGCCGGTGATTGCATGTCCTGCCATCTTCGCAACGGCGGCGAACCGTTCGCCGGCGGACTGGGGCTCAAGACACCATTCGGCGTGATCTTTACCTCGAACATCACTCCAGACCCGAAGACTGGCATCGGTGCGTGGACCAGCGATCAATTCTATCGCGCCATGCGCGACGGCAAGGACGATGAGGGTGAGAACCTGTACCCTGCGTTCCCCTATCCGTGGTTCAGACTGGCGAGCCGCGCGGATGACGACGCCATCTTCGCCTATTTAAAAAGCGTGCCGGCGGTCAACTACACCCCTCCCGAGAACCAGCTGCCCTTCCCCTTGAGCATGCGCTCCCTCGTTGGCGGCTGGAACTTATTGTTCTTCGAAAAGCACGATTTTCAGAACGATCCGCGGCAATCGCCGGAATGGAATCGGGGTGCCTATCTCGTCAACGGCCTCGGCCACTGCGGCGGTTGCCACACTCCGAAAAATTCTTTCGGCGCGGACAGACCCCACCGCGAATTCTATGGCGGTAAGCTCGACAATTGGGTCGCCCCGGACTTGACAGGTAATCCGCGCACGGGCTTAGGCAATTGGAATGTGGAGGACATTGCAGAATACTTGGCCACCGGCCGCAATGCGCATGCGGGCGCGGGCGGTGCCATGGCGGATGTCATTACCTATTCCACGTCGCTGATGAATGAAGCGGACCGTCGTGCCATCGCCACCTATTTAAAGGGCCAACCCGCGAGTCCCGGGGGCACCATTCAGGCGCCCGACCCGGATGCGATGCGCCGTGGTGCGGAGATTTACTCAGACGCCTGCACCTCATGCCACTTGGAAGGCGGCGTAGGCCAATCGCGGGTGTTTCCGCCTCTGGGCCACGACGCCATGCTTCAGCAGGATGATCCCACCAGCCTCGAGCACATCATCCTGGCCGGCACGCGCATCGGCACCAGTGCGTCGCGCCCCTCGCCTCTGACCATGCCGAGCTTCGCGTGGAAACTCTCGGATCAAGAGATCGCGGACGTCGCCACATTTGTCCGCAATAGCTGGGGCAATCAGGCAGGAGCGGTTGCAGCGAGCAATGTGAGTGTTTTGCGAAAAAAACTTGGCCTCGACACGAGGCACCTGACGGACAATTCCGGCGACCAGAACTAGATAGTGCTCGCGTGCAAGTTAAGGCCGGCTAGCGCTGCATGCGGATGAGTTCGTTCATCGGCATCATTTTGTGATTCAGGTTGGCCATGATCCAAATGGAGCCGAAGACGATCAGACAGACGATCAGCGTACCGAACGCCAGCGCCAATACATTGTTCGTATTGTCGGGCGCGGTGGTGATGTGTAGAAAGAACACCAGGTGAATGCCCATCTGGGCTACGGCAAGCACCAGCACGGCCACCGGCACACCTGGACCGTAGATCAAGTGAGTCGTCACCGCCCAGAACGAAGCTGCGGTCAGCAGCGTCGCCAGACCCAAACCTAACAGATAGCTGCGCAGTCCCTTGGCGATGTCCGCGGGCACATTCAACGCATCCCCTGGCGCGTGATCCGCAGAACTCAAGTGCTGACTCCCACTAAGTACACCAGGCTGAAGATCGCGACCCAAATAATGTCCAGCGCATGCCAAAACAAACTGAAGCATAGAAAGCGATATTGAATGTCCTGCCTGAACCCCTTGGCCAGGAACTGAGCCATCATTGTGCCGAGCCACAGCAGACCCACCGTGACGTGCAGGCCGTGGCAGCCCACCAGAGTAAAAAATGCAGTCAGAAACGCGCTGCGCGTCGGACCGTCGCCGCGGGCGACGAGGCCGGTGAATTCGTGAAATTCCAGCACGAGGAAGGCGAATCCAAGTAAACCCGTCATGAGCAGCGCCAGTTGCGTCCACTTCTGGTTCCGTTGTGCGACGGCGAGACTGGCCATGCCGCAGGCAAAGCTCGATGCCAGCAAACAGGCCGTCTCGATGGCGACATTGCGCAGCTCGAATATTTGACGTCCGGCCGGACCGCCCGCGGTCGCGGTGCTGAGCACTGCGTACGCGGCAAAAAACGAGGCGAACAAGATCACATCGGAGAGCAGGAATATCCAAAACCCATATCCAATGATAATGCGCTTCGACGGGGTCGCCTGCGACGGGATCGCCTGCGACGAGGGCGCATTGGCGCTGACCGCCTCCAATGGCGCAGCGCTCATGGCGGCTCCCTCCGGTGCAGCCCAAGGCGGCGCCCAGCCCGATTGGCACGGTCCAGCCGCGCCACCTCCTTCACCGGGATCTCGCTCTCAGCGGCATCTCGCCACGCAAACACGACGAAGGTCGCATACGCGCCCGCCAACCCCAGGATGACCAGCCACCAGATGTGCCAGATCAGCGAGAACCCTCCGACTACCGCAAAGAACGCCGTGATGACGCCCGTTGGATTGTTGCGAGGCATGTGGAAGGGCTGATAATGCGGCTCCTGCGCCGCCTCGCCCCTGGATTCGGCGCCGCTCTTTTTCACGCTCCAACACGGTTCTCGATCGGTGACCGTGGGCTGTACGGCGAAGTTAAATGCGGGCGGCGGCGATGCCGTCGACCACTCCAAGGTACGCCCGTCCCAGGGATCACCGGTCAGGTCCTGGCGCTGATTGCGTCCGCGAATCGATACCACCAGCTGCGCGATCTGCAAGCCGATCCCGAACAAGATGATGAGCGCACCCGCTGCGGCAATCAGCAGCCACGGCTGCCATTCCGGGCGATCGTAATGCTGCATGCGGCGAGTCATGCCCGATAGACCTAGAACGTACAAGGGGAGAAAGGCCACGTAAAAACCGACGAACCAACACCAGAATGCGGCCTTCCCGAGCCGCTCATCGAGAATGAAGCCGAATGCCTTGGGAAACCAAAAGTGATAGCCGGCGAACGCGCCGAACAGGACGCCGCCGATGATCACATTGTGAAAGTGCGCGACGAGGAACAGGCTGTTATGCAGCACGAAGTCGGCGGGCGGCACGGCCAGCAGCACACCCGTCATGCCGCCGATGACGAATGTCACCATGAACCCGATCGCCCACAGCATACTGGCGCTGAACCTGATGCGGCCGCCGAACATCGTGAACAACCAGTTGAAGATCTTCACCCCCGTGGGCACGGCGATGATCATCGACATGATGCCGAACACGCCGTTGATGTCGGCGCCGGCTCCCATGGTGAAAAAATGATGCAGCCACACCATGAAGGACAGAAGACAGATCGCCATGGTCGCAATGACCATGGAGCGGTAGCCGAACAGCGGTTTACCGGAAAACGTCGCGACCACTTCCGAAAACACGCCGAAGGCAGGCAAGATCAAAATGTAAACTTCCGGGTGGCCCCACGCCCAGATCAGATTCATGAACATCATCGCGTTGCCGCCCGCTTCATTGGTAAAGAAGTGGAAACCGAGGTAGCGATCCAGCATCAACATCGCGAGAACCGCCGTCAAGATGGGAAATGCGGCGACGATGAGCAGATTTGAGGCGAGCGCGGTCCAGCAGAACATCGGCATGCGCATATAGCTCATGCCGGGTGCCCGCATCTTCAAAATGGTCGTGACCATGTTGATGCCGGCCATGAGTGTTCCGACGCCGGCAACCTGCAAGGCCACCAGATAATAATCCACGCCAACCCCGGGAGAGTAAGCGAGCTCGGAGAGCGGCGGATAGGGCAGCCACCCGGTGCGAGCGAATTCTCCCACCAGCAGCGATAGCGTCACCAGAAAAGAACCCGCCGCGGTCAGCCAGAAGCTCACCGAGTTGAGCGTGGGAAATGCCACATCGCGGATTCCGAGCTGCAGCGGCACCACGAAGTTCATCAGGCCGATCACGAACGGCATCGCCACGAAAAAGATCATGATGGTGCCGTGCGCCGAGAAGATCTGATCATAGTGTTCAGGCGGCAGAAAGCCGGGGGCGTGCAAGGCAAGCGCCTGTTGCGACCTCATCATCAGGGCATCGATGAATCCGCGCAGCAGCATGACCAGCGCCAGCAGGCAGTACATGACACCGATCCGCTTGTGATCGACGCTGGTAATCCACTCCTTCCAGACATAGGGCACGTACCCTTTGAACACCACCCACAGCAGGACGCCGCACAACGTCAGTGCAACGAGCAGCGATGCCATCAGCGAAATGGGCTGGTCGAGCGGGATCGCGTCCCACGTCAGTTTGCCGAACACGTCAATGCTCCCTGCCGGCTGAGGCCGCCCCGCCTACGGCCGCCGCGCCTTCACCCGGCGGCAGCTGCTGGCTGACGATGTCGTGAAAGAGTGACTCCTGCACTTCTCGGTAGGTATAGGGAGCGACGTTCTGGGTTTGACGCCGCAGCTCATGATAGGCAGCGTTGTCCAGGCTGGGACCCGACTTGCGGGTCGCGGTGACCCAGGCGGCAAACTGCTCCGCGCTCACCGCATTAAGTTCGAACGCCATCCCTGAGAAACCATCGCCGCTGAAGTGGGCAGACAGCCCCGGATAATCTCCGGGCTCATCTGCCTGCAAGTTAAGCTGGGTGGTCATGCCATACATGGAGTAAATCTCACTGCCCAGCCGCGGCACGAAGAACACATTCATCACGGACGCAGCGGTAATGTCGAAGTGCAGCGGAACGCCGGCGGGAGCCACGATACGATTGATGCTGGCGATGCCCTGCTCCGGGTAAATAAAGAGCCACTTCCAGTCGAGCGACACCACTTGTATGTCGATCGCGTGCCTGGACGAGACCAGCTTGCGCGCAGGGTCCAATTCATGCGAGCCGAGCCAAGCGATGCCGCCTAGGAACAGCACGATGAGCGCCGGAATCGACCACACCAATAGTTCCAGCTGACCTGAGTATTCCCAGGCCGGCAGGTACCGGGCGCGGGTATTGCCCGCGCGAAACCACCATGCAAAGGCTATCGTTGCGGCAATCGTCGGAACCACGATGACCAGCATGATGGCCACCGAATCGATCAGTATGGTCCGCTCCGCCGCTGCCACGGGACCCGCCGGAGACAGCAAGGCGGTGCCGCAGCCACCGGTCGCCACAACCGCTGCCATCACCGCGACGCGGCCAAGCACACTCATTCGTATAGCTTCGCACAAGCACACCGGAGACGCCACGGCGCCCCGCGTCGGAATTTTACTTGTGCGGCTGCTGGAACAGACGCGATAAGGTGCCGGTTCGCTGATGCGGCCGCAGGAAAGTGACGACGATTTGCCGGCGATCACCACATTTCTCACAGCGCAATTTCTCGCGGATGGCTCGGACCGGAAAATCGTCGCCCAGGTGGGCGCGCAGTTTTGTCAGTGAAAGCCGTGCGCTGTGGCGGCATTTGCGGCAATACGCGCCGTAGTAATACGAATCATCCACATGAGCGAGACAAGCGGTTTCCAGAGTGGCGAAGTCCATCGCCGCAGACTACCGCTGCGAGGGTGTGTATCGCTTCTGTATAACTCATACAGTATGGAGACTTCGTGAGAGCTGGTTGAGTTCTATTATCGGGTCGAGTGACCGATGCAGCGGCCTAATTCTTCGTGACGCCGTCGTCCTTCAGCGCAGCAAGCTGCGACAAATCGACACCATGGACGCCGGCCTTCAAATCGTCGATTCCGGATGCTGATCCGCTGAGCTTGACGACAAATCTCTGCGCAATGACTTCGCTGTATTCCCCGCGATTGCTCTGACGATCCCATTGCTCGTGAATGATTCGATCGCCGCTTTGATACATCTTGTCGTAGCCATGATCGGTCTCATGATCGGACTCCACACCTGCCCATCCCGCCAGGCCTAACACAGCCTTCGCACCGCCGAGGTCCGTCACCTCAAGCTCAACAGAATGCCCGGCATTGTCCGAATAGTTTGCCTTCGCGTTCGAGGTCTGCATGCCGAGCGCGCCGTTGCGTTCGCTCGCCAAATCGGTGCGCTTGAGGCCGCCGATCGCATCCGGCAAAAATGCTTTGAGCCGGTCCGGCGCTAGTGCTTCGACTTTGCTGTCCCCGCCCAACGCGGCGCCGATCATCGCGCCGGCTGCAGTGGCCTGCGCCTTGCTATCGCCGGATTTCTGCGCCGCATCCAATTGCGCGCGCGCCGCCTCGGTGCGCTTGCCCATCTCGGCGAGCTTGCCGAGCGGGCTATCCTTGTCGAACGTGACACTATCAGGCCCTGCGCCGCGATCATGGCGCTCGAATGCCGTGCCGCCCGTCATGGCGCCGAAACCGACCGTTGAACTGACGAGAAAGCCGACTACCCAGCTCAGGACGATCGCGATGATGATCGAGACTGCAGTGTAGCCAGCCGACTTGTCCGGCGGGCATTTCATCGTGTTCGGCAAGCCCAAATAGAGGAGGTAGATACTGTAGCCGGCGCCGAACAGCAGAATCAGAAGGTAGATGCCGGGAACGATCATGCCGATGCTCGCGATCCAGCTTGCGGTATAAGCGTAGGCAACCGTCTTTAGCGCCTGCACTTTGTTCTTTTCCCCGCCGAAGCTCGGCGCGAGTGCATCGATGATCAAGCTCATGAGAAAGACACCGACCAAGGACAACGCGTAACGCAAAATCAACGCCGTGAGGCCCGCTGCGAATCCGACCCGAAAAGTGCCGGAAAACGGTATACCGACGCCGATGACCACGGTCTTCACGAATCCCATGATGGACGGAATCGCAGCCAAGATAATGATGTATTTCGTGAACAGCGATCCTACGCTGTCAGGTTCAGCCGCAATGATCGGCCACTCCGCTTTGGGTTTCGTCAGAATCGCAACGACGCGATCGATCAGATTTTTCGAGCTGCTCATGGTGTCGTCCCTCTATTGAATAGTTTCTTGATCAAGACGCGGCGAGCTTTCTTCTTTTGCGTCAGGATCATACACGCGGCCCGGTGAGCGCGTCCAAAAAGTTAACTTATCTCGCTGACACGCCGCAAGGTCGCCGGCAGTCCGGAACCTGATGTGCCTGTCTTCGCTGCCGGGCATTCTGCAATATGCGACGGCGCCGATGATCATCGACGACACCCCATTCCTTGATCTCCTCGAGAGATCGAAAGCAGCCGAGCCAGGTCAGATCATCGCCCAGGCAGCAATTTCGTATACATGGGGATGATGCGGAAGTGTCGACATTACTCATTGGGTAGAGCGCCATTGTGCGAGACCCTGAATTTAATCACAGAGGCGAAGCGCAGTCCGGGCAATCCATCACAGGCAGTGCGACTTGGGTCGGTGAAATTGCGCCGCCGAGCGCCTGAAACAACGCCGCGGTATCCGTATAACGGTTGCTTTGCGCTTGCAACCACGCGATCACCGCTTGTTGATAGGCTTGCTGGGCGTTGAGTATCGCGAGATATCCCACAGACCCCAACTCCAATTGATGACGCGACACGCTGAGGCTTTTTTCCGCGGCATCTTTCGCATGCGCGGCCGCGGTCAGCATTTGCCCGTCAGTATCGAGAGCATGCAGCGCAGCTGCCGCCGGCGAATAAGGTTTCGGACGCGTTGGCCCCGAGACTCCAAAAGCCCGTGCCCGGTTTGAATAAGTCGCTCAAAAGTGTTGCCGTGCTGCCCAGGTCGCCTGTCAGGGTTACGTGCGGCAAAAGATTGGCCAGCGCCAGTCCCACCTGCGTGGTTGCAGAATGAAGCTCTGCCTCCGCTGCGCGCACATCAGGCCTGCGCTCTACCAGTTGCGAAGGAACTCCCACCGGCAAGTCCATCGGCAAGGTCAAATGCCCCAACTCCAGTCGTAGCGGCGCGAAGTCGGCCGGTAAATGTCCGGTAAGAATGGCCAGTTGGTCCTGCGCCTCAAACCATCGCCTATTGAGCGGCGATAGTGTTCCTTCAACTTGCGCCAGCGCGGCCTCTTGCGCGTAGACATCGACCTCCGCTATCGCGCCCAGATCGAGTGCGGCGCAGAACCACCAGCGACTCACGCTCGAGTACAATCACGCGCTCCGTGGCCGCAATCTGCGCCCGCAGTGCCGCTTCTTCGATCGCTGTCGTTACAACATTGGCGGCCAGTGTCAGGTAAGTGCGTCGAGCTGAAAACGCCTCGCTTCGGCTTGGGCGGCCAGCGATTCTACCGCACGGCGATTGACGCCAAAGATATCCGGCAGGTACGAAATAGTGACCTGCGGAGTGAATAAGCTATACAGCGGTGAGCCGGACTGCAACGTAGGCTGCACTACGCCCGTCGCGTCTCGATTTCTACTCGCGTCAAAGGCACCTTATATCGTTGGAAAATAACTTCCCCGCTGGGCCGCCGTTGTCTCCAGTGCCTGACGCAGCGCCGCTTGCGCAGTCGTCACATCCGGATTCGCGCGAAGGGCTTCCTCTACCAAGTCATCGAGTTCCCGGGAACCACGCCAATCCTGTTATGGGGATGGATACGATAGCGCAATTCTCCGAGCGCTGGCGCGCGCTCGAGGAGGGAACGGCCGTGATGCGGCCCAAGATGCGTGACGCTTTGGCCGCCCAGGGCCTGCCAATGCGCGAGATTGCCCGCGTGAGCGGGCGAGTGATTGTGGCCCGGCGTTAAGTGGCGATCGCCGCACCAAGGCACGCCTCCTAGCGGCCGAAGCCGCGCCCGTCGCAGGCGCCGCGTTCCAATGTTATATTCCGCCGAACCATGCTGTCCCGCACCAAGCCAATGCTCACTAATCTCGATGCGCGCTTCTACGTCGACCCGGACCTATTCGCACGCGAGCGCCAGAACATATTCCGGCGTCGTTGGCAGATGCTTGGACCCGTGGCCAGAATCAAAGAACGCGGCGATTACTTGGCCGTCGACGTCGCCGGCTGGAAGCTCTTTGCATTACGTGGCCGCGACGGTATATTGCGCGGCTTTCACAATGTTTGCCGTCACCGAGGCGCGCGGCTGCTGGCCGAGGGTACCGGAACCTGCGGCACTCTTCGATGCCCCTATCATCACTGAGTCTACGGGCATGACGGCGCGCTGCGCCACGCCCCGTGGTTCGGCGAAGACTCCGGGTTTCGCGTTGAGGACTGGCCACTGGAACAGGCGCGCCTTGCGGAATGGCGCGGCCTGCTCTTTATTTCCATCGATGCGGAAGTGAGCCTTCTCGAGCAACTGGGCGATCTGCCGGAGGAAGTCGAGGAATTCCCTCTCGAGACATTCACGGCGGTCGAGCAACATCGCTTCACAATGCCCAGCAATTGGAAGACTTATACGGACAATTTTGTCGAGGGCTATCACATCCCCGGTATCCATCCGGGCTTTATGAAAGTCATCGACTTCAATCATTTTGAGACCGTCGCGCGCAACGGTCTCGTGCGGATGACGTCACCCCAGAAGAATGGCTCGATTTATTCCGGGAAATGGCTGTGGATGTGGCCGAACTGGACACTCTCGACCTTTCCCGGCGGCATGAACACCAGCCGCATCAATCCTCTCGCCGTCGATAGCACAGAGATTATTTACGATTTTTATTTTGCGGAAACGTCGGCCGACGACGAAGCGGCGCGTAGGAATACCATCGACGTCACGTGCGGAATCGTCCGGGAGGATTTCGGCATTTGCGAGCACACGCAAAACAATTACGCCTCAGGTGGATACACGCCGGGGCCATTGAGCCCCCGGCATGAGAAGTCCGTGGCGTATTTTCAAATGCTGGTCAAGACTGCGTTGCAGTGTAGTGATCCGCAATGAGCTGTTGCGCACCCATCAAGCGCGCTTCGCGCGGCTCTTGCCACGCTGTTTTGTGGAAAGCTCCTTGGCATAGGCCTCGATTATACTGGTGATCATCGGACCGAATCTTTTACCATACTCGTCCCACCGCGGTTCGCTCTGAAGCTCCACCCCTTTGCGTTCGCTGCGGATCAACCCGGCCTCGCGCAATATCTTAAAGTGTTGTGAGAGAGTGGACCGTGGCATGGGCACCGAATTTAAATTGGCGAGTGCGGTGCAATTCTGAGCGCACGCCGCCGCCAGCAGGTCGGTAAAGATCCGCACGCGCACCGGATCCGACAAGGCATGCAGAACGCCTTCGACGGTCATCTCTTCAACGGGAGGATGTAGCAAGGGTCTCATAACCAGATCTTAGCCGCTCATATCCATTCGGTCTATCGCGATGCTACCATGGTGCAAGAGTATTGAACTAATGAATTATGGAGCGCATGATGCCTAGCGGATGACACGCCTCGACGCCCCCGGGAGAACTTCAGGTGATTGACGACATGCTATTCCTCATGATTGTGCTCGGCATTGGCCTCGCGATACTCTACGTGCACGGTGCGCTGAGGACTCGACGAGCACGCAGGATGGGTTAGTA
>JANXZQ010000543.1 GCA_025355445.1 Gammaproteobacteria bacterium
CTCGAGCGCCAGTTCGTGTTTGGATTCGCCGGACTGCTGTTCGCCTGGGTGGTCACGCGGGTGCCGACCGAAATGTGGGACAAGTACAGCCTGGTGCTGCTGTGCCTGGGATTGCTACTGCTGTTGTTGGTGCTGATTCCGGGCATCGGCGCCACCGTCAACGGCGCGCGCCGTTGGCTGCGTGTGGGGCCGATCAATTTTCAGGTGTCGGAGCTCGCCAAGGTGCTGGTGCTGACCTGGGTGTGCAGCTACTGCGTGCGCAAACGCACCGAGCTCGAGACCACGCTGCCGGGACTCGCCAAGCCCGTGGGGCTGTTGGTCGTCGCTGCAGTGCTGTTGCTGGCCGAACCGGACTTCGGCGCCACCACGGTGCTGTTTGCCACCGGCTTTGCCGTGCTGTTCGTGGCCGGCGCCCGCTTGCGCTACGTGCTGCTGCTGGTCTCGGCGGCGACGCTGGCATTCGCTGTTCTGGCGCTGACCTCGGCCTACCGGTTGAAGCGTCTCACCGGGTTTTTGCATCCCTGGGATGATCCATTCAAAGGCGGCTTTCAATTGACGCAATCGCTGATCGCCATCGGCCGCGGCTCTTGGCTCGGCGTGGGCCTCGGCAGCAGCGTGCAAAAATTGTTTTATCTGCCCGAGGCGCACACCGACTTCGTGTTCGCCGTGCTGGCCGAGGAATTGGGCCTGCTCGGCGTGCTCGGCGTGATCGCCCTGTTCATGACGCTGGTGTGGCGCGCGTTTCAGATTTCCCGTATGGCGGCTCAGGCGGGCCTGCGATTTCAGTCCTATGTGGCGCTGGCCTTCGGTGTATGGCTGGGATTGCAGGCGATGGTGAACATCGGCGTCAACATGGGCGTGCTGCCGACCAAGGGCCTGACGCTGCCGCTGATCAGTTACGGCCGCAGCAGCTTGCTGGTGAGCCTGGCCTGGCTGGGCGTGGTGCTGCGGATTTATCACGAAGTGAAATGCAGCTCGCGCTCCGCGGTGATGCGCATACCCGGAGGTGTGCGATGAGCGGCGGCCCCGCGGTAGGCCGCCCCGCGGTAGGCCGCCCCGTGCTCATCATGTCGGGTGGGACGGGCGGCCATGTATTTCCCGCGCTTGAGGTGGCCAAGGTACTGCGCGAGCGCGGCGTCGCCGTAGTGTGGCTGGGGGTGCCCGGTAGCATGGAGTCGCGGCTGGTGCCGGCCAATGGCTTCCCCATGGAATGGGTGAGGATCGGCGGCATCCGCGGCAAGGGCCTGAAACAAAAATTGCTGGCGCCGCTGCGCATTCTCAAGGCCCTGGCGCAATCGATCCGCGTGCTGCGGCGGGTGCGGCCGCGATCGGTGCTGGGCGCCGGCGGCTATGTGAGCGGGCCGGGCGGCATTGCGGCGTGGCTGCTGCGAATCCCGTTGCTGATTCACGAGCAGAATGCCATTGCCGGCATGACCAATCGCTGGCTGGCGCGCCTGGCGGGACAGGTACTGGAGGCCTTCCCCGGAAGCTTCGGTCCGACGGTCGCCGCACAAACCATCGGCAATCCGGTACGCGCCGACATCGCCGCACTGCCGGCGCCCGAGGTGCGCTTCGCGGACCGCGGCGCTTCTCGCTTACTGGTCCTCGGCGGCAGCCAAGGTGCGCAGCGCCTGAACGCCGTAGTGCCGCAGGCGCTCGCTCAGGTCGCGCCGGAAAACCGGCCGCGGGTTCGTCATCAAACCGGTGAGCGGGGAGTGGAGGCGGCGCGCAGCGCCTACGCCGCGGCGCGCGTCGAAGCGGAAGTGCTGCCCTTCATCGATGACATGGCTGCGGCCTATGCCTGGGCAGACCTGGCGGTATGTCGTGCCGGCGCCATGACCGTTGCCGAGCTACAGGCCGCCGGCGTCGGCGCCATTTTCGTGCCCTTCCCCATGGCCACGGACGATCATCAGACCAAGAACGCTGAAGTGATGGTGCGAAGCGGTGCTGCGCAGCTCATCCAGGAGCGCGATCTGACGCCGGAGCGTTTGGGAGCGGCCATCAGCGCACTGGTCAGCGACCGAGCCCGCCTCCTCAACATGGCCGAAGCCGCGCGCGGCACGCGCGTCATCGATGCGGCGGCACGGCTGGCGGATCTGTGCATGGCGGCGGGAGCGCACGCATGAGCGACGTCACGCCCATGATCGACGTCACGACCATGAGCGACACCGCGCGCATCAACGTGCGCACGCGTTTGGATGATCGCATGCGACGCATCAACCGCATCCACCTGGTCGGCATCGGCGGCAGCGGCATGGGCGGCATCGCCGAGGTACTGCTCAACTTAGGCTATGCGGTACAGGGATCGGACCTCAAGGCCAATTCAGTGACGCAGCGCCTCGCCCGCCTGGGCGCGACGATTTTCATCGGCCATACGGCGGAGCAGTTGGGCGAGGCCGACGTGGTAGTGGTGTCGAGCGCCGTCAATCGATCCAACCCGGAAGTCGCGGCGGCGCTGGCGAAGCGCGTTCCGGTGGTGGCGCGCGCGGAAATGCTGGGCGAGCTGATGCGCTTTCGCTACTCGATCGCGGTTGCGGGGACGCATGGCAAGACCACGACCACCAGCCTGGTGGCGAGCGTGCTCGCCGAAGCCGGCTTAGACCCCACCTTCGTCATCGGCGGTCGCTTGAAGAGTGCCGACAGCAACGCCCGGCTCGGCGCCGGCCGCTATCTCGTGGCGGAGGCGGATGAGAGCGACGCCTCCTTCATGCATCTGCAGCCCATGATTGCCATCGTCACCAATATCGACAACGACCATCTGGCGACGCATGAAGGCGATTTCTCGCGCCTCAGGCAGAGTTTCGTCGAGTTCCTGCACAATTTGCCGTTCTACGGTCTGGCGGTCCTGTGCGGCGACGATGAGCAGGTGCTGGGCATTCTGGAGTCCGTCGCACGGCCCTTCGTCACCTACGGCTTCGCGCCGGAAGCGGATATTCGCGCCGTCGACGTGGTGCGCGACGGGCTGCAGTCACGCTACTCGGTGCTGCGCGCGGGTCACGGGCCGCTGGCCATCACCATCAATTTGCCGGGCCGACACAATGTCTTGAATTCGCTCGCGGCCGTGGCCGTGGCCACCGAGCTCGACATTCCGGCCGCGTCG
Source organism: Gammaproteobacteria bacterium (assembly GCA_025355445.1). Lineage (GTDB taxonomy): Bacteria > Pseudomonadota > Gammaproteobacteria > Steroidobacterales > Steroidobacteraceae > Bog-1198. The sequence goes on from JANXZQ010000543.1 coordinate 3,101, forward strand.
ATCCAACACGCCTTGGCCAATTTTCAGGGCATCGATCGACGGCTGCAACAACTCGGCGAAATCGAGTGGCCCGGCGGCCGCGCGCTCATCGTCGACGATTACGGTCATCATCCGACCGAGGTCGCGGCCACATTGGATGCCGTGCGCCAGGGCTGGCCGACGCGGCGCCTGGTGCTGGCCTTCCAACCGCATCGCTTCACGCGCACGCGCGATCTATTGGATGATTTCGGACGGGTGCTCGGCGACTGCGACGTGTTGCTGGTCACTGAGGTGTATGCCGCGGGCGAGGCGCCCATTGCCGGTGCCGACGGCCGCGCCATTTGCCGTGCCGTGCGTTCGCGCGGTCTGATGCAGCCGGTGTTCGTCGAGCGGGTCGATGACCTGGCCGATAGTCTGCGCGCGGTGCTGCAAGACGGCGATGTGGTGCTCACCATGGGCGCCGGCAACATCGGCGCCGTGGCGCAGGACCTCAAGAGCCGCTTTGCAGCGGGGGATGCGCCATGAACGCACAGCGCAGCGCGGATCTATCGCCCGAGTACAGCAGCCGCGTGCTGCACGACGAGCCCATGGCCAAGCACACTTCGTGGCATGTGGGCGGTCCGGCCGATTTATTCTTCACGCCGCGCGATGGGATGGACTTGGCAGCCTTCATCCGTCAGCTGCCGTCGCAGATTCCATTGCTTTGGGTCGGACTCGGCAGCAATCTCTTGGTGCGCGACGGCGGCATCCGCGGCGCCGTGATTTCCACCCATGGCTCGCTCGGCATGTTGGAACGCCTGAGCGCCACTCGCATCCGCGCCGAGGCCGGCGTGCCCTGCGCGCGCATCGCCCGGCAATGC
>JANXZQ010000062.1 GCA_025355445.1 Gammaproteobacteria bacterium
TCTGGTGACTTCCGCGCTGCGCGACGGCATGCGCTTGGTATCGGTGGTGATGGGATCGGCCAGCATGAAGGAACGCGAGAACGCCAGTACCGCCCTCCTCAACTATGGGTTCACGTTCTACGACACCAAGCTGGCGGTCAAGGGCGGCGCCGTTCTCGCCACCGCGCGCGTCTGGAAGGGTCAGAGCGCAGGGGTGGAGCTCGGCATCACGGATGACCTCTATATCACCGTGCCGCGCGGCGCGGCCGACATCAAGACCGCCACCGAGATTCAGCCGCGTCTGATCGCGCCTCTCACCCCCGCCATGAGCGTCGGCAGCCTGCGGGTGTTCACGGGCAGCCAAACGTTGGCGGCCATGCCCATGCATCCGCTGAAGAGTGTGGCCGCCGGCGGCTGGTGGCGCCGCTTGATCGACACGATTCGGCTGTGGTTCGCCTGAAGTAGCCATGCCGCTGCCAATTTGCTACTTGAACGGCACGTACCAGCCATTGGCCGAGGCGCGCATATCGCCGTTGGACCGCGCATTTCTGTTCGCCGACGCGGTCTACGAGGTCCTGCCCATCTACGGTTCGCGCCCATTTCGCCTGCGCGAGCATTTGGACCGGCTGAATCGCAGTCTGGCCGGCATCCGCATGTCTGCGCCCCTGTCACACGCCGATTGGGCGGAAATTTGCCGCGATCTGATTTCCCGAAATGCCGCGGTCGATGCGTATCTGTATCTGCAAATAACCCGGGGGGCGGAGCTTGGGCGCAATCACGCATGGCCGGAGGGCCTGAAGCCGACGCTATTCGCCTATGTTTCGGCCTCGGAGCCCCTGCCGCCCTCCTTCATGGATCAGGGCGTAGCGGCGGTGACGGCGGCGGACACACGCTGGGCACGGCGCGACATCAAGTCCACGGCGTTGCTGGCCAATATTCTGCTCAAGAAGCTCGCCGCCGACGCCGGTGCATTTGAAACCATCATGCTCGAGAACGGCGAGCTGACCGAGGGCTCATCGACCACAGTTCACGTCATCAGGGACGGCGTCATCTATACCCCTCCCAATGGTCACCACATCCTGCCGGGAACGACTCGCGATGTCGTCGGCGAGCTCGCGGCTCGACTGCAGTTGCGCAGCGAGAGCCGCCGCGTCACCGAATCTGAGTTGCGCACCGCGGATGAGATATGGCTGGCATTTGCCACGCGCGGGGTGTTGCCGGTGACGCAGCTCGACGGCGCTGCGATCGGCAACGGCAAGCCGGGGCCATTGTTCGAGCGAATCAGCGCGGCCTTCGCCGACTACACGCGCGAACTCGCGGGAACTCCGGCGCTGTGAGCGACACCGATCTGCAGGAATTCCCCAGTGATTTCCCCATCAAGGTGATGGGCCGTCACGACAGCCAACTCCGCGCGCTCAGCCAAGCCATCGTCGAACGCCATGCAGGGGCCCTCGAGGAATCGCGCATACGCACACGCACCAGTGCGGACGGTAATTTCCTGGCACTCACCTACCTGGTACATGCCACCAGCCGCGCCCAGCTCGATGCCATCTACCGTGAGTTGACGGCCTGCAAATCGGTGCTGATGGCACTGTAGCCGGGACCAAACTTCAGTTCCCGCAACAAATGCGGCGTCAGTCCCCGAGCCACGGTGTCAACGACTCCCGCAGCTGCGCGCACGCCGGGGCCGGGCGCGTCGGCGGCGGCAAATGCCGGGACATGGTCCGCGAGCCGGGTTACCGCAAGCCCCCGATGCCCGCAGACATTGATGCGCTCAAATGGGGCCAGATCGACCACCACGTTGAGCGCCATTCCGTGATAACTCGCGCCGCGGCGCACTCGCAAGCCGATGCTGGCGAGCTTGGCACCGCCGACATACACCCCGGGCGCCGCACGCGAGCTCTGCGCCGCCACGCCGAGTTCCGCAACGTAGGCGATGACGGCATTCTCGAGCGCGACCACCAACTCGCGCACGCCTAAATGACGGCGCCGCAGATCGACAAGCGGATAGACCACGAGTTGCCCGGGGCCGTGGTAAGTCACTTGGCCGCCGCGGTCGATCTGCAGCACCGGAATGTCGCCCGGCGACAGTACATGCTCGCGGCTCGCGTTCAATCCCAAGGTAAAAACCGGCGGGTGTTCCACGAACCAGATCTCATCAGTGGTCGAGATGTCCCGCTCGTCGGTAAACTTTCGCATCGCCCGCCACGTGGGTTCGTACGGCGCCAACCCAAGGTGCCGGATCAGCGGCGCGTCGCTCATGAGTTGACGAGGCCGGCGTTATTACGAGCGAGCGCTTGCTCCGCTCGGTAGCTCGACCGCACCAAGGGCCCGGACACGCACTCCAAAAATCCCAGCGCCAATGCCCATTCGCGGTACTGATCAAATTCGGCCGGCGTGACGAACCGCTCGACATTCAGATGATTCGGCGTCGGGCGCAGATATTGTCCCAGGGTCAGGATATCGACGGCCGCGGCACGCAGGTCCATCATGGTCCGGCGAATCTCTGCATCGCTCTCGCCCAGGCCCAGCATCAGGCTCGTTTTCGTCAGTACCTTGGGGCTACGGGCCTTTGCCGCCCGCAACACTTCGATGGTTTGCACGTAACCCGCGCGCGGATCGCGCACCGGATGCGTGAGGCGCTCGACGGTCTCGACGTTCTGCGCGAACACGTCCAAGCCCGAATCGACAACGGTATGCACGTCGCGCAGCACGCCCTGAAAATCCGGCGTCAGCGCCTCTACTGCGGTATCGGGATTACGCCGTTTGATGGCGCGAATGGCCGCCGCATAGTGGGTCGACCCGCCGTCCGGAAGATCATCCCGGTTGACCGACGTGAGCACCACGTACTTGAGACCCATCAGCGCCACCGAGCGCGCAACGTTTTCCGGCTCTTCTTCATCGAGCCAGCCGCGCGGATTACCGGTGTCGACCGCACAAAATCGGCAGGCACGCGTGCACACGGCACCCATTAACATAATGGTCGCCGTCCCGGCGTTCCAGCACTCGCCGATATTCGGACATTTCGCCTCTTCGCATACCGTGCTCAGGCGGTGCAGCCGGACAATGTCCTTGATCGCCTTGAATTCCTTGCCTGCGGCCAGTGGCGCGCGCAGCCAGGCAGGCTTGCGCAGCACCGCAGCTCCCTCGCGCGCGGCCGCGCCGGCCCCCGCGGGCTTGGGCCTAACGCCGTCCTTGATCGCCGTAAAGCCTTGAGCGGTCGTATATTTATCGCCGCTGCGCACCGGCAGCGGCGTGTGCAGTATGGGTATGCCTTTGAATTCCGACATCGGCCCATTGTACTCCAGCCGGCGGCCCCGGATTTGGGGCAGCTCACATCGTCTCGCCGGACGCACAAAAACAATCCGCATTTCCCGGGTGCTGAGCTACTATCGCGCGTCACCCACAGCCTAAAGAGCGACACGGAAGTTGATCAGCTTTACCGCCCACAACATTCGATTGGATGACGGCACCTTCACCAAACCGGAAGCCGGCGATAGCATCGACGTTCATCCCTGGTTTCTAGGGGCGAAACGCGTCCTCGACGCTGCGTTTCCCGGCGACAAATCCCACCTGCGCATTGCCGACTTGGGCTGTCTCGAAGGCGGATACACAGTTGAATTTGCGCGATTGGGCCTGCAGGCATTCGGTCTCGATGTGCGCGAATCCAACATCGAGGCGTGCCGTTACGTCCAGTCCAAAGTCAACCTGCCAAATCTCGAGTTCGTCCGCGATGACGCGTGGAATATTGGAAACTATGGCGAGTTCGACCTCACCTTCTGCTGCGGGTTGTTCTATCACCTCGACAAACCGCGCGAATTTTTGAACGTTTTGTCGCGAGTGACGAAGCGCGTTTTGATCCTGCAAACCCATTTCTCCGAGGCCGGCGATTCGCCGACTTTCATTCATCCGCGACGCCTGCGGCGCGCCCTATCGAGGATCATTCCGCTCAGGAACACCGCGACGACCACGCACAAGCTGTCGTTTCTGACAGAGCATGAAGGGCTACCGGGCCGCTGGTTTTCGGAGTTTCGCAATAGGCGGGCATTCCGCGATCGGGAAAATCGCCGCTGGGCAGCGTGGAACAACCGAAGCTCCTTTTGGATTCAGCGGGAGTTCCTGCTGCAGGCAATTCGCGACGCCGGTTTCGATCTGGTGTTCGAGCAATTCGACAATCTAGGCGCGGATATCGCGTTCGAGATGACCAAGGGCATTTATCGGTCTTCGGGGCGAAGCACTTTCATAGGTATAAAAACCTCATACCTCGCAACCGATCCGCAAACAGGCCCCGCGCCGGGCGTGCGTCGAGAGTAAGCACCGAGGCCAAGCTCCTAGTTCGCCGCATTCAAAGCCTGCAACCGTTCAGCCGTTCCCACGTCCTCCCACGCACCGGCATACAGCTGCGCGGAGCAGCGCCGCGCCGCCATCGAACGCAGCAGCAAGGGCTTCAAGGGGAATGCGCCGTCCGTGCAGGCGGCAAAGAACGCGCTCCGGTACATTGCGATGCCCGAAAAAGTGTAGCGGCTCGCGGCCTCCGCAAGCGCCACTCCCTGCTCGATTCCGAAATCGCCTCGAGAGTGCTGCGGAGGGTTGGGCACGAGCACCAAGTGCGCATCCCGCGTTGAATCCAGCGCCAGGGTCTCGAGCGGAAAGTCCGTGAAGATGTCGCCGTTGAGCACGGCAAAAGGCCCGGGGTCGAGGTGCGGCAGCGCGCGATATATGCCGCCGCCCGTTTCCAGCGCCTGCGGCGCTTCTTCGCTGTAAATGATGGCCGCGCCGTAGCGTGCGCCATCCCCCAGATAGTCGCGTATTTGCGAACCCAGCCAGGCGAGATTGATGACGATTCGACTGATCCCGGCGCGGGCCAAGGCGACCACATGACGCTCGATCAACGGCTGGCCGCGCACACGCAGCAGGGGCTTCGGTGTAGCATCGGTGAGCGGTCGCAGCCGCTCACCGCGCCCGGCTGCAAGGATCATCGCGGCGCGCGGCCGTTCGAGCGCATTCACGAGGGAGCGCTCACGCGAGCGCGCGCTCCTGCGCGGCCTGAAACTCCGGTTCAATGCGCCGGGCGATGAACTGCGCGAACGGCGCCGTCTCCGCATACTGCCCGGCGGCCTCTCGCGTGTAACGCAGCACGCGCGGCAAGTCTGCGAGGTATTGCGCCTTGCCGTCGCGGTAGAACAGGCGCGCAAAGATCCCGAGCACCTTGGTGTGCCGCTGCAGGCCGACGAGATCGAACCAGCGGATGAACTCGCTCTCTGATGCCGCCAACGCGAATCCCCTTGCCAACAACTGCTCGCGATACTCCGAAACCCATGCGCGAACTCGGGCGGCGGGCCATGCGACATAGCAGTCCTTGAGCAAGGACGCCAAATCGTAGGTGACGGGTCCCTGCACGGCATCTTGGAAATCCAATATCCCCGGATTGTCCTCCGCGGTCACGAGCAGATTTCTCGAGTGATAGTCTCGATGCACGAAGACCGAGGGTTGCGCCAAGGCGGATTGGGCCAGCGCCTCGAATAGTCCGTCGAGCATGCCGCGTTCCGCCGCGCTTAACTGCAGGCGCAGATGGCCGTGCAAGAACCACTCCGGCATGAGTTCCATTTCCCGCAGCAGCAGGCTGTGATCGTAACGCGGCAACTTGCGCGCCATCGCATGATCGGCTGTTTGCAGAGTCGCCAACGCGCCCAACGCATCCGCGTACAGCCGGTCCGCCGCGCCCACGTCGACCAGTTCGTCAAGATATAGACGCCGGCCCAAGTCGGAGAGCAGCAAGAACCCGCGCCTTGGTTCTCTTGCCAGCACCATCGGTACATTCAATCCGATCTCGAGCAGCATCCTCGCGACGTTCGTGAACGGCCCGAGGTCTTCCTTATCAGGCGGCGCGTCCATGACGATGTAGCTGTCCTGACCGCGGGTGACGCGAAAATAGCGGCGAAAACTCGCATCCGCGGACGCAGGCGCGATGTGGCTGCCCGCGAATCCCAGGTCATCGAACACCCATCGAGTCAAATCCGCCAGGCGGGAATCGCTTGCATCCGTTAGACCCATGCTTGACCATTCACCAACCGCAAATGCGGCGGCTACTAGTATACCGACTAAGGCGATGCATTTTGTCCATGGCGTTTCACGTTCGAGCCGCATTCGTCGTCTTCTGCCTCGCGGCCTCGGCCCTGGTTCGTGCCGGGGATATGTGTGCTGCTCCGCCTAAGTATCGGCCGCCGATCGCGTCCGACATAGCCGCGGACGATCATCGAATTCACATCGACAGCGACGATGCCGAATTCGACGCCGACCGCAACGCCGTGCTCAACGGCCGCGTCAAGTTGCGCCAGGACGCGCGCACCGTGGCCGCCGACTCGGTCAATTACAACGAAAAGACCGGGCGCGTCGCGGTCAAGGGGAGCGTGGATTTCGAAGATCCCAAATTGCGGGTGCGCAGCGACACGGGCAGCTACGACACGAGCGGCGCCGCAAATTTCGACAAGGCGAACTTTCAGCTCATGGATCGCAACGGACGCGGTTTCGCCAAGGATATCGATGTTCTGCCGGACGGCAAAGTGACCTTGACGCAGGTGCGCTATACATCCTGCCCCGTCGGCAACAAGGACTGGATGCTGCAGGCATCGTCGCTCAACATCGACTCCAAGGCGCAGGAGGGAGTGGCGCGCAACGTGACCATGCGCTTCAAAGATGTGCCGATTTTCTACACGCCGTACATCTCATTTCCCGTGGGGGACGAACGCAAGAGCGGCGTGCTGTTCCCAAGTTTCGGACATTCCGGGAGCAACGGCTTCGACCTGGAGATTCCCTACTATTTCAATCTGGCGCCGAACTACGATCTCACGCTGACGCCGGGTCTGTTGTCGGCGCGCGGTGTGGAACTTGCCGGCCAGTTTCGCTACCTGACATCGAATTCGCACGGCCAGATCGAAGCCACTTTCCTGCCGAATGATTCGCAGGCGCACGCCGACCGCAGCTACCTGCATTTCACGGACATCACGGATTTAAAACGCGGTATGCGCTTCGACGCCGACATCGCCAATGTCAGCGACCACAATTACTTCGAAGACTTCGCCGTGGGCTCCGACCAGACCAGCGTGACCTTTCTGGAGCGGCGTGCGGACGTGCTCTATTACGACGATGTGTGGCGGATCCGGGGGGAGCTGCAGAATTTCCAAACCATCGACATCACGGTGCCGCCCGACGAGCGGC
>JANXZQ010000029.1 GCA_025355445.1 Gammaproteobacteria bacterium
CGACGCCGTCAAACGCGAATTCGAGTTTCGTCCCGGCCCGTTGTTCGCCGATATTCTGCTGGTTGACGAAGTCAATCGCGCCAGTCCCAAGACCCAGTCGGCACTGCTCGAGGCCATGGAGGAGCGGCAGGTCTCCGTCGAACGAAAGACCTATGCGCTGCCGCCGCAGTTCATGGTCGTCGCCACGCAGAATCCCGGAGAATTCGAGGGCACATACCCGCTGCCCGAATCGCAGCTCGACCGCTTCATGTTGCGCATCGACATGACTTACCCCGCGCGCGAGGACGAACGGTCGGTTCTTACTCAGTATGCGGCGGTGAACGCGCCCCCGCCGGCGCATGCCGCGCCCTCCGTTTCCTCCGCCGCTCTCGGTGCCGCCAGGGATTGCGTGGATCGGGTGTACATGGCTCCCGAGCTGCTCGCCTACGTGCTCGATCTGGCCCAGGCATCGCGGCAACACGCGCATCTGACCTTGGGACTCTCGACCCGCGGTGCACTGGCCGTGCTGCGCGCCGCGCGCATCGCCGCGGCGCGGATTTCATTTCTCCCGATGATGTCAAGGAGGTGCTGCCGGCCGTGATTTCGCATCGGCTGGTGCTCGCGCCGGAGGCCATGCTCGAAGGCGTATCCACCCAGGCCGTCGTGCGCAAGCTGCTCGATCAGGTAGCGGTACCGCGTTGAAGCCATGAGCCTGCGAATCAACTCGCTGTTGTTCGTCTTGCTCACGGCGGTGCTTGCGGTACTCGGCGATTGGAGCCCGCAACCCGCGGTCTCGAAGCTGTGGCTGCTGCCGGCCGCATTGTTGCTGCTCGGCCTCGCCTATGAATCCTGGTATGTGTCGCGCAGCACAGTGACTCTGAAAATCGAAACGCCTGAGCGATTTTTGCTCGGCCGCGGCGCGGCGGTTCGATTCGCTTTCGCGCATGCGGCGCGACGCGCCATGATCCTGGAATTCGCGCCGGCCGCCCCAGACTACTTCGACATGGAAGGCGCCATCGTGTCGCTGCGCATCGGCGCCGGCGCCTCGGCCGGCATCGAGCGCCAGGCCAGCGCCGGCCGGCTGGGCATTTTCGAATGGCCTGCACCGCGCCTGCGGATCGGCGGTCCGCTTAGGTTGGCTTGGTGGCCCAAGCAATTGCGGTTCGCACAGCAGGTACAAGTACAGCCCGACTTGTTTCATAGCGCAGCGCAAGTAAAGGGCCTGGCGGCGCCGGGCGTTCGGTCCGGCTCGGAACTCGGCTCCGGCGCAGAGGTGCTGCGGCTGCGAGAATACCGCGCCGGCGATTCGCCGCGCATCGTCGATTGGAAGGCCACTGCCCGCGCCGGCCGATTGATCAGCCGGGATTTTGCGCAAGATCACCGCCTGGAGATCATCATCGCCGTCGATGCGGGCCGCGCAAGCGCCTTGCGCGCGGGGACACTCGATCGTTTCAGCCACTATATCAATGTCGCGGCGCGTTTGGCCCAGTACGCTGCCGGGCAGGAGGACCTGGTCGGTCTGGTCATTTATGCGGATCGGCCTCTGGCGGTATCCGCTCCGGCCCGCGGCGTTGCGGCAGTCGCGCGGCTGCGCTCGATGCTGGCCGCCGCGCGCGTCGCAGGCACGGAATCGAATCCCTTATATGCGGCGCTGCGCGTGCGAACCCTGGTGCGCCAACGCAGTCTCGTCGTGTTGCTCACCGATGTGGACGACACGACCGTGGCCAGCCAGCTGGCGCAGGCCGTGCGCCTGTTGGCACCTAAGCATCTGCCGTTCGTTGCCGGACTATCGAGCGGGGCAGCCGAGTCCATGGCGCGTTCGCCCGCGAACCATTGGCTCGATCCCTACCGCAGCCTCGCGGCACAGGAGTATTGCGCGGGCCTCGAGCGCAAGGTTCGTACCCTGAATGCGCTGGGCGCGCCGGCCCTGGTGGCGAAACCCGATCAACTCGAACGCGCGGTATTCGCAGCCTATGCGAATTTCCGGCGCTCGAAACGCGCATAGGAGCGAGACTTGAACAAGCCGCCGCTCATCAAAATCCACATCACCGCCCAGTACGACACTCCAATGGTGATGCGGCTGGCCAGCGGGAAGGCGGGATCCGGCGATACGAAGCCTTCGATGAGCCCGCACCCGACCAGCAGCACCGCGCATAGCAGCAACACAGGCGCGACGCGGTGCGCACAGGCTTGAAACGAGTCGCGGCGCGTCGCCAACGTCGGTCGAATGATGGATTCGCCCAGCGCCACACCGGTGGCGCCGGCTACGCAAATGACGGATAGCTCCACCGGTCCGTGGGCAATGATGAAGCTGAAGAGCGCGCCGGCCAGGCCGTGCTGATGCACGAAGGCGAACACGGCGCCCAGCATCAAACCGTTCAGGGCGACGAGATACAGGGTGCCGAGGCCGAAGAATATTCCGGCGCAGAATGCCAGCACGCTGACCACGATGTTGTTCGCCAGGATGCCGACGGACATGACCGACGAAGGCGTGATGTTCAGAATCCCTTCGGTCCAAAGGTGTCCTTGTTCGACGCGTGCGATCATGGCTTCACCGGCGAACAGTCCGATCAGCGTCGGGAAGACGGCGATCAACCACCACCCCGCCCCGGCGCTCACCGACATCAGCAGCGCCATGCCGGCGATGCGCGGGCGCAATTCGCGGGCGGCGTGCGGAATGTCGGCGCGTAACAGATCGAGCAGCCCCGCTGTTCCGCCGCGCGGCCTGCGGCTGATCAGCGCGTGCAATTGGGCGTACAGAGATTCCAGGCCGGCCGTGGTACGGCTGTTCGGGGCCAGCCGGCGCGCGGTCGCCAGATCTCGCGCCACGCCGCGGTAGGATTCCACTGCGCTCAAGGATTCCTCCAGCGTGGCACGCCGTCGCAGCCTCAAGGTGGCGACACTCTGCAGCAAGCCGCGCCATGTGCCGGCGCGGGCGATGATCCAAGCGCGCATGTCGGCCTGCTCAGCCACGGCCGGCCATTCCCTGTGACTCGAGCAGCGCGCGCAGTCGCGCGTGTAAATCGGCCTCGCTCAGCGCGGCGAAGCGGGCGGCATCGCTGCCGGGCTCCAGCCGCGCCAGCAGCGAGCCGGCAATGCTTCGTTTGCTTTCCGATCCGAGAGTCGGCCAACGCTCCAGAATCTGGTCTACCAATTCCAGCGTGTCGAGCGGCAAGTGGGAACCGGCGAGGGCTTCCAGGCGCGACAGTGTGTTCCGGGCCGCGTCATCGTCCACCACCAGCAGTGTGCCGGCGGCCATGTCGCCGATTCGTACGCGGTTGGCCGTGAAGAAACAACTGATGAGGCCGATGACGTAGAACGCCGGCAGACTGTCGATCAAGCGGAATAAGTTGCGAATGAGCAGCGCCGTGGTGCTCGGCGTGCCGCCGCTCCGATTGACGATGCGGATGCCGGCCATGCGCTTGCCGGGCGTTCTGCCCCGCATCGCCACCTCCAATAGGGGGTGGTACAGGAAATACAGAACGGCCGCCGGCAACACGCTCAGCAACGCATCATGCGATCGCGTACTCAAGCTGAGTTGCAGCGCGTACGCCGCGACGATCAACCAGGCGCCGCTGAGCAGCAGCCTTACATGCCAATCAATCACAAATGCGTAGCTGCGATTTCCCGGACCCGCGATAGTCAGCGTCAGATCGACGCCGGTCAAGCTTTGCACCGAGATCTGTTGGTCCACGCGTTTACTTCTGCACGCGGGCCGCCGAACGCAGCATGGCGAACGCAGCATAGGCGATGACGACGATCACCAGCCAGCGTAGCGCCACCAGCGGCAGACTCTTGACGATGTAGGCGGCAATCAGCACGCCGGTCACGCCGCCGAAGGCAAGGCCGATCGACGGTCCCCATGCGAACTTCCCGGTCTGAAAGAAGCGCAGGCTGGCGACGGGCTGCAGCAGTGCGCACGACCCCATCATGATGGGGAATGCGGCGATGGGATGCATCCCGAGCAGCGCCAGTGTGATCATGCACGGCGCGTATAGTCCGATGCCGGCGCTCATGAGCGCGCCAAAAATAAAATTGGTTCCCACCGCGAATCCGAACTTCCAGCCGCCGAGACTCATTGCCGTGCCGCCGCCCGGCAGCGCGTGCAAATTGATGGCGGCAAACACACAGCCGGCGATCAGCAAGGCCGCGCCCATGGTGAATTGAATCGCGCGGCGCGGCAGGCGCGCCACCACGCCCGCGCCGAGCCAGGCGCCCGCCGCTGCGCTGCCGACGGC
>JANXZQ010000032.1 GCA_025355445.1 Gammaproteobacteria bacterium
CGCCGCAAAATCTCGTACACCAGTCGGCGCCCTGCAAGCCCCGGATACTTCGCGAGCACTTCGGTGTGATATTCGCGGAACAGCGGCACCACCAGCAGTTGCTCCACGGTAATGAGTCCGGCGCGAATGCCGTCCTCCACATCGTGATTGTTGTAGGCGATTTCGTCCGCGAAGTTGGCGAGCTGCGCTTCCAGGCCGGGTTGTTGGCGGTTGATGAAGCGCTCGCCCAATTCGCCTAGCTGGAGGGCATTGTTGTACGAACAATGCTTGAGGATCCCTTCCCGGCATTCGAAGCTCAAGTTGAGTCCGTCGAACTCCGCATAGTGCTCTTCGAGCTCGTCGACCACCCGCAGAGACTGCAAATTGTGCTCGAAACCGCCGAAATCCATCATACATTCGTTCAATGCATCCTGCCCGGCGTGCCCGAATGGTGTGTGTCCCAAATCGTGGGCAAGGCAGATGGCCTCCGACAGCACTTCGTTGAGCTTCAGTGCCCGGGCGATGGTGCGCGCGATCTGCGCCACCTCGAGGGAATGCGTCAGCCGCGTTCTGTACAAGTCGCCTTCGTGATTGACGAAAACCTGAGTCTTGTAGACCAATCTGCGGAACGCGGTCGAGTGCACGATGCGATCGCGGTCCCGTTGATATTCCGAACGGTAGGCGGGCTGCGGTTCCGGATGGCGGCGTCCGCGGGAATGCGCGTCGAGCGCGGCATAGGCGGCGAGAGCATTCATGCGAAATATTCCCCGAGCGTGGCCCGGAGCGCGCCTTGCGCATAATCGGCCGTCACGATGGCGCGGCCCAACTTCTCGAGCAGCACCAGGCGCACGGCGCCGGCCAGAACTTTCTTGTCCATTTGCATCAATTCCAATGCCTTCGCCGCGCCGATTCGCGGTGCCGTGGTGGGCAAACCGGCCTTGCCGAGGATATCCCGCACTCGACCCTTGATGCTGCCGTCGATCATCCCCAGGCGGTGCGACAAGTCGACGGCCATCAGCATCCCCAAACCCACCGCTTCGCCGTGCAAGTAGCTCACATAGCCGGTGGCCGCCTCGATCGCATGCCCAAAGGTATGGCCGAAATTCAATATTGCCCGCACATTCTGTTCGCGCTCATCTTTCGCGACCACCGTTGCCTTGATTTCACAAGACCTGGCGATGCTGTAGGTGAGCGCATCGACATCCCGCTCGAGCAATTTGCCCATATTGTGGTCCAGCCAATCGAACAGCAGCGGATCCCACACACAACCGTACTTGATCACCTCGGCAAGACCTGCGCGCAGCTCACGGTCCGGCAGTGTGGCCAACGTGTCGGTGTCCGCGATCACGCTCTGTGGCTGGTAGAAGGCGCCGATCAAGTTCTTGCCGCCCGAATGGTTCACACCGGTCTTGCCGCCGACCGAGGAGTCCACTTGAGCAAGCAGCGTCGTCGGCATCTGAACATAGCCGATGCCGCGCTGGTAGCAAGCTGCCGTGAAGCCCGCGATGTCGCCGACCACCCCGCCCCCCAAGGCCAGCACCGCAGCGTCCCGATTCATTTTTTTGCCTATCAGCGCATCGAATACCCAGCCGGCGGCTTGCAGCGTCTTATGCTGCTCGCCATCCGGCAGAATGCATTCGGCAAGCCGTCTCGGCGCAAGGCTGTGGGTCAATTTCGCGAGGTAGAACCGAGCGACCGTCGTGTTGGTGACGATCATGAGATCGCGGCCTCGAACTTGAGCGTCCAAAACCTCTTTATTGGTCATTAATCCCGATCCGATCACGATGGGATAGCGAGAATGACCGACGTCTACTTGCAGGGTTTGCACGGCGCTGATTATACGAGCTTAGGCTGTCCGCGCCCGCCGCAGCTCGTGATGAATCTCCTCGGCGACCAGCTGCACTCTGCGTCCGTCCGTGGAAACGGTGAAATCGGCTATCTCGGCATAGAGAATCGCCCGTCGCTGCATCAGCTCGTGCAGCTTTTGTTCGGGATTCGTGTCGTTCAGCAAGGGCCGGTGCCGCGCATGCCGGGTGCGCTCGAGCTGCTGGTCGATGGATGTCGCGAGGTACACCACCACGCCGCGCTCTGCCAGCGCCCTGCGATTGTCTTCCTCGATCACCGCGCCGCCCCCGGTGGCCAGCACGATCGACTCCAGGCGCGTCAGGCGTTCGATCGACTCCTTCTCCCGGATCCTGAACCCGGATTCGCCCTCTTTTTCGAAAATGAACGCGATATCCACGCCGGTCTTGGCTTCGATGTCCGCATCACTGTCGTGAAACGTAAAGCGCATCATGCGCGCGAGGTGGCGCCCCACCGCGGTCTTGCCGGAGCCCATGGGGCCGATGAGAAAGATATTGTGTTTGGACAGCATGGTGGCCACGGATCATAGCCGACCGGAACGCGAAGCGGCCGCCCGCAGGCGGCCGCGAAGGGAGCGAAAGAATCACGTTCAGTTAGGATTGGCGCAGGTCGCCGCCGTTCCATAGGGACTGACCGGTCCTGGCGGGGCAATGCCGCAGGCGTAGTCCGTAACCACACCCGGCAGCAAGAAAGTAGCAGTGGTGCTGCTCTGCGTGCCTTGCACGGTGGTCGCTGCCACCAGCGACACCGTGACCCAGTACGCGTGGTCGCGCGGGTAGGTAATCTTGGCGTCCAGGCGTCCGTTCGCATCCGTCGTACCGGAGCTCGGCGACACAACGGCGACATTGCCGGGATCGAGCTTGCCGTTGCAGTTGTAGTCCTTCGCATGAGCCGGGATCGACGTATTGGTAGTCAAGTCGACGCAATTGGTAGCGGTGCCTGAATCCAGCGAGGAGATGTTGCCGGTATAGTCCGTGTCCTCATTTTTACACAACTGCGATTTGTTGTAGGAAAACGGATCCGTCGGCTGCGTGGTGTAGACAGGGCTCCACGGGCCGGGAGAGGGACAATTCCCCATCGCACCCTTGCCGTATGCGACCGGCAGGACAGACAGGGTCACCGGAATATTGGGGAGCGCGGCACCCTGGCTGTCGACCGCCAACACCGTATAGATGATCTGATAAATGGCAACACCCTGGGTGGGATCAATCGTGTTGCCCGTGCCGAGCGACAGGAACACCGCCTGGCCACCGACTGTGATGGAGGCGGTGCCGGTAACGGTCGTCCCACGAACGGTGGCCGACACGGTGACGCCGTTGGCGCCGCTGCTCGAAT
This sequence comes from Gammaproteobacteria bacterium, assembly GCA_025355445.1. GTDB lineage: Bacteria > Pseudomonadota > Gammaproteobacteria > Steroidobacterales > Steroidobacteraceae > Bog-1198. The sequence goes on from JANXZQ010000032.1 coordinate 3,178, forward strand.
TGCCGGCCGTGTACACCGTCCGCGCGACCCCCTGAGCATCGGTTGTCGCCGACGCCACGGAGAGTCCGCCGTTGGTCGGATCCGTCACCACCTGGAAGTCGACCGACGCACCCTCCACCAGATTGTTGGCGGCGTCCCGGACGAGCGCCGTGATCGTGCTCTGACCCTGCACGGCGACCGCGGCCGGTCCTGCCTGGACCGAGACCTGGCTCGGATTGTTCGCGACGAAGTCGAGATTGATCTGCGCGGTAACCCCCGTACCACTCGCATCGATGATCGAAGGACCTGCGCCGGTGGAGCTGATCGACACGGTGGCATTGCCGGACACGTCCGTGACGGCGGTGGCTGCGCTCAGGGTGCCCCGCGTCGCGGAGAATGCCACTGTCTTCCCGACCTGGCGCACTCCGGACACCTGCCAGTTGACCGTTACGGGCGTACTCGCGCCCAGGATGACCTGGGTATTGAGCGCCGGCGCCGTGAATATGAAGGCCTGATTGCTCACCGCGAGGACCGCCGTCGCCTGCAGGCCCTCGGCAGCTGCCGTGATTGTATCGTTGCCGCTTTTAACTGCGGTCAACGTGAACGTCTTCTGGCCCGTCGAATCGGTCGTGTAGGTGGCCGGCGCGAGGGTGTTCCCCGCGAACGAGGTCAAAGTGACCGCCTGATTGGGGATTCCGTTTCCGGCGGCATCCGTGAGCGAGACGGTGTACGTGCCCATGGCGCCCTGCACGAGATTCGTCGGCCCATTCACAGTCAGCTTCGAGCCCAAGACGGTGATACTAATAGTGGCAGTGGCGCTGCCGGCCTGGGCGGTCACGGTAATGGTGCGATTGGTTGTGTCGCCGGCTGTGCCGAGGGTCGCCTTCGCCGTGCCCGTGACGTCCGTCGTTGGCGTCGTGATCGTCAAGAGCCCGGAAGTTGCCTGGAAGGAGACGGTGGTACCGGTGACGGCATTGTTGTTCGAATCCCGCACCAGCGCAGAGATCGTCGCGGACTTGCTGCCATCGGATGGAATCTGCGTCAGGCTGGTCAATAGGGTCAAAGTCTTCTGCGTGTTGCTAACAGTCACCGACGCTTTTCCGGAAGCGGTGCCGCTTGTTGCGGTGACGGTTATCGTCGATCCCGGTGCCGCGCTGCCCGAGACCAGAGTAGCGGTCGCCGTGCCCGTGGCGTCGGTGGTGCCTTGCGTAACTGTGATGTTGCCGGCGCTCGCTGCGAAAGTAACGGTTGCACCGCTGACCGCCGCATTACTAGCATCCTTTGCAACCACTGTAATCGTGGCAGAGGTTGAGCCGTCGGACGGAATGCTCGCTGCACTCGAAGATACCGCGAGCGTGGCAACGGCGGTGGGCGGCGCTCCGCCGCTCGATCCCGATAGAGTCTTGCCGCCGCAAGCGCTCAGCAAGCACATGCCGACGATTCCTGCCATCCGTAGTCCGCGCACGATCCGTAATCTGCTCATTTCATCTTCCTCGCTCGACTCTCGTCGAATTCGCAATTAATAGAGATTCGATCCCTCACGCAGAATCTTCGGCGTGATGAAGACCAGAAGTTCCTTCTTGTTGTTGATATTCGACGTGCTCTTGAACAGGTTACCCAGCACGGGGATATCGCCCAGGAAGGGGACTTTGTTGGCGGTGTTCGATTTGGTGGTATCGAGAATGCCGCCAAGAACCACGGTCTGGCCGTCGTTGACCAGCACCTGGGTGATGATCTGCCGCGTGTCGATCGACGGCACAGAGCCGCCGGTGGCGCTCGTGACCTGCGCGCCGACCGAGTCGTCGCTGACATCGAGATCCAGGATTACGCGATTATCGGGGGTGATCAGCGGGGTCACTTTGAGGGACAATACGGCGTTCTTGAATTGAGTCGTAGTGGCGCCGCTCGAGGCCGATTGCTGGTACGGAATCTCCACACCCTGCATGATGGTGGCTTCCTTCTGATTCGCCGTAATGACGCGCGGCGAGGATATGGTTTCGCTCTTGCCTTCGTTTTGGGCGGCGGTCAATTCGAGGTCGATTATATAACTTCCGCCCAACAACGAAACGCCTATGCTGCCGTTGGTATGCGATGAGGGTAGATTGACCTGGTAGCGGTTGTCGAGGATAGGCACCGTCACCGGAGTAACCCTGCCCGTCGATCCGAGATTGCCAATACCGGACTGGGTCATGCCGTCGGCACCGGCGCCGTTGCCCGTCACTGAGATCAGGCCATTGCTGCCGTTCTTCTGCGCGCTGGTCACACCGAAGCGGGCGCCCAGGTCGCGCTCGAAAGTATCGCTCACGATCACGATGCGCGCTTCTATTAAAACCTGTTTGACGGGCACGTCCAAGGTCTGCACCAAGCGCCTGATGTCGGTCAGCTTGTCGGCCGTATCCTGCACCAGCAGCGTATTGGTGCGCTCGTCGATGGAGAGGGTGCCGCGCGCCGACAGCATGGAATTGGCCGAGCCGGTGCCTCCGCCCGAGGGCCGGATCAGCTTGGCCAGGTCCGCGACCTTCGCGTAGTTGACCTGCATGAATTCGGTGCGCGTCGGCGACAGGTCCTGCACTTCCTTGCGGGCCGCAAGCTCGGCCTTTTCCCGCGACGCAAGTTCCGCCGTCGGTCCGATGATGATGACATTGTCCTGCCGCCGCTTATCCAGACCCTTGGTGCGCAGAACGATATCGAGCGCCTGATCCCAAGGCACATTCTGCAGCCGCAACGTCAAGTTGCCGGTCACCGAGTCGCTGACCACGATATTCTGTCCGCTGGTGTCGGCCAGCAGCTGCAATACCGAACGCACGTCGATGTCCTGGAAATTCAAGGTCAGGCGTTCGCCGGTGTACTCTTTCTTCTCTTCGGCATTGGACCGCTTCAGCGACGGCTTGATCTCGATGGTGTACTGGTTGTCCGATTGGTAGGCGAGCTGCTCGAAGTCGCCCTGGGAGGTGATCACCAGGCGCGAGCTGCCCTCGACCCGCAGCGCATCGACGCTTTGCACGGGCGTTGCGAAATCCATGACGTCATAGCGGCGCATCAAATTCTTCGGCATCAACGTGCCGGCGAAATCGACCACGACTTGATTGCCTTCCTGACGCACGTTGACGGGGGTGCGCGGATCGGTCAGCGGCACGATCACCCGGCCGGTGCCGTCGGCGCCGCGCCGAAAATCGATGGTGCGGATCGCGCGTTCAGCCGCGGCCGCGCCTTCACCTGAACCTGCTCTGGCCATCGTCGCCTGCTTCGCCGCGTCGCCCGGCTGGCCGCCGAGGGTGACGATGATGGTGTTGCCGTCGACCTTGGTCGTGTATGGCATCAAAGCATCCACGTTGACGACCAGGCGAGTGCGGCCATTGGCCTCCGCCGCCAGCACGGTATCGACGCCACCTGAACGTACGTCTATCCGGCGCGACGCCAAAGCGAGGCTCGTGTTCGGCAAGTCGAACGCGATGCGCGCCGGCTTGTCAATCGTGAAAGGCAGGGGCTCGGGAGCAGGCCCGCTCATGTGCAGCTTCAGCTGCACCTGTTGACCCGACAAGGTTTGAACGTCGATTGACTCGAGCTTGAGCGGGTCCGCGGCCAGCGCCGTGAGGTTGACTGCGCCCAAGGCGAGGAGCGCCATCGCGCTGATCATCGCCGTTCGTATCTTAAATCTAATCATGCTTTACTCCCTGGAGGCCTCAATCGGACAGTGCCAATGAGGCCGGTCGCTCGATATAGCCGCCGAGACCATCCGGAATGATCTCGACGAGGCTAATTTTTCCGCCGGAAATTTCAGTCACCTTGCCATCGTTCTGCCCGAGGTAATTGCCGGGCTGAACCTTGTGCACCAAGCCGTCTTTGGATTGCACAAGCCCATAAAAACTGCTGCCCACCTTGAAGGTTCCGACCATTCTCAGCGTGTCGAGCGAAAAGCCCTCGAGGAACTCGCGGTTGCGGCGCGAGCTAGGGCGCAAGTTCTGGCCGTTGGCACCGCCCGCGCCCTGCGGCTGGAAGGGCGAACGCAGCTTTGCCGCGCCGTACACATAAGTCTCATAAGGCTTCACTTCCGGCAGCGCCTGAATGCGCCCGCCGGGCTTTTTCTTCGTGTCTGCGATCCACTTTTGCAGGTCCGATTGACCGCCGGAACAGCCGGCGGCGACCATGCCGGCAAGGGCCACCGCGATGATGCCCGCGTTGCGCGTATTGTTCACGTCGCGCCTCCCGTCTTTTTCTTCGCCGGGTGGGCAGCGCCCTCGTTCTCGATGTAGCGGTAAGTTTTGGCGGTGACGTCCATCGATAGATTGTCGTAGCCGGTCTTGGAATCCACCGGCGCAATTTGAATATCGTGCAAGGTCACGATGCGCGGCAACGCGGCGATGCCGCTGACAAAGCTGCCGAAGTCGTGATAGCTGCCCACCAATTTGATCCTGATCGGCAGTTCTGCGTAGAAGCCGTTGCCCTTCTCGCTGCCGGGTTGGAAGAGTTTTTCCTGCAGGCCGGCGGCGAGCCCGGTTTGCGAGATGTCCACCAGAAGATTCGGCACTTCGGTCTTGCCGGGCAACTGCCGCAGCATGGCGCCGAAACTGCGCTCCATTTCCGCGAGCTGCACCTTGTAGGCGTCGAGATTGGCCGCGCGCTGCTGCTTGCTCTCGAACTGACCGCGCAGATCGAGTTCGTCGGCTTGCGCCTTTTGCAGCAGCGGGCGATCGTCGTTCCAGACGAACATGTACCAGCCGAAAGCCGCGAATACCGCGAATATCACCCCGATAAAGAACCCGCGCACCGGCAGCGGCCAGCGGCCGACGTCGCGCGGATCAAGGGTTCGTAGTTGATCGAAAAAATTCATTTCGCCGCAACCTTCTTCACCGTTGTTTCGCCGCCGTTTTCGAGGTCCACACCGACCACGTCGCTGGTGAGCGTGAAATTCGAGCCGCCTGTCGGCGAGTCCTTCGCGGACTCGACCACCAGCAGCACCGGGTTATCCATCCATACCGACGCATCGATATTGCGCATGAAAGTAGACACGCGCGTGCTCGACTGCGCCACGCCGTGGATCTCGAGTTTGTTGCCGGTCTGCTTGATATTGGTCAGGTAGACGCCTTCGGGAACCGTTTTGACGATTTCGTCGAACAAATGCACGATCTCGGGCCGCTTGCGCTGCAGCTTCTCGATGATCTCCATGCGCGCAACCAGCCGTTGCTTGCGGTTCTCGAGATCCTGAATATCGGCGATCTGCGCATCGAGCTTTACGATTTCCTTCTTCAGGACGTTGTTCTTCTCGACCTGCGCATCGGTCCAGCCCGCGTACAGCAGCTTGCCGACTCCGATCAACACCACGGACGCGATAATCGCGCCGCCCGCAGCCACCATGAACTCGCGACGTCGGATTTTGCGTTCTTGTTCGCGCCAGGGAAGTAGATTGATACGCGGCATGGCTGCTCTTTAGTCGAAGCTTCGCAGCGCAAGGCCGCAGGCTGTGAGTAATGCCGTGGCGTCGCGCGCCACAGCTTG
>JANXZQ010000046.1 GCA_025355445.1 Gammaproteobacteria bacterium
GTACATGACCCGATGCACCCGGCCGGGCAGCGCCGCTTCCACATCTTGCATTAACCCTACATAGTCACAGGAGTAATGACCTATGTCCTCCAGGCTGTAGGTGTAGTTCTGGCCACGGGCGAAATACTGCTTGAACCCTGAAAAACAGCAGGCCATCGGATGGCGCCGTGCATCGATGATGCGCGCGCGTGGCAGGATCAGATGGATCAGCCCGACATGCATGCAATTGTTCGGCATCTTGTCAATAAAAAAGGGCGTGCCCTGCTTGCGCTGGGTCCGGGTCTGTCGCAGGTATTTCTCGCCAAGCTCGCGGCACTGCGCGGCGCTAAGCTCGGCCAGCGCCTCCGGGTACAGGGACTCCTCATCGACATTTCTGCGCCCGGCCAGGCGCCGCGCCATTGCGATGATGTCCGGGAGCTCCGCGGTGCCCTCGACCTGCGGATGGCTCGCGAGCACCTGCTCGATCAGCGTGGAGCCCGCGCGCGGCATGCCCACGATGAAGATCGGATCCTCGGCATCGGTGCCGAAACCGGCGCGGGCAGCGAAGAAATCATGTGTCAGCAGTGCCCTGCAGCGCTCGACGTGTGCGCGGTTCTGATGCGGATCGTAGACCGTCGTCCTGCGCCGCAACCGGTTACCCGATTGGTAATGCGCGAAGGCCCCAGCGTATTGCGCGGCATCCTCGAGTGCTTTGCCCAGCGCGAACTCGAACTGCACGCGCGCAGCATCCGTAAGATCGCCGCGCTGAAGCTGTCGGTGCATCGACTCGCACTCGGCAGCAGTGAACCGGAAGGTCTTCAGGTTCGCGAGACTCCAGTAGGCTTCGCCACTATCCGGCGCAAGACGGATGCAGGTGCGATAGGCCTCGATGCTGTCCACTTCGCGCCCCGCGGCGCCCAGTGCATGGCCATAGTTCATCCACAGCGCCTCCTGGTCCGGGTGCGCGCGCAGCAAGTCGGCATAAATATCGATAGATTGCGCGTAGTCGCCCACGCGCGCGAGCACCATCGCCCGCAGGTTGCGATAGCCCGGGTTCTGCGGCTCGGTGCGCAACAGCGCCTGCGCCTGCTCGATCGCTGCACTCGCCTTGCCCTGCCGGTTCAACACCACGACGTAGTCGTATCGGGCTGCATTGAAGCTTGGCGCAAGCTCGAGACAGCGCTCCAACAGATGCTCGGCATCGCGATAGCGGCGCAGGCGCCCGGCGACTTCGGCAAACATGCGAACGGCCGCGACATCCGTCGGATGCTGTTGCAGGTGGGCGCGAAGCAGCGTCTCCGCCTGCGGCAACTCATTCTTGAGCAGCGCGTCGGCCGCTGCGAGCAGACGCGGATCGCGCGTTCCTGCCTTGATCAGCTGTGCGTAGGCCGCATCGGCACCGGCGGAATCCCCGCCCATCCGTAACTCATCCGCGATCGCGCGCCATGCGTCGGTGTAATCCGGCTTGACCTGTACGGCCCGCCGCCATGCTTTGATCGCCGCTTCCGGCTGGCCGGCATCGGCCAGCACGCATCCATATTCGAACTGCACCTGCGCTGCACCCGGTTGGCTTGCTGCTAGCGGCGCAAGAATGTCCAGTGCCTGGGCGGTGCGACCGCAGCGCCGCTGCGCAGCGCCAAGCAGCCACGTCGCGACCGGATGATTAGGAACGGTTTGCAGGATCTCCGTTGCCTGCACGCCGCAGCTCGCCGCATTCGTCTCGAGCAGGCGCGCGGCATGGGCGAGCGCCTGCGCCAGCGTACCGACGGACTCAGGCGGGCCGGTCATCGCTTTTAGAAGTTTTTATGTCCATCATAGCCAATGCAATATAACCTGACGGCACCGCACGATGCTCCATGAGCTCGGTACGCTCGGCCTATATCAATGGGCTGCAGCGATCCTCGGCGGATTTTTTGTCGGTATCGCCAAAGCGGGGATAGCCGGGGTCAATGGTCTGTTCGTCGGCCTATTCGCCTTGATCATGCCTAGCGTGAAGCAATCGAGCGGCGTCGTGCTGCCGCTGGTGATATTCGGGGACTGGATCGCGGTAGCGGCCTACCGGCGCCATCTTCAG
>JANXZQ010000048.1 GCA_025355445.1 Gammaproteobacteria bacterium
GCCAATCGAAGGTGCGCAGGCGCGTGCGCTTCTCGACTACGGCCCGCACCTTCACGTCGAAGGCATCTCCCGTCGCGAGCGATAGAGTCGAGCCCATGGGCGTGTGATCGATGCGGCTCTCGCCGATGAACTGTGGATCGCCGCGCTTATCGCGCAGGTAGAAGCGCAATATTCCCGCCGGCAGCTGGTCGCTTAAGCCTAAGTGCGCGCCGGTCGAGAAACTGTAAATGCTCTTCGCGCTCTGCGGCGTCTCTGAGGTTCCGAGCCAATGATTGCGATACTCGTAACCATGCTCGGCGGGCACGCCATGCACATCGAGAAAGCTCACCTGCTTGGTTTGCAAGTTGGCGATGGTGGTTCGCTCCGCCAGCGGATACAAATAGTAATCGCCCAAGCGCTCGCGGCTGCCGCTCTCGGTGCCGGCCTGTTGCAAGGTGCCGCGCGGCTGCGCGCGGTAGACAGTGCTCGGCAGCGTGCCTGTAGCGGCCACAGACGGCGAGCCTGCCACCAGCAGCGTCTGCGCGTTGTCATAGGTCACGCCGCTCGAATTGCTGAGCGTCACCCAGCCTTGCACGTCGATCTTGCCGTCGCCCTCATTGTAGAGCGCCACGTAATCCGCGCTCCAGCCAAGGCCCGGCGTGAGATAGCTCAATGTGGCCTGCCGCGATCCGGCGTGACCGCCGATGACGGTGACCGACAGAGTGGGACGCGCGCGCAGGTTGTCCGGCACCTTGTCGAAAATCACGCGCACCGGCAGGCCGTCATCGCGCAACACCTCGATGCGCTGCCCGATCTTAAGCACCACGCCGCCGTTGGTAGCGAGCACCTGAGCTTGTTCTCGGGTTTCGGCACCGGTGGCGGGATTCACACGCACGATGGTTACTTCCTGGCCCACCGCCTTTTCCATGAGCTTGGCGGGAGTCAGCAAATCGAAGTCGAAGTTCTGCTCGACGATGCTGATGTCGGCGGCAGCGAGGGACACGGTTTCGGGGCGGATTTGCGCGGACACGTCTTGGAACTCGAGGCGTTGCCGGCCGCCTTTCAGCTCGATGTCGCGCCGGTCCTGGATGAGCGCGACATCATCGGCGTAGATGGTGACCGACAAGCTGCGCTCGGCGGCCATCGCAGCGGAACCGGCCTGCAGGCACACTGCGCAACCGACGAAGAGAAGCGGGACGACGAGGAGCCGTGTATGCATAACTCAACTCCCGCGGCGTTTCAGCGCATCGAGACCACGCGTTGATTGGCGCCCGTTTCCATCCAAGATTTGATGCGCTTGGCATCCGCAACCCGCGTGTACTTGCCGAAGGAATCCAGCAGCACGATGATCACCGAGCGCCCTTCGATGACGGCCCCCATGACCAGACACTTGCCGGCCTCGGTGATATAGCCGGTCTTTTGCACGACGATGTTCCAGGTCGGATTCTTCACCAAATTGTCGGTGTTGCGGAATTCGACCAGGCGCCGGCGAACCTTCACGGAATAACTCGGATCGGTCGAATACTCTCGGATGGTGGGGTTGTGCGAAGCGGCGATGACCAGCTTGGCGAGGTCCTCGGCACTGGCCACGTTTTCACTCGACAGGCCCGTGGGATCGACGAAATGAGAATTGGTCATGCCGAGCGCGGTGGCCTTGGCATTCATGGCGGCAACCATGGCGGGCATACCGCCGGGATAGTTATTGCCCAGCGCATGCGCGGCGCGGTTCTCGGAGGACATCAGCGCCAGGTGCATCAAATCGCCCCGGGTCAATGTCGTGCCGACGGCCAGCCGTGAGAAGTCGCTTTTCTGCAGATTGCGGTCCGCATTAGTGAGCTGAATCGACTCATTGAGAGGCTGCTTGGCGTCGAGCACGACGAGCGCGGTCATCAGCTTGGTGATGGACGCGATGGGCATCGCCACATCGGCATGCCGCGAATACAGCACCGAGGAATCCTTCTGGTCGATGACCAGCACCGAGCTCGATTTCAACTTCGGATCACGAAGCGGGCTCGCGATGGCGTGCACGGCCAACACGGCGAGCAAGAGCCCCGCCAGCGCGCGCGAAGGCAAAGACGGCTGTCGAAAATTGAACGCCATGGGCACTCTCTCGAAGTTTCTAACGCTGCTTGAGGCACGCTGACATAGGTCAATCATGCCGCGGAGTGATGCAGCGCTAACTTTGCCATCATTTTTGGGAAAGTCCAGCACATTCAGGCCTTTGCCCCAATTACTTCACGCGCTTGCCTCGCTGCCGGGAGCCCGCCGCAACTCCTTGTCGCGATACATCTTGCGATCGCCAATGCTCAACAGCTCGCGCATGTCGCGTGAATCCTTGGGGTAATTCACGACGCCGATGCTGACGCTGCAGCGGATCATGCGTGAGCGCAGATCCAGTGTGGTTTTAAAGACATTATGTCGCACGCGCTTCACCACGGCCTCGGCGATTTCGGGCGTCGCCCCGGGCAGCAGCACCGCAAATTCGTCGCTGCCGAAGCGTGCCGCAAAATCGGTACCGCGAATGCTTCTTTGCAGGCATTGCGCCACCAGAACGATGGCGCTGTTGCCGGCATCGTGGCCGTAGGCATCGTTGATGTCCTTGAGCTTGTCCATGTCGATCATCAGCATGGCGTACACGCCGCGGTCGCGCTCGCTGGCGGTGTGTTCGCGCTGCCACACCTCGTTGAACATGCGCAGGTTGAGCAGCCCCGTCAGCGCGTCGGTCTGCGCCAGATTTTCGATGCGTTCCCTGGCCTCGGTAATATCCGCCGACAGCGTCGTCGTCAGATAGGCGACCAGGAGAAAGGGCGCGAGCTGGCCTACCGCTTGGCTGGCGTAGGTGAGCGATAGCACATCGAGGCTGGGGGTCGCGGCCGCCAGCAGCACGTGGAAGAGGGCAATCACCGCCACTTGCAGCAAAGTCACCAGCCGCCCGAGCGTCAATGCGCTCAGGATGATGGGCAACAGGTAGAGATTCAACAGCGGACTGAAGCTCTTCCCCGTGAACCACAGCACGCCGGTGACGAACAGCACCATCGACCAGGATTCGATAAGCAACCGCGTCCGGGTGCCGCGCGGAAAGAAGCGGCGAGCCCGGAATGAGACTATAGCGACGACGAAGGCAGCGAGCAGCCCGAGCACCGGCCATAGCTGGGTTACCAGCGCCCGCGACCAGACGAGCACCAGGGCGGCAAGCGCCAGACACAGAATTTCTATGGATCGGGTACTGCGCACGGCTACGGAACGTGATCCGCGGCGGGCGCACGCGCCGATGCGCTGACCGAGCCGCTGCCGCCGATGGTGGGCACTTTCAACTCCTGCACCGCGCGCTTGACTTCGGGGTCACGCTGCAGCAGAGGTGCGTCGGACGGCACCGCGATGCTGGGCGGCTTCGGATCGCGCTCCAGTTCGATGTCGGGCGCGATGCCGCGGTGATTGATGGAGACTCCCGACGGGGTGTAATACAGCGAGGTCGTCAGCTTCACCGCGCGATCACCGGACAGGGGAATGACCGTCTGCACCGAGCCCTTGCCAAAGGTGGTGCGCCCCATGAGTTTCGCGCGGTGATTGTCCTTCAGGGCGCCCGCAACGATCTCCGCCGCCGATGCCGAACCGCCATTCACCAAAATCACGATGGGCGCGCCATTCAGGGCGTCGCCGGGGGTCGCGTCCATTTCGAATTTGGACTCCGGGGTGCGCCCCTTGGCGGTCACGATGACGCCTGAATCGAGAAATGCATCGGACACTGAAACCGCCGCCTCGAGCACGCCGCCCGGATTGTTGCGCAAATCGAGCACCAGACCCTTGAGCGGCGCAGCGTTGCGCTTGCGCAAGTCCTTGAGCGCGGCATCGAGATCATCGCCGGTGGTTTCACTGAACTGAGATATTCGCACGTATCCCATGCCGGGCTCGAGCAGCTCGGCCTTCACGCTGCGCAGTTCCACCCGCGAGCGCTTCAGGGTGAATTGCAGCGGCTCGGCGTTACCCGCGCGCAAGATCCCAATCTTGACCGAGGTGCCTTCCTTGCCGCGCATGCGTCCTATGGTGTCCGTCAAGGTGGTGGTATTCACCGGAATGCCGTCAATGGTGGCGATGATATCGCCGGGGCGAATTCCTGCAACCGCCGCCGGCGAACCCTCGAAGGGCGATACCACCACGACCTCCTCGTCCTCCATCGACACTTCGATGCCGACTCCCGAGTATTGGCCGGAACTGGAGATCTTCACCTCGTCATATTCGTCTCCGTCGAGATAGGCCGAATACGGATCCAGCGAGGACACCATGCCGCGAATGGCCGCCTGCAACAGCTGATGATCGTCCACCGGATTCACGTAGTCGTGCTTCACCCGCTCCAGCACGTCGGCCAGCATATGCGCGTCAGCCCAAGGCAGGTCGGGCTTTGGCGCCGGCTTGTCGGCCGGGACTGCGCTTGCCGGCCCAAGCGACAAGCCCACGGCGGCGCCCAGCGCCAGCCACAGGAAATGACGAGATTTCTTGACCATTACTTTTTGCAGCATACGTCCGGCAGCGACGCGCCGCTAGCCGCTCATGGATTCGCCTTGAGCCACGCCTTGGGGTCCACAGTCTTGCGCCCGGCGCGAATTTCGAAATACAGCTGAGGGGCGCCGCCGCTGTCGCTCAAGGCAGCGATCACATCGCCCGGTGCGACCCAGTCGCCCACCGATTTGTAGAGCACCTCTGCGTGGCCGTACAGAGTCATGTAACCGCCGCTGTGGGCAATGATGAGCAGCAATCCAAGGCCCTGCAGCCAATCGGCATATACCACGCGGCCGAAGTAGGCAGCGCGCACCTTCGCGCCGCGCTCTGCCTCGATCATTTCGCCGTTCCAGCGCACCCCCGGCGAGGAACTGGACTGCTGTGCCTGGTAGCGCGCCGTGACGTGCCCGAGCACGGGCCAAGGAAGTTTACCGCGCATCCCCTCGAAGCTCTGCGAGGAATCGACGGGGAAATCCTGCAGAACCCGCGCCAGATCCGCCACCAGCGACTCCACCGCCGCTTCCTCCCGTTTCAAATCGGCCAGCCGCTGATTGCCGCTGGACACCTGCTTGGTGAGCGCCGACAGTGCGTCGGTACGGTCGGCGCGCGCGCGCTCCAAGCCGGCCATCTCGCGGCTCGCATCGCCCTCGAGCGCTTTGAGCGCCGCGGTCTGTTGATCGATTTCCGCGACCAAATGCTGCAGACGGGTCACATGACCCTGGATCTCTTCGATCTTGCCGTTGCGCGCGGCGGCGAAATATCCGTAGTAAGTGAGCGTCCGGCCGAGGCCGGCCGGATCGTCCTGGTTGAGGAGCAGCTTAAGTTGTTCCTCGCGGCCTATCATGTAGGCGGCCCTCGACAGCGCCGCCAAAGACTCCCGTTCGGATTTGAGCGCTTCCTGCTCGCGCACCTGCTCACCGCGCAATTCGGATCGGCGCCGCTCCGCTACTGCCTGGGCCGCGCGCAAGCCATCGACTTGCCGGCGCTTTGCCGTAATCACCAGTTCCGCATCACGCAGGCGCGCGCTCAAGGCATTGCGTTGCTTGAGCTCGTCGCCCAGACGGCTGGTGAGCACGGCAATCCGTGCGCGTACCGCAGCGAGTTTGGCCTTGGCCTGCGCAGAGTCGGCGGGCTCGCCCGGCGCTGTCCACGCAGAACCGCAAAGAAGCGCGCTCGCCAAGAAAGCGATGCATAAACCCTTAAGGTGTCTGTTACAAGGGGGTTTCATGTAAGGGTGTCAAGCATACAAGCCTTGAGCCCACTGCTATACTTGCCGACCCGAAAAACCCCTGTGCGAGCCGCATGCAGCGACTGTTCGAGTTCATTGGCCATCACCCTTACCTAGCCGCCGCCGCCGCCGTGGCCGCCGCCGCCGTGGCATTTTATGAGATTCGCGAACGCATGCAGGCGTTTGCCGCATTGACCGCGATGCAAGCCGTGCGGCTCATGAACCAGGGCGCGCTCGTGATCGACCTGCGCGGCAAGGAATCGTACGACGCCGGCCACATCGGCGACGCGCGCAATGTGCCCCTGGCGGAACTTGCGGCCCAGGCCGAGAGTTTGAAGAAGTGGCGCGACAAGAACGTGATCACCTATGACGACAGCGGCACTGCTGGCGCCGGCGGCGCACGCACTCTGACCAAGCTCGGTTTCACCAAGGTGTTCAATCTGCAGGGCGGCCTGAATGCCTGGTTGAAGGACAATTTACCTTTGGCGAAGACGCCCGGGGGCAAGGGAAGTTTGAAGTGACTCAGCCCGCCGTGACGGTGTACACGTCGGACTGGTGTCCCTATTGCCGGCGCACCAAGGACTTGCTGGCCGGGAAGAATGTCGTTTTCAGTGAAATCAACGTTGAGGATGAGCCCAAGCTTCGCGAGGAAATGATTGCGCGCAGCAACCGGCGTACGGTTCCGCAGATATTTATTGGCGACCGGCATGTGGGCGGTTGCGATGATCTTATCGAACTCGATCGCAGCGGCGAGCTCGATCGCTTAATTCAGGGGGAATGATGAACGAGGTTAGCACTCCGGGTCCGGAAGCAAATATCGGCGGTGTTCAGGTGAGCCTGCAGAGCGTTTACCTGAAGGATTGTTCTTACGAATCGCCGAATGGGCCGCGATTGCCGAACAACCAGGCATGGGAACCGAAGTTTCAGCTCAACATGAATACCTCTGCGGAAGAACTCGCGGCGGACGTGCGTGAGGTGCTGCTCACCATTACTCTCGAGGCGAAGCAGGGCGAGGCGACGCTGTACTTGGTCGAGGTGAAGCAGGCGGGCGTGTTCTCGATCGCCGGTGCGTCGGTGGAGGACCTGAAACGTCTGATCGGCAGCTTCTGCCCCAGCGTGCTGTTTCCCTACGCCCGCGAAGTGATTTCGGACTTGATCGTCAAAGGCGGCTTCCCGAATTTCCTCCTGCCGCTGGTCAATTTCGAGGTTCTTTTCGCGCAGGCGTCGGAAGTCCCGCAATCGGGTCTGGTCAACTAGGCCGGACGGTCACGAGGGAGACGATGCCCGACCGGCGCGTAGAAGCGATGACGGTGATCGGCGCCGGGTCCTGGGGCACTGCGCTCGCCATTCAACTTGCACGCGAAGGCCATCCCACGCAGCTATGGGGACGAGACGGCGCCCAGATCGATGCCATGCGCCGCGCACGGCGCAACGACCGTTACTTGCCGGGTGCGGCATTCCCCCATGCATTGCAGGTCACGGCCGACCTGAAGGCGGCATTGAACGGCGCACGCGACGCGCTCATCGCCATCCCGTCGCATGCATTTCGCGAAGGCCTGGAAAGCATCAAACCGCACTTGGGTCCCGACACGCGCGTCGCCTGGGCAACCAAAGGGTTCGAGATCAACAGCGGACAGTTGCCGCACCAGGTTGCTGCAGAGGTTCTGGGCGGCCGGCCGGGAGCAGTGCTGTCCGGCCCCACCTTTGCCAAAGAGGTGGGCGCCGGATTGCCGACCGCCATGACAGTGGCCTCGGCGGACGAGCGCTTCGCCAAGGAACTGGCGCTGAGCCTGTCGGGGCCTAATTTCCGTGCCTACACCCAAACCGACATCATGGGCGTCGAAGTCGGAGGTGCGGTGAAGAATGTCATCGCCATTGGCTCGGGGATAGCGGACGGCATGGGTTTCGGCGCCAACACACGCGTGGCATTGATCACGCGCGGACTGGCGGAGATGATGCGCCTGGGCGTCAAACTCGGCGCAACTCGCGACACCTTCATGGGACTCGCCGGCTTGGGCGATCTGGTTCTCACCTGCACCGACGATCAATCGCGCAATCGCCGTTTCGGCATGGCGCTCGGGAAGGGGCAATCTCTCGACGAGGCGCAGAACGGCATTCATCAAGTAGTGGAAGGCGTGCCGGCCGCGCGCGCGGTCTATGCCGTAGCGCGGCGCCTGATGGTGGACATGCCGATTTGCCAGGAGATTTATCGCGTCATGCATGAGGGCAAAGCGGTTCGTGCCGCGGTTCAGGCATTGATGGGGCGGGACGTCCGCTCGGAAGCGGAGTACTGACATGGCAGGCATGCGGCGCCGCTACGCCACTACTGATGTGTTCACCGACCGGATATTCGGCGGCAATCCGCTGGCGGTGGTTTTGGACGCCGAGCATCTCTCGAGCAGCCAGATGCAATCCATCGCTCTCGAGTTCAACTATTCGGAGACCACCTTCATTCTGCCGCCGGATGATGCCGCGCACACCGCCAAGGTGCGAATTTTTACGCCTCGCATCGAAGTGCCCTTCGCCGGCCACCCGAATGTCGGAACCGCCTTCGTGCTGGCGCGCGACACCCGATTCGCCGCGGCGACTGCGCGTGGACACTTCCTGTTCGAGGAGTCCGCCGGACTCGTGCCGCTGACGCTGCTGCGAGAGAGCGGCAGCGTGGTCGGTGCGGAACTGCGTGCACCGCAATCTCTGTCGCGCAAAAGCACGGTGCCGCGAGAAATCGCGGCGGCGTGCTTGTCGCTCGACCCGCCCGACATTGCCATGCAGTTACACCCCCCGCAGGTGATATCCGTCGGCCTGCCGTTTCTGGCCGTTGAGCTCTGCAGTCGCGATGCTCTGCGCCGCTCGAAGCCGGACATTGCGGCGCATGCGGCACTGTTGCCGCTGGACGGCGCGGACGCCGTATTCGCGTACTGGCGGGCGCCTGATGAATCGCGCGAGGCCGTTCTGCATGCACGCACATTCGCGCCGCTGGACGGCGTCATGGAAGACCCTGCCACGGGCAGCGCCTGCGCGGCGGCGATTACCCTGCTCACGTCGCTCGAGTCCAACGACCGCAGCGGTGACGGCGGCACGGTCAGCGACCGGACCGAGAGTGCCTGGCGCATCCACCAGGGCGTGGACCTGGGACGTCCCAGCTTGCTGCTCGGGCGCACGACGATTCGGGAGGGAGCGGTGATCGACACCTTTATCGGCGGCCGCTGCGTATCGGTGCTCGAGGGCAGCTTCTTGCTATGAGCAACCTCTGAATCCCAGCTGACGCCAGGCCTCGTACGCCACCAGCGCGACGGCATTGGATAGATTGATGCTGCGGCTTTGCGCGCGCATGGGGATGAACAGGGACGAGTCGCGCCCAACCCTATCCAGGATTTCGTCCGAGAGGCCGCGGGTCTCCGGACCGAATAGAAACGCGTCGCCCTCGCGATAGGCTACATCGGTGTAGCGCTGCCGGCCGCCGGTCTCCACGGCAAACAGCCGCGCGGTCTTCAGTTCGATCACGCAGGCTTCGAGATTCTCGTGAACTTTGACGGATGCGAGATCGTGATAGTCAAGCCCGGACCTCTGCAGGCTTTTATCATCCAAACGAAATCCCAGCGGCTTCACCAGGTGCAGGGCCGCGCCGGTATTTGCGCAAAGGCGAATGACATTGCCGGTGTTCGGCGGAATCTCGGGCTCGAACAGCACGATGTGGAACACGGCGCTATGCCGGGCGCCGGTCGTCCACCATGACGAGTTGGGTGGGATAGGCGAATTCCACGCCGAGGCGTTGGAACTCGTCGATGATGCGGAAATTCACCGCCTGCTGCAGATCGAGCAGGGGATTGACGCTCGGCTGCTGCACGAAGTACGACAGCTCGAAGTGCAGGGCCGATTCGCCCAGGGTTTTCAAGTGGCAGCGGTCGAAACGCGCATTGGCCTGTTCGCGCACGACGCTCTCGAGCATCTTGGGGATGCTGCGCAGCGTTTCCGCGGGCGTGGTGTAAGTGACCCGGATGGTGGTCAGCGCCCGCTGTTCCTGCATGCGTCCGAAATTGCGCACGCGGCTTTTCAGCATGTCGGCGTTGGACATGATGATTTGTTCCCCGGTTTCACTTCGCAAGCGTGTGGTCTTGATGCCGATATGTTCGACCGTGCCGGTGAACGTGTCGATCACGAGGTTGTCGCCGACGACGAAGGGTTTGTCGAGCGCGATCGACAGCGAGGCGAACAAGTCGCCGAGCACGTTTTGCAATGCCAGGGCCACGGCGACGCCGCCGACTCCGAGGCCCGCGAGCAGTGCGGTAATATTGATGCCGAGATTGTCGAGAGCGACCAGGATCAGCAGCGACCAGATGAGCATGCGCGCGACGAAATTGATGATGTCCAGCGAGCCGGCGAACGCCCGGTCCGCGCCGCGCTCCAACTCCTTCATCTCCAAGTAGTAGCGTACGGCGCGGCCGGCCCACAGCCCGATTTGCATCAGGACGAGGATCAGCACCAGATTCGAGACGATGTGATGAACTCTGTCCGGCAGTGCCAGACCGGCCGCGGCGGCGTACAGCGCGACGGCAAAGAACAGAAACTGCTTGGTATTGCCGATCAGATATCCGATGAGCCTGATCGGCAGACGATGTTGTGCGGCGGAATACTTCTGGAAGCGTGCTGTGATCAGCCGCCTCACGATCCACAGGCCCGCCCACACGGCAATGCCCACCATTCCGGCGAGCAGCCAATCCAAGGGTGGAATGCCGAGCAGCAGTTGCTCGGCCGCGTCCAATTTGTGCGCAAAATAATCGTTCATCGCGGAATTATAACCGCAGCCTTCGGCTTGCGCGGCGGTCGGTCAATCCCTGCACGGCAACCGCGGCGTTTAGGCGGCGTCCTCCATGCCCAATTCCTTCATTTTGCGCGTCAGCGTGTTGCGGCCCCATCCCAGAAGTTTGGCTGCATCTTGCTTCAATCCATCGGCCTTGCGCAGCGCGACGCGAATCAAGATGCGCTCGACCTCAGGTACCGCCTGATCGAGCAAGCGCTGCGTGCCCGCATCCAATTCCTGCTCGGCCCAGTGCGAGAGCTTTGCCATCCAGTCGTGATTCGCGGTGTGCCCCGGCACTGCACCGCCCAAATCCGGTGGAATGTCCTCGGCGCGAATCTCACGCCCCGGCGCGGTGACCGTCAGGCGCCGGCAGGCGTTGACGAGTTGACGCACATTGCCCGGCCAATCGAAGGTCACAAGTGCGGCCTCGGCCCGGGTGGTCAGCAGCTTGGGTTCCACCCCCAGTTCCTGCCCGGCCACCGCCAAGTAATGCTTCAATAATTCCGGAATATCTTCCCGCCGTTCACGCAGCGGCGGGATCTCGATGCGGATCACATTCAGCCGGTGCAGCAGGTCCTCGCGAAAGTGGCCTGAGTTCACGCGCGTTTCCAGATGCTGGTGAGTCGCGGCGATGACGCGCACGTCGACCTTCACCGGCGTCTGCCCGCCGACCCGATAGAATTCACCTTCCGCGAGTACCCGCAACAGGCGCGTCTGCAGTGCCGGAGACATGTCGCCGATTTCGTCGAGAAACAGCGTGCCGCCATCGGCCTGCTCGAAACGTCCGCGACGCAGCGCGTCGGCGCCGGTAAATGCGCCCTTCTCGTGGCCGAACAGCTCCGACTCCAGGAGGTCCGCGGTGAAAGCCGCGGTATTCAGGGCGACGAAGGCCTTGTTGGAACGTGGGCTGTGGCGATGCAGTGCGCGCGCCACGAGCTCTTTGCCGGTACCGGATTCCCCGGTGATCAGCACCGTCATGCTGGAACGCGACAATCTGCCCACCGCGCGAAACACTTGCTGCATGGCGGCCGCCTGTCCCAGCAATTCCGGAATACTTCGCCTTGCGGCCTCGACGTCGATGGATACCGTTGCCTGCTGTGCGGCGCGGCGTACCAGATCCACGGCTTTATCGATGTCGAAGGGTTTAGGCAGATACTCGAAGGCGCCGCCCTGATAGGCAGCCACCGCCGCGTCCAGATCGGAATGCGCCGTCATCACGATGACGGGCAGGCCGGGCCGCGAGACTTGAATTTCCTTGAGCAGATCGAGTCCGCAGCGCCCTGGCATGCGGATGTCGGTCATGAGTACGTCGGGGGCGTCGGAACGCAGGGCCGTGAGGACGTTGTCGGCTGCATCGAAGCACTTCGCCACCATGCCGCCCCCCTTCAGCGCCTTCTCGAGCACCCATCGAATGGACGCATCGTCGTCGACCAACCAAACTTGCAGAGGCTTCGAGTTCATTGGCTGTCCATGGGTAGAGAAATGACGAATATGGTTCTACCCGGAGCGCTGTCGAACTCGATCAGGCCGCCGTGGCGGCTGACGAGGTCCTGGGCGATGCCTAAGCCTAAACCTGTGCCGTCGGCGCGGCCGGACACCAGCGGATAAAAAATGGTGTCGCAAATTTCTGAGAGGACGCCGGGGCCGTTGTCTTCGAATTGAATCGATGCCACCAGCCGATGGCGATGTGCGCCGACGCTGGCATTGCTCACCGCGCGCGTGCGCAAGATCAGGCGCGGCGAGGGTATGTTGCCGCCCGACAGAGCTTGGATGGCGTTGCGCCCGAGATTCAGCATGGCCTGAATGATGTGGTTCGGATCCACCGTGAGCGGCGGCAGGCTGGGATCGTAGTCGCGATCAACGGTGACGCCGTCCGGCGCCTCGCTGCGCAGCAAGTGATAGACCCGCTCCAAGATTTCATGCACGTTGATCAGCTGCTTCGCGGGCGGGCGGCCGGGCCCCAGCATGGAGTCGAGCAAATTCGCGAGCCGATCGGCTTCGCTGATGATGACCCGCGTGTACTCGCGCAGCGCCGGATCCAGGAGTTCCCGTTCCAGGAGTTGGGCAGCGCCGCGCAAGCCTCCGAGAGGATTTTTGATCTCGTGAGCGAGCTGGCGGACCATCAGACGGCTGCCGCCGAGTTGCGCCAGCAGCGCATTTTCTCGAGTCAGCCGCCGATGCTGTGTAATGTCCTCTATTTCGAGCAACAGACGCGCATGGTCCTGACCAAAAGTTATCTGCGTCACGGCGCAGTCGAGAATCCGATCGACGCCGCCGGACGCCGGCCATGCGAGTTCGCGTTGCACCACGCCCTCGCCGCCCTTGCGTGCACGATCGAACAGCGGCAGCAGGGTTTCTGCCCCGCGCGTCAGTTCCGTGATGTTGCGCCCGAGCGCTTGGTTTGGGCCCAAGCCGAGCAGCGTTTGCGCAGCAGCGTTCAAATAGCCGACATTCAGATCTTGATCCAGCAGGAACACGCCGGTGACTAGCGCATCGAGCAACTCGGTGCCCTCGATCCGCACCGTACTCAACTGAAATTCAGCGGCCAAACCGAGTATCCGGTTGGCGAAGACAGCGCGCTAGGGTGTTCTGTGCTGCGGCGATAGAGCCGAGGGTTGCCGGACGTAGAACGTCACGCTGGGCGTGCTCTGCGTTACTCCCGTTTGCGGATCCGTGACCGTTGCCGCGATGGCGTACGTGCCGCGATCCAAGTGCGGCAACGTGAATTGAGTCGTACCCGGTCCCTGGTCGGCGAGTTGCTGTCCATTCAAGTGCCAGGTCACCGTGTCGCCGGCCTTGAGGCTGGGATCGAGGGCCAGGGCCACTCCAATGGGCTCGTCGCCGAAAAATGATTGCTCGGCGGTCGGCGATGTAACGGCAATGATGCTGTATTCCTGCTTCGCAGCATTGCCCGGGATCGCCGAAGTCTGCACATTCGAGTTCGACGGTGCGCCCGGCCCGGCCGCTGCCGGACTGGTCATATAGATCTTTTGGGCGCCGGGCACCGACTGATCGGAATAGTGGACCACACCCTGTGCGTCGGTCCATTTGTAGATCACGGCGGCCTGCCCCGCAAACGCCGCGAGGCTCGCCAGCACTATCCATGGTCTCCAAGGGTGCATAAGTGCGAAGCATAGCCCTATCCACTCCTTGTCACAAAATCAGGTGACGGCGTCGTGAACGCCGTCACCTTCAGGTTTGTTTAAGGTCCCTTTAAGGTCCCTTTAAGGACCCTCGCGGACCCGTCCGAAGCCTCACAGGCTGTAATACATCTCCACTTCGATCGGATGGGTAGTCATGCGCAGGCGGGTAACCTCCTTCATCTTCAGCTCAATGTAGGCATCGATCAGGTCATCGGTGAACACGCCGCCCGCCTTTAAGAACCCGCGATCCTTATCCAAGTAGTCCAGCGCCATGTCCAAGGAATGGCACACGGTGGGGATCTTCTTGTCCTCCTCGGGCGCCAAGTCGTACAAATCCTTATCCGCCGGGTCCCCCGGATGGATCTTATTTTGAATGCCGTCTATGCCCGCTAGGAGCATCGAGGCGAAGGCGAAGTACGGATTGGCGGTCGCATCCGGGAACCGCACCTCGATGCGCCGGCCCTTTGGATTGGAGATCCAGGGAATGCGGATGGAGGCGGAGCGGTTGCGCGCCGAGTAGGCGAGCTTCACCGGGGCTTCGAACCCGGGCACTAAGCGCTTGTAGCTGTTGGTGCTCGCATTGGTGAAGGCATTGATGGCGCGCGCATGCTTGATGATGCCGCCGATGTAGTACAGCGCAATGTCCGATAAGCCGCCGTACTTATCGCCGGCAAACAGCGCCTTGCCGTCCTTCTGCAAGGATTGGTGCACGTGCATGCCGCTGCCGTTGTCCCCGACAATGGGCTTGGGCATGAAGGTCAAGGTCTTGCCATAGCCGTGCGCCACGTTTTGCAGGGCGTATTTGAGGATCTGCACCTCATCGGCCTTTTTGGTCAAGGTGTTGGCGGCAACGTTGATCTCGCCCTGGCCCGCGGTCGCCACCTCGTGGTGATGCACCTCGAACTTCAGGCCCATTTCCTCGCAGGCCATCGACATGGCGGTGCGAATGTCCTGCTGCGAATCCACCGGCGGCACCGGAAAATAGCCGCCCTTGATCCCCGGACGATGGCCCTTGTTGCCCTCCTCGTAGGTCTTTCCGGAGTTCCAGGCCCCTTCGTAGGAGTCGACCTCGTAGGCGCAGCCGTTCATGCCCGAACTGACCGTGACATTATCGAATATGAAGAACTCATTCTCCGGCCCAAACAGCGCCGAATCGGCAATCCCCGAGGATTTCAAATACGCCTCCGCGCGCTTGCCCAGGGAGCGCGGGTCGCGTTCATAGCCCTGCATGGTCATCGGTTCGATCACATCGCAACGCAAATCAAGCGTCGTCTGTTCATAGAACGGATCGATGACCGCGGTCGCAGGATCGGGCATCAAAATCATGTCCGACTCATTGATGCCCTTCCAACCGCCGATGGAGGAGCCGTCGAACATCTTGCCGTCCTTGAAAAAACCCTCATCCACCAACCGCGCAGGGATGGTCACGTGCTGCTCCTTGCCGATCGTGTCGGTAAAGCGCAGATCAACAAATGTCGCTTCTTTTTCCTTGATCAATTTCAAAACATCGGCCGGAGTCATGGGCGTCCTCGCGAAAGGTTAATGTTTGCCAGGCCAGCTGGGGGTTATCTCGTAATGCAGCAAATGTGCCACCGTGATGCATATATGGATCAAGCACTTGCAATGGGGACTGCAGGCTCGTGCATCATAATGGATCAAAGGGCCAAAATCATTGCACTTCTTTGGTGCGATGCACGGCTTTGGACGAGAAATTCGCGCTCGCAGAACACATGAAGCCTTGTCGTGAGCGAATTAGGTGCGCGGTTAACTTAAGACACTGACAGGTGGCGTCGCTATACTCGCGAGCTTTGCCTCGCCGCGAGCACCCATGGTCCAAGCGCAACCCAAGCCGCCGCGCACCTTTCAAGATCTCATTTTTGCGCTGCAGAAATACTGGTCCGACCAAGGCTGCGTCATCCTTCAACCGTACGACATGGAGATGGGCGCCGGGACCTTTCACACGGGGACGTTTCTACGCGCCGTCGGTCCGGAGCCCTGGAGTGCGGCCTATGTTCAGCCGTCCCGCCGGCCCACGGATGGCCGCTACGGCAACAACCCGTTTCGCCTGCAGCACTACTATCAGTTCCAGGTCTGCATCAAGCCTTCGCCCGACGACTTTCAGGAGCTGTACTTAGGGTCCCTGCGCTACCTGGGCTTCGATTTGCTGACCCATGACGTGCGCTTCGTCGAGGACAACTGGGAGTCGCCGACTTTGGGTGCCTGGGGCCTTGGGTGGGAGGTGTGGCTGAACGGCATGGAGGTCTCGCAGTTCACCTACTTTCAGCAAGTAGGCGGCTTGGATTGCCGCCCCGTGATGGGCGAGATCACGTACGGGCTCGAGCGCCTGGGAATGTACATCCAAGGCAAAGAAAGCATTTTCGATATCGTTTGGACCGACGGCCCGTTCGGTACCGTCACTTATGGCGATGTGTTCCACCAGAACGAGGTGGAGCAGTCCACATACAATTTCGAGAAGGCCGACACCGCGGTGTTGTCGACGCAGTTCGACGTCCATGAGCTCGCCTGTCAGCGGTTGCTCGACGACAAATTGGTGCTGCCCGCCTATGAACAAATGGTGAAGGCTTCGCACACGTTCAATTTGCTCGATGCGCGGCACGCAGTGTCCGTCACCGAGCGACAGAGATTCATACTGCGGGTGCGCACGCTGGCGCGCGGCGTCGCAGAAGGCTATCGCGCCAGCCGCGAAGCGTTGGGATTTCCGTTGCTCAGGAAAACCGCGGCGGAGCGGGTTGCCTGATGAGCTCGCAGGATTTTCTATTCGAGCTCTTCACGGAGGAATTACCGCCGCGCACCTTGTCGGGTCTGTCGGCGGCCCTGACCGCGGGCGTCACCAAAGGCATCGACGACGCCGGCGTTCCGCACGGCAAGGTGCAGGGCTTCGCGACTCCGCGCCGGCTCGCCGTGCTGGTGAGGAAATTGGCGGAGCACCAGCCCGACAAGCAAGTCGAACGGCGCGGGCCGCCGCTCAAGGCTTCCTTCGATGCGCAAGGCGTACCCACCCAAGCCGCCATCGCCTTCGCCAAGAACTGCGCCGTGCCGGTGACGGAACTCACTCAGGTCAAGACCGACAAAGGCGAGTGGCTGATGTTCCGCGGCATCGAGCGAGGTGCTGCCACGGCGAGCCTGCTGGCCCATATCGTGAATCAAGCCGTCGCCGCATTGCCCATTGCCAAGCGCATGCGCTGGGGCGCCCGCAGCGTCGAGTTCGTAAGGCCGGTGCACGGCGTGATTCTTTTGTTCGGCGAGACGGTGATTCCTGCCGAAGTTCTGGGACTGGCCGCCGGCCGAATCACCTTCGGCCATCGCTTTCATGCACCGAAGGCCTTGACGCTCAAAACCGCCAAGGACTACGAGCGCAGGCTGCGCCGCGCCAAGGTGGTGGCGGATTTTGATGCGCGCCGCGAGTTGATTCGGGCCGGGGTGACGGCGGCCGCGGCCGCCACCGCAGAAGGTGCCACGGCGCTGATCGAGACCGATCTGCTGGACGAGGTCACCGCGCTGGTCGAATGGCCCGTGCCGATCGCCGGCCAATACGAACAGCGATTCTTGGGGCTGCCGCGCGAGGTGGTGATTGCCACGGTGCAGGACCATCAGCGCTACTTCGCGGTACAGGGCGCCGACGGTCAGTTGTCGGGCTGGTTCGTCACCGTCAGCAACATCGCGAGCCGCGACCCATCCAAGGTTCGCGCGGGCAACGAACGCGTGGTGCGGCCTCGCTTGAGCGACGCAGCCTTCTTCTGGGAGCAGGATCTGAAGCTGTCGCTCGACGCGCACGCGGCCCGCTTAGGCGGCGTAACATTTCAGGCGAAGCTCGGCAGCTACGCCGAGAAGACGCAGCGCGTGCAGGCGCTCGCGCAAACGATCGGCGTACGCATCGGCGCCGGTTCCTTGGTGGAGCGCGCGGCCGCGCTCGCCAAGGCTGACTTGATGACGGCGATGGTGGGTGAATTTCCGGAACTGCAGGGCACCATGGGCCGCTACTACGCCGCCGCACAGGGAGAGCCTCACGAATTGGCACTGGCCCTCGAAGAGCACTACCGCCCGCGATACGCAGGTGATTCCTTGCCCACCACCAAGACCGGGCAAGCGGTGGCGCTCGCCGACAAGATCGATACTTTGGTGGGGATTTTCGCCATCGAGCAGCGGCCGACCGGCACCAAGGATCCCTTTGGCCTGCGACGCTCTGCCTTAGGCGTGTTGCGTATCCTGCTCGAAGGGCGCTTGGAAATGGACTTGTGCGAATTACTGGAAGAGGCCGCCGCGGCACAGCCGGTACGGCGGCCGGGCGTGGTCGGCGAGGTTTACGATTTTATTGCCGAACGGCTGCGCGGGATGCTGTTGGAAGAGGCGGGCACCACGCCGGAAATGCTCGACGCCGTGTTCGCGAACCGTCCGCGCTCACCGCTCGACGCGGTCACGCGTTTGCAGGCACTAAAGGAATTCTTGGGCGTTCCGGAAGCCGGCGTTCTCGCGGCCATCAATAAACGCATTGCCAATATCCTGCGCAAGACCGCTCCGGCCGGTGATGCGGCCGTCGACGCCGCTGCGCTGACCGAGGACGCGGAACGGCAGCTGCACCAAGTTTTGAGCGATTTGCGCGTTCCGGTGCAAAACGCGGCCGCGCAGCGCCGCTATGCGGACAGCCTCAAAGCCCTGGTGGCCCTAAGAGCACCCGTCGATCTATTTTTCGAGCGCGTCATGGTGATGGACGAGAACATCGAGCGGCGCAATAACCGTCTCGCGCTGCTGCGCGACGTACAGCAACTGCTCGGCGGAGTCGCCGATCTGTCGCGCCTGCCGGGTTGAACCGACCCCGTGCAACTGCTTCGATCGCTGATTTTCACCACCTACATGATGGCATCGGCGTGCCTGTTCGGAGGCGTGATGGCGCTCGGGTTTTGGTTGCCCTATAGCGCGCAATTTGCCATCGCCCGCACGTGGGCCCGGATCCTGCTCTGGGTGCTGGAATGGCTGTGCGGACTCAAGTACGTCGTGGAAGGCCGCGAGCGCATTCCAGCCGGCAATCACATCGTCATGAGCAATCACACATCGGCCTGGGAAACCGTGGCGCAATTTCTCATTTTCCCGCCGCAGGTGTGGGTGCTGAAGCGAGAATTGCTGTGGATTCCCTTCGTCGGTTGGGGCCTGAAGCTGCTCCGACCCATTGCGATCAACCGCGGTGAAGGGCATCGCGCGGTGAACCAAGTGATCGACCAGGGAAAGGCGCGCCTCCGAGACGGGTTGTGGATCATCATTTTTCCCGAGGGCACGCGAGTAGTCGCCGGTGAAACGCGCAAGTTCGGCGTGAGCGGAGCCTTGCTCGCGATCGCATCCGGCAAGAGCGTAGTGCCGCTATCGCACAACGCCGGCAAATTCTGGGCGCGGCGCGGGTTCTTGAAAAGGCCAGGGACCATCCGCGTCGTGATCGGCGAGCCCATCGATTCCGCCGGCAAGAACCCGCGCGACCTCAACGAAGAGGTGAAGCAGTCGATCGAGGCGGGCTTGGCGCGCATCGCCGCAGCCGCAGCCGTAGCCGCGGGCGCGGGCGCTAACGGCGCTTGAGAGCGCCGCTGCAGATGCGTTCGATGAGCTGCGGGAATTCGATGCCCGCCGCCTTGGCTGCTTGCGGCAGCAGACTGGTCGCAGTCATGCCGGGCAGGGAGTTGGCTTCCAGGCACCAGAATCCGTCCGCGGCATCGCGCCTGAAATCAATCCGGCTATAGGCGCCCAACTTCAGCACGCCATGGACGCGGCGCGCGTAATCCTGAATTAGCGCCGACTCCGCCGCCGGCATGTCGGCGGGGAACACCTCGCGAGCGCCGCCCGATTGGTATTTCGACTCGTAGTCGAACACCTCACCCGGCGCAATTATCTCGCCCGCCGGTAATGCGACTCCATCGAGAATGCCCACCGTGAACTCACGTCCCGAAACGAACCGCTCGACCATGACTTCGTCGTCGTAGCGCAAGGCGCGCTCAACCGCGTCCTGCAAAGCTGCCGCTTCGCGAACCACGCTCAAGCCCACGGTGGAACCCTGCTTGTTGGGCTTCACGATCACGGGCCAGCCAAGCGATGCGCCCACGACCCCGCTCGCCGCCGGCGCCATCATCCAATCGGGCGTAGGCACTCCCACCGAGCGAAACAGGCGCTTGCTCATGTCCTTGTCCATGGCGGCAGCGCTCGCGATGTGATTGCTGCCGGTGTAGGCCACGCCGGCTAAGTCCAGCACCGATTGAATGCGGCCATCCTCACCGGCGCCGCCGTGCAGCGCAATGAACACCACGTCCGCATCGCGGAAGTCGGCCGTCCCCGGCGCAAGCGCCAAGGCACGTCCTCGAACGCGGGCGATCTCCGTCGTAGACGGCGGCGTCGCTGCCACCGCGGCCGATAACAGTCGTTGCTCCTGCTCAAATCCCAGCGTCCGGCCGCCGTGTCCACCGCGAACACCTGATGCCCGAGAGCACGCAACGCCGGGATGATTTGCCCTGCGCTCGCGATCGAGACGTCCCGCTCCTCGCTGGTGCCGCCGAATAACACGGCGATTTTCATGAGCCGGTGCCCGCGCCGGCACCGCCACCGGTGCGGCCCTCGGCCGCGGCCGGCGGTTTACGCGCCGTGACGCGAACCATTCCTCCGGGAACCGTATCGCGCACCACGGCGAGGCCGAGAGAGTACAGTTGCCGGTCGACCCACTGCGGTGCCAGGCGCAGCTTGCGGTAGCTACCGACATGCAACCGCCATGAGCCGCCTTCGCGCTGGTACAAGAGATCATGAACCGTCACGGTGGCGTCCGCATAGTCCAGAAAGCATGTGAGTATTCGGTCGGCATCGCTGCGAACCGGAATGAAGCGGGCTTCGTCCTGCAGCGTAGCCGTGACGTAGTCGCGGAACGTGGCGATAAATAATCCGCCGGGATTGAGGCTCGCCGCCGCATCTTTGAAAAGCGCTTCGACACTGGATTGATCGGGCAAGTGGGTCAGGGTATCGCCCATACAGAGGATGACATCGGCGGGTGCGGCAAGGTGTGCCCTGAAGTCGAGCAAGTTGGCGTTGACGGTACGGATGGGGAGCGATCCCGTGCGCTGCCGCAGGTCCTGCAACAGAATTTCACAACTATCCACTGCCACGACAGAGAAGCCGCGCCGTGCCAGCGGAATGGCATGCAGTCCAAAGCCCGCGCCCAGATCGACGGCCGCGGCGTCGGGCTTTGGCAACTGTCGCGACGGTGGCGACAGTGCGTCGAGATCGGCATCGCTGCGCGCGAAGGCGGTATCGAGATCACCCACCATCCATGCGTAGACCGGACCCAACAGCTGGGCATAGTGATCGTCGACGGTCTTAAGCATCGTGACGCCGCCGCCATTGGGGTAGGGCGTCCAGGAACTCAAGCAGGGCTTGGTTTAACCGCTGCGGACGTTCTTGCTGGATGAAGTGCCCGGCACCGTCGATGAGCAATTGGCGAGTCAAGCCAGGCACTGTTGTCGCGAGAGACTGCAGGGCTGAGGCTCCGGAGCCCAAAGCGATGACGGGATCTGCGCTGCCGGCTATGAACAGGGCAGGCTGGTGAATCAAGGCGCCCGCCCACGGTGCCGTGAGTTCCCAGTTGCGATCGATGTTTCGATACCAGTTGAGTCCGCCGCGAAAACCGGAGCGCTTGAATTCAGCGGCCATGTGGTCGAGATCCGCGTCGGTGAGCCAAGCGGGCAGATGTTCGGGATCGATGGTGTTGGCCAGCCAGCCCTTACCGGGCTGCAATGTGAGCCGCCGTGTTGCGGCTGGCGCATCGCCGGAGATCGAATATAGAACGCGGCGCAACGCCGTGCGCGGATCGAGTTCGAATTCTCCCTCAGCGACGCCGGGTTCTTGAAAATGAAACCAGTAATGCGAGAGCTGGCCTGCCTTGCGCAACATCTGCAGGGGTGGCGCCGGACCGCGCTGTCGAAATGGCACGCTGAGAGCGGCAACAGCGGGAAACACGTCCGGACGAAACAGCGCCGCATACCAGGCGATGTTGGCGCCCCAATCGTGCCCGATGATG
>JANXZQ010000066.1 GCA_025355445.1 Gammaproteobacteria bacterium
CGACGCCGGGAACGGCGGCGAGTTGCAGCCGAATGACCAACAGAGGCGCTGCAATCACCACTTGCCCAATCAACGCCAATGGCCAGGATTTTGCAAAGGCGTCGCGATAGAGCTTGATGGCGTCATCGAGGACTCCGCCGATGCTTCGAGGTGCGGCTGGTTTGGTGTACACAGTATCCTCCGTGAACCTGATTTTTGTGAGCGGCGAAGAAAGATTAGCATGGACCAGGCCGGCCGACGAATCGCTCCCGCCCGAGACTCGGGTCTCGGGTTACAATGGGTCCTGAATGATCGCCTTACGCAAGGCCACACTCGCCGACGTCCCGCAAATCGAAGCGCTGATCGCCCGGTCAGCACGGGCGCTGAGTGCGGACGATTACCGGCCCGCGCAGGTTGAGGGGGCGCTGCGCGGCGCCTTCGGGGTCGACACTCAATTGCTCGCCGATCAGACTTATTTTTTGGCCGAGGAAGACGGCCGGCCGGTCGGCTGCGGCGGCTGGAGCTATCGCGCGACTTTGTTCGGCGGCGACGCCCGTGGCGGGCGCGATTCCTCCAAGCTCGATCCGCGCACGCAGGCGGCAAAGATTCGAGCTTTTTTCGTAGAACCCTGCAGCGCCCGCCGCGGCGTCGGGTCGCTGTTGCTCGAGACTTGCGAGAAAGAAGCGCTCGCCCACGGTTTTTCCAAGGTGGAACTCATGGCCACTCTCCCCGGCGTGAAACTCTATGCCGCCCGTGGCTACAGCAGCGCCGACATGGTGCATTTCGAGGTGGGGCACGGCGAGAGCATCGAATTCGTTCCGATGCGCAAGACATTGGCGCTAGTCGCGCCATAGCCGCTGCCAGCCCGCGTGGCCCAACTCACGCAGCGTGCGGATATTTCGGCGGAAGATCTCGTCGGTATCAGGCACCGCGGCGATGGCCCGTTCGATACTGGCTTCGCGCAACAGGTGCAGCATGGGATACGGCGATCGATTGGTATAGTTCTCTATGTCCTCGCACTGGGTGCCGGCGAACTGATACTGCGGGTGAAAGCTGGCAACCTGCAGCTCGCCCTCCAGATCCAGTTCGACGATAGTCGCCTCGCACACCTCGAGAAAGTCGTTGTACTCGATGAAATTCGCGAGCACCCAAGGATGAATCAGCAGCGTGGTCTCGCATTGCGCAGGATCCGCGGCCTGCAGGCCGTGCAACTCCTCGCGAAGATCGTCCAGCAGTGCGGACGCGGTGCGCTGCTCGCTGACGCGAAAGCGCACGCGGCTGCCGCGGTACACGCTCTCGGCGAACGGGCACAGATTGAGGCCGATCACCGACCTTTCCAACCAGCGGCGCGTCGATGCGATGATTTCCTCGTTGGAAATGGGCAATCCTCCGTGAGGCGCACCGTCTAATCGCGCGCACTTCGCGTATCCTAATCCCTTGCGTCACCACTTATGAGCTCATCGATGCCACAGTCAATTCCCGCCACGCTCATCCCCGGAGATGGGATCGGCCTTGAAATCATCGACGCCACGCTCGCCGTGCTACGGGCTCTTGGAGCGCCCTTCGAGTGGGACGTCCAAGTCTCCGGGATGGAAGGGGTCAAGGCGGCGGGCGATCCGCTGCCGGCGCAGACCATCGACAGCATCAGACGCACTCGACTGGCCTTGAAGGGGCCGCTCGAGACGCCGTCCGGCGGCGGCTACCGCTCCTCGAACGTACGCTTGCGGGAAGAATTCAAGCTGTATGCCAACCTGCGGCCCGCGCGCACGCTGATCCCCGGGGGCCGCTTCGACAAGATCGATCTGGTGGTCGTGCGTGAAAACCTGGAAGGCCTGTACATCGGCCACGAGCACTACATTCAGATCGACGACGATCCGCACGCCGTGGCCATGGCGACAGGAGTCAATACGCGCCAAGGCAGCCGCCGCCTGCTGGAGTTCGCGTTCGAGCACGCGGTAGCGACGGGGCGCAAGAAAGTCAGCATCGTGCACAAGGCCAACATCATGAAGGCCTTGACCGGAATTTTTCTGGAAACGGGGCTGGAGCTATACGAGCGCAAGTACAAGGGCCGCTTCATCTTGGACACCGTCATCATCGATGCCTGCGCCATGAAGCTGGTGCTGAATCCGTGGCAATTCGACGTACTCGTAACCACGAACTTGTTCGGCGACATTCTCTCCGATCTGGTGGCTGGTCTGGTGGGTGGCTTAGGGATGACGCCCGGCGCCAACATTGGTGCTAACGCCGCCATCTTCGAAGCCGTGCACGGCTCCGCGCCCGACATTGCCGGCAAGGGCGTGGCGAATCCCATCGCCCTGATGCTGGCCGCGGCGATGATGCTCGAGCACTGCCACTTGCCGCACATGGCCGCACGGCTGCGCACCGCCATCGACCTGACGCTCAATGTGGACCAGGTCAGTACGGGCGACCTGGGGGGACAGTCGAGCACGGCCGAATTTACGCGCAACGTAGTCGGGCGGATCGGCAATGCCTGAGTACGGCAGCGGCGCCATGAGGCCGGTAATCTCGATCCAAGGGGTCGTCAAATCCTATGCCTCCGGCGTGCAGGCCCTGAAGCCCATCACTCTGGAGATTAATAAGGGCGAGATCTTCGCACTGCTGGGCCCGAACGGCGCGGGCAAGACCACATTGATCAATATCATCTGCGGCATCGTCACCGCGAGCGGCGGCACGGTGACCGCGGATGGCCACGACATCGTGCACGGCTATCGCGCGGCCCGCGCCATCATTGGCCTGGTGCCGCAGGAACTCTCCACCGATGCCTTCGAGACCGTCTGGGCAACGGTGACCTTCAGCCGCGGACTATTCGGCCGCGCGCCCAATCCCGTCTTCATCGAGGGAGTGCTGCGCGACTTGTCATTATGGGATAAACGCGACAGCAAGATCATGACCCTGTCGGGCGGCATGAAACGCCGGGTAATGATCGCCAAGGCGCTGTCTCACGAGCCGGAAATATTGTTTCTCGACGAGCCAACCGCGGGAGTGGACGTCGAACTGCGCCGCGACATGTGGGCGCTGGTGCGCGGCTTGCGCGAGAAGGGGGTGACCATCATCCTGACCACGCACTACATCGAGGAAGCGGAGGAGATGGCGGACAGAATCGGCGTGATCAACAAGGGCGCCTTGATCCTGGTGGAAGGGAAAACGGAATTGATGAAAAAGCTCGGCAAGAAGCAGGTGACATTGACGCTGCAGGAGCCGCTGCAGCAGATCCCGGATGAACTGCGCTCCTGGGGCCTGCAACTCAAGGCCGACGGGCAGAACCTGGTATACGCCGTGGACGGCGCGGACAGCATCGACATATCCGCATTGCTCAAGCGGATGGGCGAACTGTCGATGGTCGTCAAGGATTTGCAAACGCATCAGAGTTCGCTCGAGGACATCTTCGTGCAACTGGTGAGCGATCATCCATGAACCGGAACTTCTCGACGGCGGCATTCAACCGGCACGGCGTCTGGGCGATATACAAGTTCGAAATCGCACGCTCGCTGCGCACTTTGGTGCAGAGCCTGGTGACGCCGGTGCTCACTACTTCGCTGTACTTCGTGGTGTTCGGCGCCGCCATCGGTTCCCGCCTGTCCACGCCTGGGGGTGTCAGCTACGGCGCATTCATCGTCCCCGGCAAGATCATGTTGGCACTGTTCACGGAAAGCCTGTCCAACGCCTCCTTCGGCATCTACTTCCCGAAATTCACCGGCACGATTTATGAGCTGCTTTCCGCGCCCGTGTCCTTTGTCGAGATCATCATTGCCTACGTGGGCGCGGCCGCTACCAAATCCGTGGTATTGGGCCTGACCATCATGCTGACGGCCTCGCTGTTCGTGCCGATCAGGATCCTGCATCCGGGATGGATGATCGCCTTCTTGCTGCTGACTGCGTTCACCTTCAGCTTGCTGGGCTTCATCATCGGCATCCTCGCCAAGGGATTCGAGCAGCTGCAGTTCATTCCCATGTTGGTCATCACCCCACTGACCTTCCTGGGCGGCGCCTTTTATTCCATCGACATGTTGCCGTCCGCGTGGCGCACCTTCAGCCTGTTCAATCCCATCGTGTACTTGATCAGCGGCTTTCGCTGGAGCTTTTACGGCACCGCCGATGTCAGCGTCGGCATCAGCATGGGCATAACCGTGGGATTCTTGGCGGCCTGCTTAAGCGTGGTCGCTTGGGTATTCAAGAGCGGATTCCGGCTGAAAAACTGAAGCAACCGGCAGTTTATCGTGCGCAGAGTTCGAGTAACATTCGTGAATGGCTAAAATACATTCCCCAATCCCACGCGGCACGCGCGTCGTTCTGCTTGCATTGTTCTGCGGCGGATTTCTTGCCGTAGCGGCCGCCGCCGCGCCCAAGGCCGCGCCGCCGCTTGCAGTCGATCTCGATGCATTCGACGCCGGCAAGAAGACGGTCGCCCTCGCGAACGGCGAGACGCTGGCCTACGTCGACATGGGCGCGCCCTTAGGTCCTGCGGTGGTGTTGATTCATGGCTACACGGACAACGCCCGGGACTGGGTGCCCATGCTGCCGTACCTCTCCAAGCGCTACCGGCTCATCTTGGTCGATATCCGCGGACATGGTCAGTCGAGCAAGCCGGAATGCTGCTATAACCGGTTCGACTTTGCGTATGACATCAAGCTGCTGCTCGACTCTCTCGGAGTGCGCAAGGCGGACATCGTCGGACACTCCCTGGGCAGCATCATTGGGCAGACCTTCGCTGAATTCTGGCCGGAGCGCACCGCGCACGTGGTGTTGATTGCCTCTACCGGCGGCTCACCGCCCAAGAAGCCCAGGCAGTTCGATTTTGCCGCGGAAATACGCAAGCTCAAGGAACCCATCGAGGCGGACTCGCCCTTCATGATCGCCTGGTGGGATTCACCGACCCCGGTGGATCCCGACTTCATTCGACGGCAGCGCAAAGACGCCGCCGGCATTCCGCTGCGCGTTTGGCTCGCGGTTCTGGATCAGGGGCTGTCCGGCAATCCGTATGTCGACCTGCAGGGCACCCTGCCCCGTCTCAAGGCCCCGGCTCTGCTCATTTGGGGTAGCAAAGACCCCATCATGGAAGAAGACATGCGGCAATCGTTGCGCGATGGTTTGCCCGGCGCTCAGGTGAAGATATTCGAGGGCCTCGGCCATAATCCCTTCTGGGAGGATCCGCGAGCAGTGGCCGAGGTCATCAATGCGTTTCTGGACACATCGATTGTGGGTCGCTAGGCCGCGTCCGGGTCCAGGCCCGTATCCGCGGCGTGACATCGCTTGCGATCCGACAGCACATCGAGAGAGCTGCAGCAGCCGATGTACACCAGCGCCGATACCGGCAAACCGATGAGCATGGCGATGTCCGCGCCGCCCAGCAACTTCGCCACCGGCCCTTTGAAGTGCTCGGTGCTGAAGAAGGGAATCATGGAGATGAAGCCGATGCCGTAGGCCCACAAGCCGCGCCAATTCCAGCGCCCGTACATGCCGCGTGGATTGAATATCTCGCGCACCGAATAGTGGCCTTTGCGAATGAGATAGAAGTCGACCAGGTTGATCGCAGTCCAGGGAGTAAATAGATAGAGCAGCACCGCGAGAAACTCGCTGAATTTCTCGACGAAATTATGCGATGAAGCCAGGGCTAGAGCGGTCGCAATCACGGTCGACACGACGAGGGTCACGATGCGTTTGGCCAGCGTCAAACGGCTGGGCTTGATGGAATCCATGACGCTGAGGAGAGTCAGCGACGCGCCGTAATAATTGAGCGAGGTGATGGTCACCAGTCCCAGTAGCGAGCACAGCAGCAACGGCTTGCCGAAACCGGGCAGCACCCCGTCCGCCACGGTGCGCAGCGCCGTTGCCACTTCCATGCTGGGA
This sequence comes from Gammaproteobacteria bacterium, assembly GCA_025355445.1. GTDB lineage: Bacteria > Pseudomonadota > Gammaproteobacteria > Steroidobacterales > Steroidobacteraceae > Bog-1198. The sequence continues at coordinate 5,848 of JANXZQ010000066.1, forward strand.
TACAGCGCGGCAGCCAGGGTTCCGACCAGCATCATCCAGGTTCCGCCGATGAAGGCCCCGAGGTAAGTCCACCAGAACGACGCCCCCACCCCCACGTCGCGCGGCAGGTAACGCGAATAATCGGACACATAAATGGACCAGGCGATCTGATAGGAGGCGGCCGCGAAGAACTGCACCAGGAACGGCACCGCACTGAAGCCGCGCAGCGAAATTTCCTGCGCCGGCAAATGGCCTCTGAACAGCACGGCCGCCGTGAAGACCAACAGCGCGACGATCAACACGTACGCCACCCAGCGCTGCGCGACATGAATCAAGTCATAGCCGATGACGGCCAGGGACACTGACAGCACAGTGAACACCAGAATGATCAGCGTGCGATCGCCGCCATAGAGCGATTGCACGGTCTGTGCGGCGAGGATCTGATTGAACGCGTTAAAGCCAATGTAGGCGAACAGAGCCACGCCCCATACCAACAGCGCACCGATATAGCCGAACTGCGGTCGCGATTGGATCATCTGCGGCAGGCCGAGCTGCGGGCCCTGCGTCGAATGAAAAGCCATGAAGAAAGTGCCGAACGCACAGCCGAACAGCACGGCGAGCGCCATCCACAGTAAATGCCCGCCGAGCGCGACGCCGACCACGCCCGTGGCGACGGTCGCCAAGTGTGCGTCGCCGGAGAACCAAACCGGCCACAAATGCCATACCTTACCGTGCCGTTCGGCGATCGGCACATAGTCGATCGAGCGCTTTTCGATGATCAATTCGGCGAATTTTACGGTCACCCGGCACTCTTAATTTTGGATACCGCCGAAAATACTAACACCCCCGCGCCGGCGCCGCGCACCTGAACGGCAACTTCCGCAGGCGCTTGCCATTACTTAACGCTTTCGTTAATATTATTGCATATCGTTAATATTTAACGACGGAGACAAACATGAAACCCACTCCCAGCGGTTGGCCGCGGTTGTCCAGCGGACTCTTCTACCAGGATGCGGCGGCGGCCATCGATTGGCTATGCGACGCCTTCGGTTTTTCGGTGCGCCTCAAAGTGGAGGGCGACAAAGGCCGGATCGAACACAGCGAACTGACCTACGGCGAAGCCCTGATCATGGTCGGCCAGGAATCCCCGGAATCGGAAAAGATTTGGAAGCGGCGGCTGCGCAGCCCCAAGTCCTTGCAAGGCGCGTGCACACAGACCCTCATGCTGTTCGTCGACGATGCCCAAGCGCATTGCGCCCACGCCCGCGCTCGCGGCGCGCGCATCGTCGATGAGCCCACCACCCACGACTACGGCGCAGACTACTGGGCCGACTTGAGCTACGGGGCCCTCGATCCGGAAGATCATATATGGTGGATAACCCAGCGCCTGCGCAACCCTCCGGCAGGTTAAATGGGCTGAACCGTGCCGCAAATCCCCGTAAGACCGACTCTCGATGCGGCCTTTACGGCGCTGTCCGATGCGTCGCGGCGCGAAATGATTCGTACCCTACTGCACAAGCCGCAGCGCGCGGGCGAATTGGCGCAAAGCGTCAACATGAGCCCGCAGGCGCTGAGCCGGCACTTGCGCATGTTGCGCAAGGCGGGCTTGGTCTGCGAAGAAGGCGTCGAAAACGACGCGCGCGTGCGTGTCTACAGCGTGCACCCCGCCGCCTTCCAACCGGTGCAGCAATGGCTGGCGCAGGTCGAAGAACTGTGGCGCGGACAACTGCAGGCCTTCAAGGCATACGCCGAGAGTTCGCCGCGCCATCGCAAAGCCAAGGAACGCAGGTGACGGGCGATCGCGCACGCGTGAGCGTCGCGGTCGACGTGCCGCCGCCCCTGGCGTTCGAGATTTTCACCCAGGAGATCGATCGCTGGTGGCGCCGCGGCAGCAAATTTCGGCATGCCGGCGCTCGTCTGGGGTTGTTGCGCATCGAGCCTGCAGTGGGCGGCCGGCTGTTCGAGTCGATTGATGGCGACAACGGCCCGCATGTTTTCGAAGTGGGACGGGTGCGGGTCTGGGACCCGCCGCGGCTGCTGGCTTTTACCTGGCGTAACGTGAATTTCGCGCCCAACGAGAACACCGAAGTAGAAGTGGAATTCTCGCCGGCCGGCGCCGGCACGCTGGTGACGGTCACGCATCACGGGTTGTCCGCGTTGCGAGCCGACCATCCAGCCCGCCATGGACTTCAGGGGGCAGCGTTCAGCCGCATGATCGGACTGTGGTGGGGCGAGCAGATGACATCGCTGCGCGTCGTTTGTTCACAATCCGAGCCGCGCTCATAGCCCGAGCACGACCACCTTGCCGTTGACTTTGGGATTCGGCCAAATGGGAGAAGTCATGCCCGCCGCGACGGCGATCTTTTGTCCCTGGCCCGTGTCGTAGGTAATCACGCCGCCGGCAATTGCGCCGCCAAGATCGGTCGACCAGAGTTTCTTGCCGCTCACCGCGTCAAACGCGTAGAAATTGCCGCCCATGTCGCCGAACAATAGCAGTCGACCGCTGGTCGGCGTCACGCCGCTCATGATGGGAAACGGGGCGTGAAACTGCCACTTGCGTTCGCC
>JANXZQ010000123.1 GCA_025355445.1 Gammaproteobacteria bacterium
GCCACCGGCTTTTACGAGTGGCAAGTCCAGGCGGATGGCAAGATCAAGGTCCCGTTTTACATCACGGCCAACGATCAACCAATTTTTGCGTTCGCCGCGCTTTGGGACTCTTCCAAAACGGATACAGGCGAGCGGATCGAATCGGTCACGCACATCACTCTGCCGGCCAATAGCCTGGTCGGCGACATCCACAATACAAAGCTACGGATGCCGGCGATCCTCGAGACGGCCGATCGCGAAGCATGGTTAAGCGGCGCGCCCGATGAGGCATGGGAAACGCTGACGCCATACCCAGATGATCTGATGCTCGCATGGCCGGTCAGCACGCGAGTCAATACGCCGAAGAATAACGATGCGAAGCTGATTGAGCCCGCTCCGTAGTGGCGGCGAAACGAAAAGAGCTGCGGCATACCAAATTCATTGCCATGAGGGATGACAAAGACCCGCGAAAGGTCGTGAGAGAGACATAATAAAACCTACGCGGCCGGGGCCCGCGTTCCAATTTACCGTTCCATGGGAGTCGGCGACCCGCTCAGATACTCGCGTGAACCTGCTAATGTCGTCTCGGTCGAGGGCCGTGGCTATGGTCCTGATTTTGCCTGCCGCCGGGCGTTGGTGCTCCGCGACTTAGTTAGTAGTCCCGCGAGAGGATTCAGGGTTTGATGACCGCGACGCTGTACCCGGTTTTGCGGCGTTTCGCCTCGTACATCGCCCTATCGGCATGTCCGATCAGACTCTGCGCATCGTCCCCATGCTTTGGTGAGAAGGCGATTCCAACGCTGACAAAGACTTTTAAAGCGACCTCGGGATCGTGCGCTTCAATTATGCATGGCTTCTGGATTGCTGAGATAAGTTTCTGAGCGATCATGATTGCATCATTCTCTTCGCTGATCTCGGCCAGCAAATAGAGGAATTCATCGCCCCCATGGCGGCAGATCGTGTCATCGCGACGAGTGATCTGTCGGAGCCGATCGGAAATGATTTTAAGGACACTGTCTCCGGTCTTGTGGCCATGTATATCGTTAATGCTTTTGAAGTTATCAAGATCGACAAACATCACCGCAAGGGTCCAGCCGTGGCGTTTCGCCTGTGCCAACCCGTGCTGGAAATGATCGTCGAATAATGCTCGGTTTGGCAAACCTGTCAAAGGGTCGTGAAAAGCTGCGTGCCGGTCAGCATCGCTCTGCTCGGTCAAGACGGCTAAACGCTCCTCCAGCGCGTGGCGTTCTCCTACCTCGGCTTTCAAGGCCTCATTAACGATAGCAAGCCTTTCGGATGCATCTTGCACCTTGCCCTCCACAACGCCACTTTTTTCAATGGCCAAGGCAACTCGTGGTGGGGGCGCGCTGCCAGCAAGTTCTTGCGTTAACGCACCGTTCACAGAAGATAAGTCCTCTGCGCATTCCTCCACGATATTTTTTACGCGTTCGCTCTGATCGAGCGCTTTGGTTAATGGCGTTTTAATCATTTTTTTTGATTGTCGGTGGGTATACGTGTTCATCTTCGCAATCTAATCTGGTCACTGGGCTGCAGATAAAGATCCTGCCATGCAACTATATGTGGACACATTGGAAGATGCAGAGGCGGATAGCGACATGCGCTGTAGGATAACAGGAACCAAACCACGCAGGACCGTGCCATCAACGAGTCCTTCGCTGCAACGCGGGCGTTCCAATCGCGATCGAATGCTGGCTGCGACCGGCCTACGACGATCCGGGAACCAGGTCAATTCGAGCAGGCCGCGCGGAGACCCATCATTGCCCACGCAATCGTTTTCGCCTTTTCACTCAGAGTCGATTTAGTCTGTACCCGGTACTGCAAATAAAGAGATGGGGCGAACAGCGATGGCGCGTCGGTATTTGCACCACGTCCTGCCGCCGGGCGCCCCATGAAGGCTTACACCGTCGGAGCTCGTGAAGCATTGCGGCCCGAAATTTGGGTGTCCTTGCGGTTGCGGCGCACCAGACCCGCAAGTCCGGCCAAGCCGATCAGGCCGACCCAGCCGTAATCGTGGTTTTGCTCGCGGTCCATCCGTTGCGAGGTGGCTGAGTTCTGGTCTTGCGGCTGCTGCGCCATCGCAGAAGCGCCAACAAGAAGTCCCGTTGATATAACAATGCAAGGCAGGATACGCATGGCAGATCACCTTAAGTTAGAAGTGGATGCGTAGTCTTGTGCTGCGCCGGGTTTCCGTACAGCTCGGATCTGCGCAACTCCCTGTCGGAGAATCACTCTTGTATCTGCCAGCAAACCGATCGGACCCGACCAGCAGGGGATCGCGTCAAGCCTCTGCTGCCAGGGCGGCGGGCATCATAGCGGCATCAAAAATACCCTCGGGCAGTAAGGCCCGGCTTTTGTTCCGCATTTCAGCGCTGCGCGTCGAGCCAAACGCTACCAAGGTATTCGCGGATTTGCTTCACCTCTACATCGCTGGCCTTCCACACGGCGTTGTGGCACTCAGCTATCAGGTAAATGTCGGCGTGTCTCAGCAGGGCGTCGGCGACGATGCTTACCGGGAATTCCGTAAGATGCTCAGTGCCACATTTTGGGCATACGACCGGAAATCGGATCATTGGCTCAGCCATAGCGGCCCTCTTCACTCGAAGTCGATTATTTAATCTGTACGCGCCAGCGATCGAAGGCGTCGTCTATCCCGGTTGCTGGATCGAATTCGAATCGTCCGAAGGCTTGCGGCTCAACGCGATCGCCGAGTTAGCAATGGGATAGGCGCGCTGATCCCTCAACCTTTTGGCCAGCTTGCGCAACTCTCTGCTTCCCAAGCGAAGGAAATAGATGCGGCTGGCATCCCTTTCCGGGTCTAATGTCAGCGCTTCTCGGTCTCTTGAGGTGGCTCGTAGTTCGAGAGACCCTATTTCAGCCCATACGGAGTTCGAATCGCCACCAATGCCGCCAATAACGAAACCCTCGGCGTCCACCTCGGTATGGTCGACTACCATTTGCGATTCCATCACAGCTTCGCCCCTATGCTTCTTGATTGCATCAAGCGTCGCCTGGCGCTTAGATAGGATTTGTTCACTGGCTTAAGTCTTAGAGTTGGTCACACCTTCTCCCCGGAAAGACCAGCTAGGGTTCGTTCGAGCGCCGCCATCTCTACCGGTTTGACCAAATGATCATCAAAACCCGCCGATAGGGCGCGTTGCCGGTCCTCGGCTTGGCCATACCCGGTGAGTGCAACGAGGCGCAGTTCCTTAAACTGAGGTTTCGCGCGCAGCTGCTTGGCGAGTTCGTAGCCGCTGATCTCGGGCAGCCCAATGTCGAGAATCCCGATATCCGGCTTGAATTCCTCACTGCGCGCGAGCGCCTCCTGCGCGCTGTAGGCCACCTGCGCCTCATGACCCTGAGCGCTTAGAAGCATCGAGAGCGCATTCGCCGCATCGACATTGTCATCTACAATGAGTACCCGTCGCGGCTCCATTTTGCATGTGGCGGCCGGCTCTGCCGTTTCGGCGACGGGCTTTGTCAATCGCGGCAGCCTGATCTCAAATGTGGAGCCTTGCCCGAGGCCGGCGCTGCGGCCAAAGACATCGCCCCCGTGCATTTGTGCCAAGCGCTTGACGACTGCGAGGCCGATGCCGAGGCCTCCTTGGGAGCGGTCCAGGGTGCGTTCGCTCTGCACGAACAAGTCGAAAACCCTCGGCAACAGTTCTTCTGGAATGCCAGTGCCGGTATCGGACACTTCAATGGACACGCTACTTTCATCGGCGCCGGTGCGAATGGAGATACGCCCACCGGGCGCGGTGTATTTGATGGCGTTCGTGAGGATGTTGCCGACGCACTGCACGAGGCGCGCAAGATCCCCCATCACATACAACGGTTGGTAGCTCAACGCGGTGGCGGAGAGCTCATGCCGCTTCTCCCGAAGCTGCGGCTCGACGGTTTCGAGGGCCTGAGTGATAACTGCCGCAAGATCGACTACCCCATTTTGCAGCTGAATTCGGCCTTGGGTGATTCGGGATACATCAAGGAGATCATCCACAAGTCGTGTGAGTTGTTTGACTTGACGTTTCATCATGCCGGCAACGGTTTGTGAACTCGCATCATCACGTACTGTGCGGGCGAGCAGTTCACTTGCCACGCTGATGGCCGCAAGTGGATTTCTGAGCTCGTGCGCGAGCATTGCTAGGAACTCGTCCTTGTGACGGTCCGCCGCCAGCAACGCCATCTCCATCTCCTTACGTCCAGTAATTTCGAGGTTCACGCCATTCAGGCGGAGCGCTTTGCCGCTTTGATCCTTGACGGCTTGAAACCGCGCAAAAAGCCAATGCACGGAGCCGTCGGGCCACACGGCTCGCCACTCGTGCTCCACCGGCTCACCGCTCTCCAAGGCCTCCTCAAGTTTGGCTACGGCTCCAGGTCGATCCTCGGGATGGAGTAGTTCTTCCCAGTGCGCTCTCGTTCCGCCAAATGCGCCCGGACGGAGGCCGTACATGGACTCCAGTTCCACCGACCATGTGTTCTGGTCAGTCTCGACGGTCCAATCAAATGCGCCGATCCTGGCTGCAGCGCTCGCCAACCGCAGGAGCCTCTCCCTGACCCGCAGCACCTCTTCGGCCCGCTTTGCCACCGAAATATCGCGGGCTACCACGACCGCGCCGCCAATGGCGCCATCTGCCCGGCGAATGGGGCCAAAGGAGTAGCTTCCTACCCATGTTTCACCGCTATCCCGACGGCGCAGGCTGTATTCGATGTTCGTGCCCGTTTCACCACGCAGCGCTCGAGGTAATGCCCACATCTCGACCGGAGCCTCACAGCCGTCGGATAGGAATGCCTGAATTAGTTTCGGGCAGTCCGAAATATGTTTGCTGCATTCCTCCTCACTTTTGAAGCGGTGATACGAAGCAAATGCTTTGTTAGAGTGAATCAATCGCCCATCCGCATCGCCAATGAACACCGCATCGGTCGTGCTTGACAGCGCCGCTGCCAGTATCGACTCGGACTCGTCGGAGCGGCGCTGGCTCGCACTCAGCGCCTCTGCAGAGCGCTTTCGCTCGGTGATATCGATTGCCGTTCCGATCACCCTCACGCACCGCCCTTTATCATTAAAGATCCCGCGGCCCTTTGCGGCGATCCAGCGGATGAGGCCATCGTCCCTGCCTATCGCCCGGTATTCGACGTCATAGAGTGCGCGTCGATCGGGATCAAGTGCGGCCGCAAACGCCTCTGCCGTTTGCTCACGATCCTCTGGATGCAGTCCGGCATAGAAATCCACCATGGATACCGGCACATGCGGGGAGATGCCGAACATCGCCTTCACGCGCGGCGGCCAGAACAGCGTGTCGCTGACGGTGTCAACGTCCCACAGGCCGACCTCGGCTGCTTCGGTTGCCAGGCGCAACTGCTCATCACGCTCTCGAAGTGCCTCCTCGGCCCCCTTACGCTCTGTCACATCCGCCGCTGCGCCAAACCACTCGAGAATCTCACCCGCATCATTTTTGAGCGGGATTGCGCGCGAGAAAGTCCAACCAAGCGTGCCGTCCATACGGCGCACGCGATGCTCGAGCTGAAAGACAGTCTTGGTGCGAATGGCCTCATGTATCGCCGCCATCACGTGCGGCTGGTCATCGGGATGTATGTATGTATCGAGCCAGCTGCCATTTGGGTCGGTAGTATCGAGAATAAAGTTGCGGCCCACCAGGTGGCGCATCTCGCTCCAATCTGGACTCATCCGGTAGATGACATCGGAGGTGGCGCTCACAAATGTGCGGAATCGTTCCTCGTTCTCCTGACGCATCCTCGTGAGTTCGATCAGCGCGCCGACGCGCGCCAGTAGTTCCCGTGCCGAGAAAGGCTTAACCAGGTAGTCGTCTGCGCCTGTATCCAACCCATCAATCCGCGACTCTTCGCCGGCGCGTGCGGAGAGCAGAATGATCGGTATGGCGCGCAGCCGCTCGTCCGCTCGAAGCGCACGAATGAGCCCGAAACCATCGAGCCGCGGCATCATTATGTCGGAGAGAATCAGATCGGGCGGCTCACGCCGCACCGCTTCGAGCGCTTGCTGCCCATCAGCGACGGCCTCTACGCGATAGCTTCCCGCGAGCAATCCGCTCACGTAGGCGCGCAAGTCGGCATTGTCATCCGCCAGTACAATACGTGCGCCCGCGGTGTGCGCAAAGCGCCGGTCGGGCACCACCGTGGTTGGACTCTCCCGCAGAGCGGGGAATCCCAAGACAGTGCGATCAACGCGATCCGGTAGCCAGCGCAGCGCCTCCTGCACATAGGGCCCAGCGCCTACCGCGGTAGAGCCGAGTGAGCGTGTGGTCCGGATGCGCTCTGAGGACAAGTGCTCCGAGCCCAATGGCAAGCGGACCTGAAAGGTCGTGCCTCGGCCTGGCTCGCTCGCGACATGGATTATGCCGCCTTGCAGCCGCACGAGCTCCTGGACCAAGGAAAGCCCAATGCCAGATCCTTCCTGGGTGCGACCGGCAACGCCTTCCACGCGGTGAAAGCGCTCGAAGATTCGGGGCAGCTCGTGCGTTGAAATGCCCACGCCGGTGTCAACCACTTCGAGCAGCGCCCGCTTGTCCTCGCGCCGCAACCGGACAGTGATCGCTCCTTCCAGCGTGTATTTGAACGCGTTCGAGAGCAGGTTAAGGACGATCTTTTCCCACATCTCGCGATCGACGTAGATGGATTCCCCTAGGTCCTCACATTCCACAATGAGGGTGAGCCCGGCACGTTCGATCGCCGACCGGAAGTTGCTCGCGAGATCGCGCGTGAGTGTGGCAAGGTCTGCTGGCTCATAGGAGGGCTCCATGCGGCCCGCCTCGATGCGCGAGAAGTCGAGGAGAGAATTCACGAGCTTCAAAAGCCGCAGGGAGTTGCGGTGCGCGAGCTCGAGCTGCAATCGCACAGGAGCGGGGGTCACAGGATTGGCCACCGCATCCTCAATCGGGCCGAGCATCAACGTAAGAGGCGTGCGAAACTCGTGGCTGACATTCGAGAAAAAATTAGTCTTGGCACGATTGATCTCGGCAAGCTTGGCGACGTTGCGACGTTCGGTCTCAAGGGCCTGCGAGTCCGCAAGGCCCGCAGCGATTTGCGTCGCGATTAACTCAAAAAACGTTCGGTAATCGGTGTCTAACTCGCGCATGGGACTGGCGGCGGCAACGAGTATTGCGCGCGGCCGGTCTTGACCGGGTAGCAATACGGGAAGGATCAATACGCTTTTCACCGGCACGCTCCAAGCGCCGCTCGGTAAGTCTGCGGGCAGCGTAGGCTCCGCGATGATGGAGCGCGTCCCTGAATAGGCAACCGTAGAAAGTTGCCAGATCGATGCGACACCTTCAGCGATCGAGACTCGTTCGGGTGCTGAGGGCATTCCGCGATCAATACCTGCGGTTGCCTCTAGGACGGCGACAGATTGATCCAAATCGATTCGATAGACGAGCGCAAACGGCACGTCATGAGAATTCTGAGCGAGCACCCTGGCGGCGATTTCATATTCCGCTTGCTCAGTGGAGGCCGCCTGGCATTCAGCAGCCAAATCACGCAAGGTCTGAAGCCGCCGCTCGCCGACTACTTTTTGTGTGGTCTCGATGACGGGGCAGAAAATACCTCCAATGGTTCCGCCTTCGGCGCGTATCGGGCTATATGAGAACGAGAAATAAGCTTCCTCTACGAAGCCACGATCGATGTTGAGGAGTAGATCGCGCGAGCGCGTGGCCTGACCTTCCGTCATCACCTGCGAAAGCATGGGGTGGATGACGTCCCAAATTTCCGGCCACACCTTAGCGCCGGATTCGCCCAGGGCGGCCGGATGTTTCACAGGACCCAGAATGGTTTTGTACTCATCGTTATAAAGCATGGTGAGCTGCGGTCCCCACCAAATGAGAATCGGAAATGCACAGTCAAGGCATGTGCTCACGGAGGTGCGAAGCGATTGCGGCCACCGGTCCACAGGACCCAGAGACGTCTTAGTCCAGTCAAGGTCGCGCATCCGCTGCGCCATCTCGCTGTCGCCCGGAAAGATTTCTTTAAGCGCCGTGACTTCTGAGCACGGTGGGTCCGCGGGCTCTTTAAGCTTGTCTTTATTGACGATCGCTTCTATCAACAAACTCTCCCCGGTGAGTGCGGATTGTGCCATCTGTCGCCAACTTCCGAGGAGATGTATTTTTTACAAATAATTCACGGCGCAAGGTCTGCTAAACAAGCTAAAGCCCGCGCGGCCACCGCTAGCCGCATCCGAATCGTATAGTCCATCGAGCTGCTGTCACTCGCTGTTCGCCTATCTCCGCACTTTACGGATCAAAAAACTGTGTGCATGCTATTAGCTCCTAACCCAGGATGCTATGCACAGGAGAAGTTATGCCGTTCCCTATCGTAGCAATTGGCGCCTCAGCGGGCGGTCTTGAGGCGATCTCCGAATTGCTCAGCTCCTTGCCCTCCAAGAGCGGCATGGCTTATATCGCAGTTCAGCACTTAAACCCCGACCATGAAAGCTTAATGTCCGAGATCCTGGCCAAAAAGACCTCGTTACCGGTCATGCAGATTCCAGGCGACCTTGAGGTCGAGCCGGATCATGTCTACTTGATCGCTCCCAATACGACGATCACATTAGTCGATAACATGATTCGCGTCGTTCCCCGCGCGATTGGACTACATCATCCAGCGGATATCCTCTTCGCCTCGGTTGCTCAGGATCGCGCCGAACTCGCCATCGGCGTCGTGCTCTCCGGCGGAGATGGCGACGGTGCACTCGGGATGCAAGCCATCAAGCAAGCGGGAGGTATCACCTTCGCGCAGGAGCCCGCTTCAGCACGATTTCCGAGCATGCCGCAGGCATCCATCGACACCGGATGCGTTGATTTCGTGCAAAGCCCGAG
>JANXZQ010000201.1 GCA_025355445.1 Gammaproteobacteria bacterium
ATGCCCGCGATGACCGGCGCGAGGATCGTGAGCAGGCCCGCGACGAGCGTGACGACGTTCGTGACCGTGCCCGCCGTGATCTGACTGATGACACCCTGCCCGGTCAGGACGCCGAGGATGGCCACGACGAGCGACACGGCAACGCCGACGAAAAAGGCTGGCTCGCGGTTACTCATGCCGGGACGCCGAACTGGCGACCGAGCGCCTGGGTGTCAGTATCGCCGTTGCCATGGGACGTGCCCACGACGTGACCATCGAGGAACACGGTGAAGGTGATGCTCTCGCCGGTGCCCGTTGCCAGGACACCGCTGAAGCCTTCCTTGGCGGCCTGACCGACGTATTGCGCTGCGCCGGGTGTAGCCGGCTCGCCGGCGTTCTGCGCCGCGATGCTCACGGCATCCATGACCGCGGCCTTGGAGACGAGCTTGCCGCCGGCGTTGGACTCGGTCGGGATAAGCATCGGATCATCACGTGGCGGCTGGCTTGGCCGCCACGTGATGACATTTGCAGCGAGGCTGTCGGCGAGGCCCTTGAGGTCGCGGTCTAGCGTGGCGAGGTCGGTCGCGAGAGCGGCGGCCTGCTTGGCGTTCAGATTGCCCCCGAGGGCGAGGTAGACGCCGACGAGCTTCCGCATCGTGGCGATGGCTGCGATCCAGGCAGTGGGGTCCATGATAGTTTGTCCCTTTCCTAATTCGACGACTGAACGATTGAGTACGGTCGGCCGCATCTACGCCTCCACTCTAATGCCACACCGTGAGGGCATCGATGATCGACACCTCGTAAGGCGGTCGGCGGCTGAAGTGACTTGTCGCCTCCGCGCTCACCCGGACCGCCGCCCAATATGCGAGGCCGCGCGGTAGGCGCCACGCGATGGCCCGCCAGATTCGTTCACGCATGCTATTCATGGCGCCCCCACGTTGACTTGGCTGGCGAGGATATAAGTCCAAGTCCCGTCCCTGCGGGCTTTGTCTCTGTCTTTTACGCCCTTGTGGTGGTTACATGGCAAGCACGCCGGAACTAGGTTCTCGATGGTGTTCGGGCCGCCTTGAATGAATGGAATGACATGATCGACGCCTCGCGATGGCGTGACGCCGCAATATGCGCACGGCAGCAGATGAAGCCGGGCAAAGTCCTCTTTGGTGAGATGGCCGCGGCCCAGGCCGCGCCGTGCTGCGCTGCGTGCAGCGGTGTAAGCGGCGTACCTGGCTTTCCGCCATGGATCTGCTGCCCTCCATTCAGCCTGATATGCGTGCGCCTGCGGCAGGCGTCTCGACCTCCACACTTTCTTGCGTGCCCGCATCTCGACTCGTTCCGCGGCGGTGGGAGTTGGCTGAGGATGGGCCTTACGCCATGCATCTGTCCGAATCCGCGCCTCCTCTCGATGAACGGCGCGGTAGGCGGCATCGCAAGCATGTTTTCGAGCCGGGTCTGCGAATGGCATCTATTCGGCCCGCAGCGTCACGGCACTTGCCAAGACATACCGGCCGATTGATCCACCGGATGCCAGCCTGAGGAAGCCGCTGCCATGCGGGACGCCGGTCGACTCGATGACGGCGGTGCCATCAACGGTGGCCGTGTACGGGCCGGCGATCGCGGACATCTCCGCCGTCGCGCTGAAGCGGCGCAGCCTGCCCGCTGCCGTGAACGTGCGCGGGGCCGGGAACATCTCGATGGTGACGGTGACGACGCGCACGGTGGGGTCCTCCTGCGGTGCGACGTGGACGGGCGGTGGCACCGGAACGCTCGGCGGTGCCCACTGGCCGTAGTTGGCCTGCATGGCCCGGCACAAGTCGACCTCGCCGCCGTTGATGCTCTGGCCGACGTTGTTGTACTGGTAGAGGTGATTACCCGGGAAGATCACGCCGTAGCTCCACGCGTAGGTCTGCCAGAACCACTGCGCGCTCTTGACATTTGCGCAGTGCGCCATGAGTCGCGCGCTGCCATAGACGCCGACGCGGGGCGCGGACAGCACCGTTGCCGCGCCCCGCAGGTAGGCATCGATGGCGGGGAAGTCCGCGGACTGCGCGTCGAAGTCCACCGCGAAGTAGATCGGTGTCGTCAGCGGGAACCCGAGCGCAGCGGCGGCGGCCTTGGCAACGGTGGCGTCGGCGCGACCGGCCGCAGTGCCTGCCTTCGCGCGACCAGGCGCGGACTCCCAGACCAGGCAGATCGCGAGGTCGTGCGCTCTGTAGTCGGCGATCTCCGCAGCATCGAGGTCTTTCCGGCCGGAGCCCGTCGGTACATAGCGGACCACGAACTTCTTGCCGGCAGCGGCGAGGGCCGCGCCACCCGGCCGGGCCCAGCTGAAGTCGACGCCTTCGATCATGGCTTCGCCCCTAGCAGGATGTGGGGCGGGACCGGTGGCGGGGCGAGCAACAGCGTGCGGAACGGCGGCTCGTCGGGTCGGCTGTGGCGCTGGTCTCGGTATTCCGGATAGGTAGCGTGGTGGATACCCACCGATGCAGCATCGCTCGGCCATACCAGCCCACCACGGCTCGGGTCCGGCTGCCCTGCCATCCAG
>JANXZQ010000336.1 GCA_025355445.1 Gammaproteobacteria bacterium
GGACGCCATCGAGCAGGCCATCGGCCGGGTCGAGCTTGCGCATCAGGGAGAGATACGCTTCGCCATCGAAACCGCGCTGTCGCCGCTGCACATTCTAAACAGCGTCGTGCCGCGGGCGCGGGCGCTGGACGTGTTCGCACAGCTTCGAGTGTGGGATACCGAGCACAACAACGGGGTGCTGATCTATGTCCAGGTGGCAGACCGGGATGTGGAAATCGTTGCGGATCGAGGTTTTGAGGGCCGCGTGAGCCCGTCTGAGTGGGAAGCCGTATGCCGTCTCATGGAAGAACATTTCCGCGCGGGACGCTTCGACGCGGGCTCCGTCGCGGGGGTGCTGGCCGTCGGGGATCTGTTGTCGCGGCATTTTCCGCGTCCTCCGACGGCCGCGGCGCAATCACATAACCAATTGCCTGACCGGCCGATTTTGCTGTAGAAAAGGGCCATGAAGTTCATACGCTTAGCCGCTTGTATCGGCGTGATGACCGTGGCCGGCTGCACGCTGTTCCGGTCCACGCCGCCGGCCCCGCCGCCGGTTGTCAAGGCGCTGCCGCCGCCCGTTCCGCAGCTGCCTACCCCCAGTGCCACCCACCGTGAGGAGGTGGACCCCAGCAGCGATCTGGTGGGCTATGTGCAGAAAACCGTGATCGGCAAGGAGGACACGTTGCCGGATATTGCGCGGCGCTTCGACGTGGGCTACGAGGAAATACTGACGGCGAATCCCGGAGTCGACCCCTGGCTCCCGGGCGTGGGCCGCGAGGTGGTGGTGCCCACGCAGTTCATTTTGCCGGCCGCTGCGCATGAGGGAGTCGTGGTGAACGTGGCGGCCATGCGTATTTTCTACTATCCGCCGCACAAGAAGGGTGAGCCGCAAATCGTCTTCACCCACCCCATCGGCATCGGCAAGGTGGGCTGGAAGACGCCGGAGGGCTCGACCAAGATCGTCAGCCGCCAGAAGGACCCGGTGTGGATGGTTCCCAAGTCGGTTCGCGAGGAGCACGCCGAGGACGGCGAGAAGCTGCCGGCGCAGGTGCCCGCCGGACCGGACAATCCGCTCGGCCAGTACATGTTCCGCTTGGGGTGGCCGAGCTATCTGATTCACGGCACCAACAAGCCCTATGGAGTCGGCATGCGCTCGAGCCACGGCTGCATGCGGCTGTACCCGGAAGATATCGCGGTGTTCTTCGACTTGATCCCGATCGGCACCAAGGTGACCGTGGTCAATCAGCCGTACTTGTTCGGCTGGCGCGACGGCACGTTGTACCTGCAGGCCTACACGGTAATGGAAGACGATTCGCGCGATTGGAACAAGAATCACAAGCGGCTGCTGGCCAACTTGCTGAATCCAAAATTGCAGAAGAAAATCTCCGGCCACGACAATGAAATCGACTGGCAGCGGGTGGGCGATCTGGCGCACACGCCGCGCGCCGTGCCCGTGCCCATCACCGGCGGCCAGGGTGGTGTCGACGATGTGATTTCGAATTCGCTGCTGGTCGAGAACACCCTGCCGACGGGTTCCAATTGGGACGGCCAGACCGGCCTGTTGGTGGACGAGAAGACGTTCAAGGAATTACTCGGCGGCCGCGCCGATGCCCCGGCCGCCACACCGACCCAAGCCGCCGTGCAGTGATGCGCGCATTGCGGCCGCGCTCGTGTCTCGCTGGCTTGGCGCTTATCTGCGCGGGGTTGCGCGCGGGCGGCGTGACGTTGGATTCCGACCCGCATTCATTCGCCAATGTAGATCAGTTTCGGACCTCGCATGTCGAATTGGATCTGCGGATCGATCTCGACGATAAAACCATCGACGGTACGGTAACGCTCGATCTTAAACGTCTGAATCCGCGGGCAACTCAGCTGGTGCTGGACACCAAGGATTTGACCATCAACGATGTGCGCCAGAAGTCCAGTGATGTGCTGGGCGCGACGGCCAAGGATCAAACCATATGGGTCAGCCGGCCGTTCCACTTGGAGAAACCGGATCCCATCTTAGGCAGCGCGCTGGTCATCGAACTGCCGCCGTCGCGCAAGACGGTGGAGTCCATCCAAATCGACTATCAAACGCAGCCTACCGCAGCGGCGCTGCAGTGGTTGACGCCGAAGCAAACGGCCGGGCGCAAGAAGGGCTTTCTGTACACGCACTCGGAGCCGATCGGCACGCGCTCCTGGATTCCACTGCAGGACACGCCGCAGGTGCGCATCACCTACAAGGCCGTCGTTCACACCGACCCCGGCGTGCGGGCGGTCATGAGCGCGCAGAACGATCCGAAGGTCAAGCGCACCGGCGAGTATTCCTTCGTCATGCCGCAGGCGATTCCTT
This sequence comes from Gammaproteobacteria bacterium, assembly GCA_025355445.1. GTDB lineage: Bacteria > Pseudomonadota > Gammaproteobacteria > Steroidobacterales > Steroidobacteraceae > Bog-1198. The sequence continues at coordinate 2,315 of JANXZQ010000336.1, forward strand.
CTTATTTGATTGCCCTGGCGGTCGGCGACCTGGAGTTCAAGGAGACGGGCCCGCGCACCGGCGTGTATGCCGAGAAGCCGATGGTCAAGGCGGCCGCAAAGGAATTCGCCGACACCGAGGCGATGATGGCCGCCGCCGAAAAATTATTCGGACCCTATCGGTGGAGCCGCTATGACATCCTGGTGATGCCGCCGAGCTTTCCCATGGGCGGCATGGAGAATCCGCGGCTGTCCTTCATCACCCCGACCGTGATTGCGGGCGACAAGAGCCTGGTGGGAGTCATCGCACACGAATTGGCGCATTCCTGGTCGGGCAATCTGGTCAGTAACGCGACCTGGCGGGATGTGTGGCTGAACGAGGGCTTCACGGATTACCTGGAGAGCCGGATCATGAATGCGGTGTACGGCGAGCAGCGCGCCTCCATGGAGGCGGTGCTCGGCCTCAAGGCCCTGCGCGTCGATTTGGCCAAGCTTGGGGCCGCCGATCAAGTGCTGGCCATCGATCTGCGTGATCGCGATCCGGAACTGGTGTTCAGCGCCGTACCTTACGAAAAAGGCCGGCTGTTCCTGCGCTATCTGGAGGCAAAATTCGGCCACGAACGATTCGAGGCGTTTCTACGCGGTTATTTCGAACACTTTGCGTTCAAGAGCATCAGCACCGGGCAGTTCAACGATTACCTCGTGCAGAATCTGCTGGAGCGCTTTGCGGGCACCGTCAGCCGCGAGCAAGTCCTCGCCTGGGAGAATGATCCGGGCATTCCGCCGGATGCGGTGCTGCCGGTCTCGAGCGCCTTTGAACCGGTCGATGCGGCGCGGTCTGCATGGGTCGCGGGAACGTTGGCGAGCAAGAAGTTCGGCGCGGATTGGGTTACACAGCAGTGGCTGTACTTCCTGGATAACATGCCGGCGACCTTGAGCACCAAGCAGTTGGCGGACCTCGATCAGGCCTACGCATTCACGCACAGCCGCAACGCGCTCCTGGAACGCAGCTGGCTCGAACTCGTCATCCGCAACAATTATCAGCCGGGCTTCGCACGGCTCGAGGAGTACTTGAAGAGCATCGGCCGCCGCCTGCTGATCGAGCCGCTGTACACGGATCTGATGAAAACGCCGTCCGGCGCGGAGTTCGCCAAGCGCGTATACGCCAAGGCGCGGCCGGGCTACCACCCGGACACGGTGAAGGCGGTCGATGCCATCGTCACGCCGGTCGCGGCCGAGAGCCCGGAATGATCAGCGAATGGCTGAAAGTGATGCTCGAGGAAATCGCCACCAAGAAGGCCGATGCTGAGCGCAGCCGTGCGGAAGAGAAAGTGCGCGCTGAGGAAAAGACCAGGGCGCAAGAAAAGGGTCGTGTCGAAGAGAAGCTGCGGATGTTGTGATAGAGTCTTGAGGTTGCGCCCGAGAGAAAAAATTGGTGACGCCGAATAACGAAGGGCTCCAGGTCGAGGAAGAACTCGGCCCTGATCACGCCATTGAGCGCTTGGGCTCGGCGCGCGCGGCGTTCGTTGGCCGCACGCTGCGTGGCCCGGTCAACCGGCCCATACTCATCACGACGTTCACCGAGTTCCAGCACGTCTTCGGCGGACTGTGGCAGCCGAGCCCATTGGGGTATGCCGTCGAACAGTTCTTCGACAACGGCGGCCGTGAGGCGTTGATCGTGCGCGTCATCAACGGCGCGCGCTCGGCGACGTTGACCTTGCGCGCCGGGGAGGGGGAGCTGCGCTTGCGGGCGGTGCGGCCCGGCACTCGCGAATATCTGCGCGCCAGCGTCGACTACGACAATATCGCCGCGCAGGACAGCTCGGATTTTAATTTGACGGTGCAGCGAGTGCGGGTGCAAGGCACCGCTCAGGTCGAGGATCAGGAGATATTCCGCAAGCTGTCGCTGCAGCCCGAGGCCGACAATTTCCTGCCGCTCGGCATAGCGGATTCGGCGCTGATTCAGCTGGCGGGCGATATTCCGGCGCAGCGTCCCGATCGAACCGTGGACGCGGCCAGCGGCTTGTCAATCGGATACGTCAATTCCAACGCCGACGGCGACGACGGTGCGCCGCTGACCGACTACGATTTGATCGGTCGGGCGAGCGATCGGACGGGCCTGTTCGCGCTCGAGTCGGCGGATTATTTCAACTTGCTATGCATGCCGCCCCTCTCGCGAGAGCAGGATGTGGGGCCGATCGCGCTCTTGGTGGGAGCCCGCTTCTGCAAGGCGCGCCGCGCGCTGTTGATCGTCGATCCGCCCTCGGACTGGCTGACGGCGGACGACGCGCTGCAGGGCATGCGCGGCTGGAACCTCGCCAATGAAAATGCATTGATGTACTTCCCGCGGGTGCTGGCGCACGACAAGCTGCGAGGCCACTTCGAGTCGTTCGCGCCCTGCGGCGCCGTGGCGGGCATGCTGGCACGCTGCGATGAGGCATCGCCCATGTGGACGCCCGGCAAGAGCGACGAGGCCGTGCTGCGTCCAGGCTATCGGCCCACCTGCCTGGTGAGCGAGGATCGCCGCATGAAGCTGGCGGCCTTGGGGGTGAACACCCTGCACGCCGTACGTTCGGCGCGCATCGGCTTAGGTGCGCGCACCCTGGCTGCGGGCGCTGCCGCCAACGCCGATTGGCAGTACTTGGCGACGCGCCGGCTGGCACTGTTCATCGTCAACAGCATCGAGCGGGGTACCCGCTGGGTCGCCTTGGCGCAGCCGCATATCCAGGTGGCGGACTTGGCGGCAGCGCAGGTGCGTGCCTTCCTCGAGGGGCTGCACGAGGCAGGGGCTTTCGGCACGCGGCGCATGCAGGATGCTTTTTTCGTAGTCTGCGATCAGCGCAGCGAATTTCATCTGGTGATCGGCTTCGCCGCCACGCGCAGGAACGGATTCCATAGCTTTCGCATCGTGCACTCGCCGGCGGGCAGCAAGGTGGAGACCGTCAGCCTGAATCCCTTGAGCGCCGGGCAGTACAGTCCGGCTGAACTCGAGTGGGTCGAGAGTCTCGCCAGCAGGCTGTCAGAGTAGCCGGGCATGGTCGGCACAGTGGTCTTCTCGCATGGCAAGGAAAGCGGCCCATGGGGTTCGAAAATCACCGCCATGGCGGCGGTGGTCCGCGACCTCGGGGCGGCGGTTGAGTCGGTGGATTACAGCGGAATGGATGATCCCGCAGCCCGCGTACGCAAGCTGATCGAGACGGGCGCGGCCTTAAGGGCGCCGCTGCTGCTGGTCGGATCGAGCATGGGCGGGCATGTCGCGGCCGCGGCGGCCGGCCGGCTTGGCGCGCGCGGCCTGTTCCTGCTGGCTCCCGCCTTCTACATGGCAGGTTACGAAGAATACACGCCGCAGGATGTCGCTTGTCCCACCGTCATCGTGCATGGCTGGCACGATGACATCGTACCCGTGGAAAATAGTATCCGATGGGCGCGTGAGCATCAGGCGGCACTGCACGTGCTTAACTCCGATCACCGGCTGGAAGACCAAATCGCGGCGATTTGCCTGCTGTTGCGCGCCTTCATTGCTTGAGCGGCGCCGGCGCGGCGATCGCCGGCGGACCCGCGGTGGGCACATCCAATTGTGCCTGGGCCAGTTCGCGCAGGGATTCGCCGAGATGTTCGCCGCAGCGCCTGCCCATGGCGTCGTAGCCCGCGCCCAGCGAGGCGATATACGCCGACACGTAGCGCTTGCCCGGCGCGGATTGCAGAAACGAGAGCAGATGCTTGAGATCCGCATCGCTCAAATCGCGGTAGCTGTACGCCATGTAGCGGCGCAACGGCTGACGCATGTTCTCTTCCATGGCGAGGCGGCCGGCTTCGCCGGACTTGCGCGCGCTTTCGCCTACCGCCGCCCGGTCCCTGCCGGCGCCGACGGCGGTACCGATGGCCACCGCCTGGCCCATGCTCAGGAAAATTTGCACGGTGGATTCCGTGGACCGCGAGGCATGTTCCAATTTATCGAATAACGCGTCGCGCTCCCTGGTGGACGGTGTGGCGATGTCGCCGCTCATGATTTTCTCGATGGTCGCTTCCTCGAGCACGGCAGTGGCCACGTCGGCGGCGGTCATGCGGCGGCCGAGGTCGCTTTCGAGGAAGGCGCCGGTCTTCTTCACCGTGCCGTCATCGAGATTGGCGGCAAGCGCGCTCAACGCCGGGGCTTCGAAGACGTCGATGCGAAAGCCGCGCTTGGCGGCCTCGGTGACGGCGTTCATCTGCGAAGCGGACAACTGCACGGCGGTATCCGCCGAGAACAGCTGGCGGATATGCGCCGGCATCGATCCCAAGGAGGCGCGCACCTGTTCGCGCATGGCGGCGTCCTGATAGACTGTTGCGGCGGTTTCGATATCCACGGCCGAGTGGGCGGCATGGATGCCGGCAGTCACCGACAGCAGCGATGCGCAAGCAAATGTGAACGCGAGACGCAACATGCGGGAACTCCGGGTGACGCTAAGTCCTGAACGATTGTACACTCCGTACCCAAGTCGCCTAAGCCAGTTCCGGGGTGCACATGCGCTTGATGAATATATTGACAATGTCAGCGTCGCTTTTGTTCATCGCGAGTTGCGCGGCCCCCGATCCGCCGCCGCCGAAGAAGACCGTTTTCGACCCATTGACGCAGCAACTCGAGCGCGCGCGCGAGGTGCAGAAAACCGTGGACGCGAACTCGGAGGCCACGCGAAAAGCGGTCGATACTCAAGAGCGCGGCGATAATCCTCCCTAGCAAGATCTTGGGCCTGTGGGTACGGGTAACCATCAAGCCCGACGATGCCGCCGCCGCCATTGCGGCTAGCCTAAGGCCCGTATGCTATGTCCTGGAGCGCGAAAGCCAGGCTGATCTCGCGGTATTGAGCATGGTATGCGCCAAGGCAGGCCTGCCGCGCCCTGACAAGGCGCATTTCGAACTGATACGGCCTGCGGGCCTGTTCACCGGACGGCGCGCCGTGCGCGCGCCGCGCTACCTGGTGCAGCTGGTGGCCGCCGCGGCGGCGCGCCCGCAATTCGACGTCGATCTGCTGCCGGTCGCGATTTTCTGGGGCCGCGCGCCGCATAAAGAGGCCAGCTTGTGGCGCCTGCTGTTCACCGAGAACTGGGTGCTGGTCGGGCGCTTCCGCAAGCTGCTCAACGTGCTGGTCAACGGCCGCAACACCCTGGTGCACTTCGGCGAGCCGGTGCGGCTGCGCGATGCGCTGCAGGACGGCATGAGCGAGCAGCGCAGCGTGCGGTGGCTGTTGCGCAACTTGCGATCCACGCTGCGGGCGCAGCGCGCCTCCACCATCGGGCCGGATCTCTCGCATCGCCGCACCCTGGTGACGCAGCTACTGAAGTCGGCGGACGTGCGCAGCGTGGTGCGCCACGAAATGCAGGCACGCGGCTTGACGCGGCGCGCGGCGCTGCTTGCCGCACGCAAGTACGCGGTGGAAATAGCCGCCAATTATTCCCAGGCCTTCGTGCGCTTCATGTCGGCCGCGCTCGGCTGGCTGTGGAATCGGCTGTTCGACGGCGTGGATTTCGAGCATGTGGAGAAGCTCAACGAGATCGGCGACGGCGCCGAAATCATCTATGTTCCCTGCCATCGCAGCCACATGGACTATCTGCTGCTCTCCTATGTGATCTATCGCAAGGGCTTCGCCGTGCCGCATGTGGCGGCAGGCGTCAACCTCAATCTGCCGGTGATCGGCCGATTTTTGCGCAAGGGCGGTGCGTTCTTCCTGCGCCGCACGTTCAAGGGGGATGCCGTGTATGCGGCGGTGTTCGCCAGGTATCTCGGCATCATGATGGCGCGCGGCCACCCGCTGGAATACTTCATCGAAGGCGGCCGCAGCCGCACCGGGCGGCTGCTCTCGCCGCGCACCGGCATGCTGTCCATGAGCGTACGCGCGTACCTGCGCGACCCGCGGCGCCCGGTGGTGTTCATGCCGGTGTACTTCGGCTACGAGCGCATCGTCGAAGGCCGCACCTACATCGGCGAGTTGTCGGGGCAGCCGAAGGAAAAAGAGAGCGTGCTCGGCCTGATCAAGGGCGCGATCGCCGTGCTGCGCAGCAAACTCGGCAAAGTGCACGTCAATTTGGGTGAGCCCATTTCGCTCGACCAGCTCTTGTGCCGCCACGATCCGAACTGGCGCGCGGCCGCGCGCGAGGACCAGGAGCCACGGCGCGGATGGGTGAGCGAAGCCGTCGGCGATCTGGCAACCCGGATCAATATAGAGATCAATGCGGCGGCGGCCGTTACGCCCATCAATCTCGTGGCCATGGCGATCCTGGCAACGCCGCGCCAGGCGCTGGCCGAAGCGGACCTGGCGCGCCAGCTGGAACTGTATCAGCGGCTACTGCGCGAGGCGCCGTATGGGCCGCTGGTGACGGTGACGACGGACGGCGCCGAGCAAATGATCCGTTACGCCGAATCGATGGGCATGCTGGAGCGACAGAAACATCCGCTCGGCGACATCATGCGCATGAACGCCGAGAATGCGGTGTTGGCAACCTATTACCGCAACAATATTCTGCATCTGTTCGCCATGCCCTCGCTGCTCGCCTGCTGCTTCGTGAGCAATGCCGGCATGCGCACCGCGGACATTCACCGCCTGGTGTGGCGCGTCTACCCGTACATTGCCGCCGAGTTGTTTCTGCGCTGGGATGAAGCGTCGGTGCAGGCGGTGGTGGACGAATTGCTCGAGACCTTTGGGCGGCTCAATCTGCTCAAGGCCAATGCCGAACGCAGCGAATGGCAGCGTCCGGCGCCGACCTCGCTGGATGCCATCAGGCTGTCGGTGCTCGCGCAGGCGAGCATTCAAACGCTCGAGCGCTACTATCTGGCCATCGCGCTGCTGCTGCAGGCGGGCAGCGGCAGCATGACTCAGGAAGCGCTGGAGCAGCGCTGCTACCTGATGGCGCAGCGCATGTCCGTGCTGTACGGATTGAATTCTCCGGAGTTCTTCGACAAAAGCCTGTTCCGCAACTTCATCGACCTGCTGCGCCGCCGGAACGTGATTCAAACGTCCGAGGACGGCACCCTTAAGTTCGGCGAGCCGCTGCTGGCGGTGGGTGCCGACGCGCAGTTGGTGCTGTCGGAGCAAATCAGGCACAGCATCTTGCAGGTCACTCTAGGGCAGTGAGTCCGGATCAGTCCCACCCGCCCGTGCTGCCGCGCCCGCTCTTGGTGGCGCCGCGGCGTTTCTTCGAGTCGATGCGCCGCTCCTTCGAAGCCTTGGTGGGCCGAGTCTTCTTGCGGATCTTAGGCTCGACCAGGGCCGCGCGAATCAAGGCTTCCAGTCGTCCCAGGGCCGCGCGGCGATTGCCTTCCTGGCTGCGTTCACTCATGGACTTGAAGAGAATGCTGCCGTCGTCGATGAGTTTCTGACCTGCCAGCCGGCGCAGACGATTTCTGACATTCACCGGCAGGCTTAGGTTCTGCGGCAGCAGAAACCGCAGTTGCGCGGCGCTCGACACCTTGTTGACGTTCTGGCCGCCCGGCCCGGAGGAGCGGATGAACTTCCACTCCAATTCCTCGTCGGGGATGACGATGTCCGGCGTGACAATCAGGGCCATTCGGAAGGCGCGGGATGCATGATGATTTCGCGCTGTGCCACGGGGATGGTGATCCTGTGCTCTTTGAACAGGCGCCAGATGGCGCGATTGACTTCCGAGCGCACGTTGTTCACGCCTTCCTGCGGATCGGAGATCCAAAACCGCAGCTCGAGCTCGATGCCGCTATCGCTGAAGTGCATGAGGCGCGAGACCGGCGCCGGTTCGCGCAGTACGCGCTGCTGGCCTTCGCAGGCGGTGAGCAGTATTTGCAGCGCCAATTCCGGATCGTCGCGGTAGCTCACGCGGATCGGCAATTTGAGCCTGATACGCGGATCGGTGTAACTCCAGTTGATCACGGCATTGGAGATGAGCTGCTGATTCGGCACCAGCATTTCCACGCCGTCGCGGTCGCGTACCACCACATAGCGGCCGCGCAGTTCCTGCACCCAGCCGAAGTTTTCCGTGCTGGTGCCGCTTTGCCCCGACAGGCTGATGACGTCGCCCGGCTTGATGGAGCGGTCCATGAGCAGCACGAAACCGCTGACGAAGTTCGCCGCGATGGATTGCAGGCCGAAGCCAAGACCTAGGCCGATGGCGCCGGTCAATACGGTGAGCGCGGTCAGATCGACGCCGGCAGCATTCAGCCCCAAGAGAATGGACAGGCCGATCAGGAAGGCGTTGGAGAACTTCGCGATGCCGATGCGCGTGGAGGGCGCGAGATTCTGCAGCTTCTTCAGGCGCCGCTCCACCCAGCGGCTGATCCAGGCGGCGACCAGGACGAACAGGGTCAGCGTGAACAGCAGCTTCAGCACCGACCAGACGGTGATACGGCTCTTGCCCGCCGCCACGCCGATGCTGTCCAAGGTACTGATGATGGGATCGAGCCAGCCCAAGTATTGGGCCGTGATGATCAGCCAGATAAACAGGGCGGCGCGCGACTCCCAGTGCTGCATCCAGGATTTGTTGCCGAGGCTGGCGGCGAACAGCAACACCAGGATGCGCACGGCGACGAAGGCGACCATGAGATGCGCCGCGGCGTCCAGTATGGTGACGTCGAACTGCGCGGCGTTGAGCACATTGCGTGCGACCACCACCAACCCCAAGGCTACGACGGCGGGGGCGGCGACGACCATGCCTTGCGGCGCGAAATAGGTCCAGGTCAAGGCGGTGGGCGCCTTGATCTTGCGCCGCTGAAAACGGTCGCGCAGCGCGGCGCCGACGAACCAGCCTGCCAACAGGCAGATCGCCACGGCGCCAATCTCGATCAGCACATTGCGCGTCGACAAGATATCGAAGAACGCCGCGACGCGCTGCACGAGCTCCATCATCGGTTCACATCCATCATGCGTTCAGGTCCGGAATGAGCTGGCTTTCCAGCCGAGCGATTTGATCCTTCAAGAGCAGCTTGCGCCGCTTGAGGCGTTTCATCTGCAATTCGTCGACTTTGAAGTCCATGGAAAGACGCGAAATGATGTCGTCGAGATCCCGATGTTCGATGCGCAGCTGGCGCAGGCGCTCGATGTTCTTGAACAGGTCGGTATTGACGTCGCTTTCTTCGTCGCTCACGGGTCACTTATTCTAAGTAGCTGCGCCACACCGGGGTGACGTAGTCGGGTAGCTTAAGGGAGCGGCCCAGCGGATTCCAAGTTAGTTGCGGATCGTGGAAATCCGAGCCCACCGACCCCATGAGGCCATGCTTCACCGCCATCGCCGCCACGGCCTCGACGTGCTGCGCACCGTTGCCGCCGCTCACCACTTCGAGGGCGCCGCCGCCCGTGGCGGTGAAATCGGTCAGCAATTGCCGGCGTCCGCCCGCCGACAAGGAATAACGCGCCGGGTGGGCGAGAGCAGCCACGCCGCCGGCCGCGCGGATCCAGCCCACCACCACCTCGAGCACGGGCCATTCGGCCGCGACATTGGCGGATTTGCCGGCTCCCAGGTATTTGCGGAAGGCTTCGTCGGCGCGGCCGACATGCCCGCCGCAGACCATGGCGTTCGCCAGATGCGCCCGCGTCGGCAGGCCGGGTTGCGCCTGCACCGCGGCCAGCAATTCGGCCCCCGGCAGGCCGGCCTTGGTCAACCTCTCGCAGATCTTGCGCATGCGCTCACGGCGGCGCTCGCCTTGGGTCTGAAGCTCCTCACGGAGTTGCGGCGACGCCGGATCGATCCACAAGCCCAGCACATGGATGGATTGTGCGCGCCACGAGGCGGAGATTTCGACACCGGGGACCAGCCGCAGCCCAAGCCCAACTGCACTTTGGTTTGCCTGCTCCAAGCCGGCGACGGTATCGTGATCGGTGAGCGCCACCACGTCGACGCCGGCAGCCGCGGCGCGCGCCATCAACTGCGCCGGAGTCAGTGTGCCGTCGGAGCAGTTCGAATGGGTGTGCAGATCGATGTTCACGAGGGATTGCCCGGCGCGGGCGCCGCGAGCCCGACGGCCTCGAGCCGCAGTCCGGCGAGCACGATGAAACCTTGTGCGCGCCCGACTCCGTCGCCGGTGTAGTCGAACGTATAGGTGCGCAGGAGCCGCCGCTTGCCTTCGGGCTGGCGCGACAGGCGAAAGCCGGCAAAGGCTACGGTGCCATCCAGGAACTGCACCACCGCGCGCGAGCAGGTGTCCTTGGCGATGCGATTCGCCGCCTCGCGGGCGTCCAGCGAGAGCTGCCAGACCTTGTAGGTTCCGGCCAGGATACCAATGGTCAAAACCAGCAGCAGGAGGTCTTCGGGCATTGCTTAAGCTTATCACCCCCCTGGAATTCACCCGCGCAGGCCCCATACACTGTGCTATGAGCGAGCAACAGCAGCCGAATTTGACCGTACGCGTCGATCCCAATGAGATGGTGCAGTACGTGCACAATTTGATGACCACGCCAAGCGCCACCGCGCCGACAGCCACCAAGGAGCTGGCGCATCGCCAATGGGGCGGTGACACACCGGTGGCGCGCGCTGCGCAGCTACGCTGGAGCGCGCTCAACCGGGCCTTCGGCGACGCACGGGTGAGCACTTGGACTACGCACCCGAGACGCGACCAGATTCACGTACCGGCAGCGTTGATTGCGGCCGCGGGGGTGGCGCGATTGACCATGGCCGAGGAAGAAGTGGTGTTCGATATTCCGACGCTGCTGGATGCCACCTTGGAATTATGCGAACCGGTCGGTCACGCCTGAGGCAACGCTTATCATACGCAAATGATTAGCAAAGCTGCGGTCGACTGGACGGCCATCGATACGGTGCTGCTCGACATGGACGGCACTTTGCTCGATCTGCGCTTCGACAATTGGTTTTGGCAGGAACTGATTCCGCGCCGTTACGCCGCCGCCAACGGTCTCGAGCTGGCGGAGACGCAGGACCTGCTGGCTCCCAAGTTCGGCGACGTCAAGGGAACCTTGCAATGGTATTGCATCGAGTACTGGTCCCGGGAATTGAAGCTCGACATCGACGGCATCAAGCGCGAGGCCTCGAGCGAGGTGGGCTTTCTGCCGGGAGCGCAGCAGTTTCTATCGAAGCTCAAGGACGGCGGCAAGCGGCGGGTGCTGGTCACCAATGCGCACCCGAAAACGCTGGCCATCAAAAATGAGCGGGTGGGGCTTGGCCGGTATTTCGATGCTTGCTATTCAACCCATTCGTTTGCTGCGCCTAAGGAGGACGCGGCTTTCTGGCCGCGGCTGCAGGCGCAGGAGGGGTTCGAGCCGAAGCGCACGCTGTTCGTCGACGATTCCTTGAGCGTGCTCAATGCCGCGCGCGATTTCGGCATTGCCTGGTTGCGCGTGGTGCGCCGGCCGGATTCAGGCAGGCCGCCGCAGGACACCGGCGAGTACCTGGCCGTGGATCGGGTGGCAGACCTTATGTGACCGCGCCGCCGGCGGGCGCGCCGCCCGCGGGGCCACCGCCATCGCCACCGCCACCGCCGCGGCGGCGTCTGCGGCGAGTGGGGTCGCCCTGGCCTTGCGCCTGCGCCGGCGCGTCACCACTGCCGGCGGCCTCGCTGCGCGGCGGTTGAGGGGTGCTGCGTTGGGGTGGTGGGCCGCGGCGCGGGCCACCGCGGGGTGGCCCACCCCGGGGAGGCCCGCCCCCCGATCTGCCGCCGCCGGCACGTCCAGGGCCGCTGGGCCGGCCACCGCCGGAGCGGCCGCCACCGCCACCACCACCGCGGGATTGGTTAAAGCGCGGCGCTCGCTCGCGCCATTCGGCGGGAGGCGGGGCCGTCACCACCGCCAGTTCGACGGCCTCGATGGCCGCACGCGGAATCGGATGGCCTATGTAGCTCTCGATGTCCGGCAGCGAAATGGCGTATTCCTCGCAACCGAAGCTGATGGCGTCGCCGTCCGCGCCGGCGCGCGCGGTGCGGCCGATGCGATGCACGTAGTCTTCGGCATCGTTCGGCAGATCGAAATTGAACACGTGACTCACGTCGGGAATGTGCAGACCGCGCGAGGCGACGTCCGTCGCGATCAGGACGGCGATCTCGCCGTTGTGAAAGTCGCGCATCATTTTCAGGCGCTTGGTTTGCGGTACGTCGCCCGACAGGGCTTGGGCGACGAAGCCGTTGGCGGTCAAGGTGCGCTCCAACACTTCGGCGATGCGCTTGGTGTTGACGAACACCATGGTGCGGCGGGCGTCGATTCGCCGCAGCAGTCCCATCAGCAGCGGGATCTTCTCTTCAGTGGCGGGGAAGTAAAGCACCTGCTTCACGCGATCGACCGTCATCTTGTCGGGCTCGATGCGGATGAGCTCGGGGTTGTTCATGTGCTCGTACGCGAGTTCCATGACCCGGTGCGAGAGCGTGGCCGAAAACATCATGGTCAGCCGCAGTTCAGGATGCGGAAAACGCCGTAGAATGAAGCGGATATCCTTGATAAAGCCGAGATCGAACATACGATCGGCTTCATCCATGACCGCCACTTGGATGTGGCGCAGGTCGAACACATGCTGCTTGAAATAGTCGATGATGCGGCCGGGCGTGCCGATCAGGACGTCGACGCCTTCCTCGAGCACGCGGCGCTGCTTTTCGTAATCCACGCCGCCGAAGACGATGGCGAGCTTGAGCCCGGTGTACTTGCCGATGCCCAGCGCGTCGGAATGAATCTGCACCGCGAGTTCCCGGGTCGGCGCAATGACGATGGCGCGCGGCGCATTCACCGGGCGGTTCTCCGCTCCGGGATCGGTCAGCAGCCGGTTGAACAATGCGATCAGGAAGGCTGCGGTTTTGCCGGTGCCCGTTTGCGCCTGGCCTGCCACATCACGGCCGGCGAGGGCCACGGGCAAGGTCTGCGCCTGGATGGGGGTGCAACGGGTATAGCCCAGTTCGGCAATGCCCCGCTTCAAAGATTCGGCGATGTTGAGGGATTCGAACGTAAGCTGACTGAGATGGGCGTCTGACATTTTCTCTATGTGGATTGCATAAACTTGCAAAATGATGGGGACCGGATAACAATACAGTCAATCCGGAGCAGGTCTATCCGCTCCCATCAACCGTATCATCGGTACCCTTTTAAGGTAATCAAGACCGCTAAAGCCGCTGTATTGTGCCCGAACGGCCGCGCATCGTCACTTCGCGCTATTTCGGGCCGCACTTTCCCCATAAACCACCCGTCCTAATTTTCATCACGAATCCCCATATGGAGGTATTCCCTCAGTGAGTAACCC
>JANXZQ010000339.1 GCA_025355445.1 Gammaproteobacteria bacterium
CGACGCCATCCGCACCGATCCGGACTGGCAGCAAGGCGAGTACCAGAGCGAACCCGCGCGCGCCATGCGCACGGCGGCCGGCCTGCTGATGATCGCCGGCAGTGCGCCGATACAAATGCAGATCGCCCTGCCCACCCGCGACGCGGCCGACGGATTCCTCGACAAGTACATGGAGCGCCAACTCGCGGACTTGGACGCCAACGACTTGCTGTATGCGGTAGCGGCGTCGCGCGATTACGATCCGTCCGCCGGCTTGGAGACGATCAAGGCTCCCTTGACCCAGGTCAACTCCGCGGATGACTTCATCAACCCACCGGAACTCGGTATTGCGGAACGCCAAATCACCCACGTGAAAGGTGGCCGCTTCGTGCTGTTGCCGGCCTCCGAGCAGACCCACGGCCATGGCACGCACACCTGGGCGGCACTGTGGCAGCAGCATTTGGCGCAGTTGCTGCAGGCCTCGCAGCCCGCTGCGAACCCTGCGGCGCCCTAATCCTCGCTGCTGCCAGGCTCGCCCGTGGCCGTTGTCGGCACAGCGGCACCGAGCTTCGCCGCATCCACGGCCGATTGCGCCGCGTCGATCTCGTTGTTGAGCGCATTGCGCTCGCTCGCCAGCATGGCGCGCGAGTGGCCGCGCGGCAGCTCACGCGACAGGTGCACCGGCCCGAATCGCACCCGCATCAGGCGGCTGACGATGATGCCGCGGGCCGCCCACCAATGACGTACCTGGGCCGAGCGTGTGGCGCGCACGGTGACGTTCAGCCAATGGTTGAATCCCTCGCCATATTGGGCGTCGGCCTGCAGAATGCTCATGGCCTCGCCCTCGCAATCCGTGGCGGCGCGAAATTCCTCCACCAGATCGTTCTTGAGCGGGCCGCGCATCCGCAGCACGTAGTCGATGGTGAGCGCATGCACGCCGCGCGATACCCGATGCGCCCACGAGCCGTCGTCGGTAAGAATTTCCAATCCCCCGTCGACGGGCGGCATGGGCTGGATCGCGAGCCAGCGTCCGGCGGCGCGCGGCAAATTCAGATGCTCAGAGGCGCGCGAGGTGGCGGCCTTCAGATCGAGCGTTTCGCCCGGCGAGCGGTGGAACAGCAACACCCGCAATTCCTTGACTGCGGGCGTGTGCAATCTCACCGGCCTGCCGTCCAGAGTGATGCGGTCGCGCGGCGTGAGCTTGGCGCCCAGAGCGGGCACCTCGCCGTTGATCTGCAGGCGTCCTTCGCGAATCCAGCGCTCCACCTCGCGGCGCGAGCCTATGCCGGCCGCGGACAGCAGTTTCTGGACACGTTCGGTGGGTGGCTGGTCTTTTCGCGGCGCTGATTGCTTGCGGGGCGGTCGCGGTCGCATCAAATGGGATCGTCTTGCGCACCGCTTGCGACCAGGCCATGCGACCGCGGCGACGCGGCATCCGCATCCTGCGAGTCGCTCGAGTCCTCGGCGCGCCTGCGATCCGCTTCCTCATCATCGTCCCCAGCGGCATCATCATCCACGGCAGCCGCATCAACCGCCACAGCTGCCTCGGCCGCAAGGACCTCCGGACCCGCACCCGGCAGGGTCAACTGCACGCGCAGATCTTCGAGCTCCTTGAGCTGTGCCAGCGTCGGCAGATCATCGAGTTTCTTCAAGCTGAAATAGTCGAGAAACTCGCGCGTCGTGCCCAACAGTTCGGGCTTGCCGGGAACGTCGCGATGACCGACGACCCGGATCCAGCTGCGTTCCAGCAGTGTCTTGACGATGTTGGGGTTGACCGCTACGCCGCGGATCTGCTCGATCTCGCCGCGGGTGATCGGCTGGCGATACGCGACCAGCGCCAAAGTCTCGAGCAGCGCACGCGAATACTTGGCCGGGCGCTCCTGCCACAGGCGCGACACGGGCTGCGCCACGGCCGCTCTAATTTGAATCCGATAGCCGCTCGCCACTTCGAGCAATTCCAGGCCGCGCGTCTCGTAATCCGCCGTCAATGCCGCAAGGGCGGTGCGCACCTCATCGGCGTTGGACCCATCGCGCTCGTCGAAAACACTCACCAACTCGTCCATGGAGAGCGGGCGGCCGGCGGCCAGCAGCGCAGCTTCAATCACATTCTTCACGTAATGATCGTTCATTGGGTTCTCGCGTGGGTCTAGTTGGCGGCGTCGTTGGCGGCCACCAGAGAAAGATGCCGGGCCGGATTGCCGAGGCGCACATGCAGCGGTCCGTAGGCTTCCGACTGCACGATTTCTATCAATCCTTCGCGCAGCAGTTCCAGAATGGCGACGAAGGTGACCGTGACTCCGCGGCGGCCCTCATCGGCGCGAAACAAACGCACAAAATCCACGAATGTGCTCGCCGTCAGCGAGGACAAGACGTCGGTCATGCGCTGGCGCACCGACAGCGGTTCACGCTGCACGTGGTGATGCGCGAACATATCGCTGCGCGACAGCACATCTTGAAATGCCAGCAGCATTTCCTGCAAGCTGACCTGCGGCGGAATGCGCACCACTTTTCGGTCCACCAAATCCGCCGAAGCCACCCAGGTGTCGCGCTCCAGCCGCGGCATGCGGTCGATACCCTCGGCGGCACGCTTGAAGCGCTCGTATTCCTGTAAGCGGCGCACCAGCTCGGCCCGCGGGTCCGACTCTTCAGCGGACACGTCGGCGCCGACGCGCGGCAGCAGCATGCGCGATTTCACCTCGGCGAGAGTGGCCGCCATCAGCAGGTACTCGCCCGCCAATTCCAATTGCAGCACCTGCATCAAATCGATGTAGCGCATGTACTGACGCGTGATCTCGGCGATCGGAATGTCGAGGATGTCCAGATTCTGCCGCCGGATCAGGTACAGCAGCATGTCGAGCGGACCTTCGAACGCCTCGAGAAATACCTCGAGGGCCTGCGGCGGGATGTACAAATCCCGAGGCATCTCGGTAATGGGCTGACCCTCGACGACGGCAAACGGCATTTCACCCTGCGCAGGTTGCGGAGCCGGCGTCGGCGGCGGCGCCGCGACCGTCTGCACCAAGGTCAATTCGGGTTTCATCGGTAGTTCATGCCCATGGCTTGACGGACGGCCTCGAGAGTATCGCGCGCCGCCCCCCGCGCCCGCTCGCATCCTTCGGCGATGATACCGCGTACCAGTTCGGGATTCTCCTCAAACTCTTGAGCACGCTTGGAGATGGCGGACACCTCCTCGACGATCTTGTCGATCAGCGGTGCCTTGCACTCCAAGCAGCCGATGCCCGCGGTGCGGCAACCCTGCTGCACCCAGGCTTGAGTGTCGGCGTTTAAATACAGTTTATGCAAATCCCAGACAGGGCATTTCTCAGGATCGCCTGGATCCGTGCGTCGCACGCGCGCCGGATCGGTCTGCATACCCTTGATCTTCTTGGAGATGGAATCCGGATCTTCGCGCAGTCCGATGGTGTTGCCGTAGGACTTGGACATTTTGCGTCCGTCCAGCCCCGGGACCTTGGGTGTCGCGGTGAGCAAGACTTCAGGCTCGGGCAGAATCGAGATCCCGGTACCCTCGAGAAATCCAAACAGCCGATCACGGTCGGCTACGGTCAAGCGAGCATTCGATTCGACCAGGGCGCGCGCCTTGGCGAGCGCGTCGGCATGGCCCTTCTCCTGGAACTCCTTGCGCAGCGAGCGGTACATGGCGGAGTTGCGCGATCCCAAGCTCTTGATCGCTTTTTCGACCTTTTGTTCGAACTCGGGCTCGCGGCCGTAGATGTGGTTGAAGCGCCGCGCCACCTCGCGGGTAATTTCCACGTGCGCAACCTGGTCTTCGCCCACGGGCACGTATTGCGAGCGGTACAGCAAGATATCCGCCGACTGCAGTAGGGGATAACCCAAGAAACCATAGGTGCTCAAATCGCGATCGGCCAGCTGCGCTTGCTGGTCCTTGTAGGACGGGACCCGTTCCAACCAGCCCAAGGGCGTGATCATCGACAGCAGCAGGTGCAGTTCCGCGTGCTCCGGCACCTTGGATTGAATGAACAAGGTGGCGACGCCGGGATTCAGGCCCGCCGCCAGCCAGTCGATGGCCATGGTCCAGACGTATTCCTCGAGCTTCGCGGTGTCTTCGTAGCCAGTGGTCAGCGCATGCCAATCGGCAATGAAGAAATAGCACTCGTACTGATACTGCAGTTCGATCCAATTCTTCAGGGCGCCGTGATAGTTGCCCAGATGCAATTGGCCGGTGGGCCGCATCCCAGACAACACGCGCCGGTTCTGCATCGGGCCGCTCATGCCGAGGACCTCAGCAATTCATGGATGACCCGTTGAACGACGTGATAGACCGGATTGAACAACCAGGCGAACAAACCGAATACGCTGAGTCCGATCACGATGAACAGGCCGGCCGGTTCGACTTTTTCCAGGCGCGCGCTCAACCGGGAAGGCAGCAGTCCTGCGAGCACGCGCCCGCCGTCGAGCGGTGGAATCGGCAGCAGATTGAACACTGCGAGAATCACGTTGAGCCAGATGCCGGCCTGCGCCATGT
Organism: Gammaproteobacteria bacterium; assembly: GCA_025355445.1. Classification (GTDB taxonomy): domain Bacteria; phylum Pseudomonadota; class Gammaproteobacteria; order Steroidobacterales; family Steroidobacteraceae; genus Bog-1198. Next base: position 4,484 of record JANXZQ010000339.1, read on the forward strand.
TCCCGACCCAATAGTTCAGCGCTGTATTGCCGTGGATGGGGACGATCGCCGCCAGCACGGCGCACCAGATCAGGGCCATCAAGATATTGGCTGCTGGACCTGCCAGCGCAACCAGGATCATCGCCGTACGCGGATTGCGCAGTGCGCTCGTCGCCACGGGTACGGCCTTCGCCCATCCGAACAGCGGCGCGCCGACGGCAAGCAATAGAACCGGAACCGCCACCGTGCCGACGGGATCGATGTGGCGCAGTGGGTTCAAACTCAGGCGCCCGAGCATTTCGGCGGTGCGGTCACCGAAGTATCTGGCGGTCCAGCCATGAGCCACCTCGTGCAGAGTGATGGCAAACAGCGCGGGGATTGCATAGATCGATATATTGTTTAAAAGTACAGAAAAATCCAATGCTTACACTCATTATTTAGAAACTAAAAGAACTCTATACCGGCGACCGCCAGGCATTATACTGGCTCAAGTGCCAAACGGGCTCACATCGCCTCGTCCGCTGCGCACCACACTGGCATGGTCGCCGGACAGGTCTATCACCGAGGTGGGTATCAACCCGCAGTTGCCCCCGTCCAGCACCAGATCGACGCTGTGTTCGAGCTTCTCATAAATCTCCCTGGCATCGGTACGCGGCAACTCCTCGCCGGGCAGCAGCAGCGTCGAGCTCATGACCGGTTCAGCCAGTTCGCTGAGCAGCATGGCAGTCACCGGATGATCCGGCACGCGCAGGCCGATGGTGCCTCGCCGTTCGTGCTTCAGGCGGCGCGGCGTTTCGCGCGAGGCTTTGAGCAGAAAGGTATACGGGCCAGGCGTATGCGCGCGCAGCAGCCGGTATTGCCAATTGTCGACCATCGCGTACTTTCCGACCTCTGCGAGATCCCGGCACACCAGGGTGAAATGATGGTTGCGATCCGTCTGCCGAATGTCGCGGATACGCTCGAGCGCCGCCTTGTCCCCGATGTGGCAGCCGAGTGCGTAGCACGAGTCCGTGGGATAGACGATTACCCCGCCGCGGCGCAGGACCTCGACGGCTTGACGCACGAAGCGTAGCTGCGGAGACACCGGGTGCAGTTGCAGGTAGATACTCATGCCGTCGGCTATAATACAGGGATGAATCAGCTCCTCGAGTTCTCGCCGCTCATCGCATTCCTGGCCGTCTTTGAACTATGGGGCATCTACTGGGCCACCGCGGCCCTGATGCTAGCCTGCGTATTGCAGCTCATCGTGCACCGGGTCAGGAGCGGGAAATTCAAGACCATGCACATCATCACCGTGGCGGTGTTGCTGCCGCTCGGATGCGCCACCTTGCTGCTGCACGACCACCGCTTCATTCAGTGGAAGCCTACGGTCCTGCTCGGTCTCGCCGCGGCCGCTTTTTTCGGCAGCATGTTCATCGGTAAACAGCCTCTCGCCCGGCGCATGCTCGAAGCGGCGTTCCCGCAGCCGCTCGAGATCTCCTCGCGTGCTTGGCTGCTGATCAACGCATTGTGGGTGGGCTGGCTTGCCCTGCTGGCGGCGGCGAACATGTACGTGGCGTGGAACTTCGCCGAAAGCACCTGGGTCCATTTCAAGGTCTTCGGCATCACCCTCTTGCTATTCGTGTTCATGGTGCCGCAGGTCTTGTGGCTGACCGGCAAGACCAAAGCGCCCGTACCGGCGCAGAGTTGACCCATGTCCAGCAATGACCCCCATTCAACCAATACCGGCCGCGATTCGGCACCCAGCGGCGATTCGGCACCCAGTCGCGCGCGGCGCCTGCGCGAACGGCTCGAGCTCCGATTCGCGCCGTCGCTGCTGACCGTCGACGACGAAAGCCATTTACACACCGGCCACGCGGGCGCGGCGAGCGGACAGAGCCATTTCCGCATCCGCATCGTGGCGGAGGCCTTCCGCGGCCACTCTCCGGTGGCGCGGCACCGCCTGGTGTACGCCGCCGTCGACGACCTTTTGAGAACCGATATTCACGCTCTGGCGATCGACGCTTCGGCGCCGGCGTGAGCGGGCCGTTTTTCAGATGAAATCGACGATAATTGGAGAGATGGCGCGGTAAAGGCTAAACTGCCGGCCCCGGGCGCATCGGCCATGTCGGCCAGAGCCGCCTTTTTTCGTTCGTAGAGGACACAAATGACTCAATTTTTCAGTACACAGTGGACCCGTGTGTCCGCCGTGGCAGCAATCACCATTCTGCTGGCCGCCTGCGGCAAAGGACAGCAGGCAACGTCGCCCCCGCCCGCTGCCGACAAGCCGGCGATACCGCCCGTCGCAATCGTCAACGGCACGCCCATTTCCCGCGAGGCCTTCGATGATTACCTGAAGGGACTGCTGCGGGGCAAGGCGGCAGCCGACGTCACCGCGGACGACAGGAATCAGGTTCTGGACCAGATGATCAACATGCAGCTCATCGCGGCGCAGGCCGAGAAAGAAGGATTGCAGAATGATCCGGATGTCGCCACCCGCATCGCGTTGCTGCGAACCCAGATTTTGGCGGACGCCGCCGCGCAGAAGTACGTGAAGAAGAATGAGCCCACGGATGCGGAACTGCACACTGCGTACGACGCCGCCACCGACAAGACCGAATATCACGCCCTGCACATCCTGGTTCCTACCAAGGAAAAGGCCGAGGCGCTGATCAAGAAATTGAAGGGCGGAGCGAAGTTCGAAGACGTGGCGAAGGCCGAATCCACCGACAATTCCAAGGCGAATGGCGGCGATCTCGGCTGGTTCACGACGGCGCGCATGGTCAAACCCTTCGGCGACGCCGTCAAGACGTTGAAGAAGGGAGAAATCACTCCCGAGCCGGTGCAAACGCAGTATGGCTGGCACATCATCAGGCTGGAAGATACGCGCGACGCGCCGTTTGATCAGTTCAAGACTCAGCTGACCAACGGCATCATGCAGAAGAAATTTCAGACCTACATCGACGGCCTGAAGGCGACCGCGAAGATCGAGAAGAAGCTGTAACGATCACCTGACCAAAGCCGGTGCGAGCCCGTCCTGGGCTCGCACCGCTGACGGGGACTTAAGTTCCCCTCTCTTAGGGAGCTACAGCTTCAGCAGTTTCAGAAACTCCGGCTCGTCGAGCACCGCGATCCCGAGCGCCTGGGCCTTTTTGAGCTTCGAGCCGGGATCCGCTCCCACCACCACATAGCTGGTTTTTTTCGAGACGCTGCCGCTCACCTTGCCGCCATGCTGCGCGATGGCCTCTTCGGCCGCCTCGCGGGTCAATGCCAGCAGCGTGCCGGTGAGCACGAAAGTCTTGCCGGTCATTTCGGCGTGGGCGTCCACAGGCGCCGGCGGCGGCCAGCGGGGTGCCGCCCAGGTAATTCCCGAGGCAAGCAACCGGTCGACGATCGCGGCATTGTCCGGATCGCGGAAGTACGCCGCGACATGTTTGGCCACCACCGGACCCACGTCAGGAACGCGCTGAATCTCCTCGTCGCCTGCGCGGCGCAACGCCGACACTTCGCCGAAGTGCTGCGCCAGCGCCAGCGCGGTCGCCTCCCCCACATCGCGTATACCAAGGGCGTAGAGAAAGCGCGGTAGGGTCGTCTGCTTCGAAGCGTCAATGGCCGCCTGCAGTTTCTGCGCGGATTTCTCGCCCATGCGCTCCAACGTCGCGAGCTGCTGCGCTTGCAGGCCGAACAGATCCGCAGGCGTGCTCGCCCACTCACGATCCACCAGTTGCTCCACGAGCTTGTCGCCCAATCCCTGGATGTCCAGGGCACGGCGCGTGCGAAGTGCTTGATTTCCTCCTTGCGCTGCGCCGCACAGATGCGGCCGCCGGTGCAGCGCGCGACCGCCTGCTCGGCCTCGCGCAGCACCGGTGATCCGCACACCGGGCACACCGTGGGCAGCGCGACCGGTGCGGCGCCCGCGACCCGGCGCTCCGGCAGCACCCGCGCCACTTCGGGAATCACATCGCCTGCGCGGCGGATGACCACGGTATCGCCCACCCGCACATCCTTGCGGGTCAGCTCATCCATGTTGTGCAGAGTCGCATTGCTCACCGTGACGCCTCCGACGAACACCGGCTCGAGCCGCGCCACGGGGGTGAGCGCTCCGGTGCGGCCGACTTGAAATTCGATGTCGCGCACCGTGGTCAGGGCCTCTTCGGCAGGAAATTTGTGCGCCACCGCCCAACGCGGCGCCCGCGAAACGAATCCCAGCCGCCGCTGCAGTTCAAGATCGTCGACCTTGTAAACGACTCCATCGATCTGGTAAGGCAGTTTGGCGCGCTGCGCGCCGATATCGCGGTAGTAATCCAAACAGCCGTCGGCACCTTCCACGAGGCGCGACTGCGGGCAGATTTTGAATCCCCACCGGCGCAGGGCCTGCAAGGTCTCACTATGCTGCGCCGGCAGGGCGTGTTGCCCGGAGGCATCGCCGCCTTCGACCAATCCCAGCCCATAGATGAACAGATCAAGCGGCCGCGCCGCCGTCATTTTCGGATCAAGCTGGCGCAGGCTGCCTGCAGCGGCATTGCGCGGATTGACGAAACTCTTCTCGCCGCGCGCCAGCGCCTCTCGATTGAACTTCGCGAAACCGGCCAAAGGCATGAACACTTCGCCGCGCACCTCGAGCACCGGCGGCGGCCGGTCCGCGCGCAGCTTCAGCGGCAGCGCCTTGATGGTCTTGAGGTTCTGTGTGATGTCCTCACCCGTCTCCCCATCGCCGCGGGTCGCGCCCTGCACGAACGCTCCGTTCTCATAGCGTGCGCTGATCGCCAAGCCGTCCAGCTTCGGCTCCGCCGAATAGCGAATCGGGCCCGCAACGTCCAGCCGCTCACGGATACGCCGATCGAAGTCGCGGACCTCCTCCTCGCTGAACGCATTGTCCAACGACAACATGGCGAGACGGTGCCGCACCGCACCGAACGCCGTCACGGGCGCCGCCCCGACCCGCTGCGTCGGCGAATCGGGCGTCGTCAGTTCCGGATACTGCGTCTCCAGAGCGCGCAGCTCGAGCATCAGACGGTCGTACTCCGCGTCAGGTACTTCCGGATCGTCGAGCGCGTGGTAGCGGTAGTTGTAGCGCTCCAGCAAGTCCTTGAGCTTGACGGCGCGTGCCGCCCTCGGCTTCGGCACGCCTGCTCTTTGAGCGCACACCGGTCAATGACCCGCGAGTGATGCCTGAAAGCGCGCCGCATCCTCGCGCATGGCGGCCGCACGCTGCGGCGATAAGGGAATTCCCTTCGCGTCCTGCACCATTCCCGACAACTCCTCCGCCAACCCGCGCGCAGTGCCCAGCAACTCGTCCACGGTCTCGAGAGGTGGCGTGGGACCCGGCAACACGGCGAACAAGGTGACGCCGCGAAATTCCTGATTCGGCATGGCTGCGACGTCGAAGGTTCCCGGCTCGATGAGGCTTGCAACGCAGAACAAGCTGCGGCCGTCGGCGTGCTTGCGATGAAACACCTGGTAACGGCCGAAGGCGAGTCCGTGCAATTCCAGCGCCGCCATCAACTGAGCGCCGGACCAGCGCATTTCACCCACGCTGCAGACGCGGACGGTGACGATCCTCTGCAACTCCGCGGTATTGGGCGCCGGCGACACGGCGGCGAAGCGATCGCTGGTATCGCCGATCGCACTTGCACCGGGGGCGTTGCCCGCCGCCGCAGGTTGCAGGCCCGCCGCGGGCTGCAGCACAGGCACGTCCCCAACCGAGGCCGACATCGGCACCTCAGGTGCCGAGCCGCCGTGGGGCAGCGCATCCCTATGGATCATCATCGGACCATCCAACACAGGCACGCGATCGAAGTCGCCGGTTCGGATGTGAAGCGGCTCGAATGGCGGCACACCCCAATCGCGCGGCTCGGGCCGCGGCCCCGCCTCATCGTCCTCATCCGAGTCGGCGTAGGCGGGATCCAAGGGCGGCACAATCTCCGCCGGTTTCACCGCCACGGATTCTCGGAGTTCGGCGTTGCCCGGTGCCTGACCGCCGCGGCGCGCGGTCCACCACCAAATGAGCGCCAACAGCGGCACACTCAATCCCAGCAGTATCCAACGAAGCTCGGCGGTCAAATGAGCGCCGCCTTACATCGCCGCCATACGCACGGCCTCATCGACATCCACCGCCACCAACCGCGACACGCCGGGTTCGTTCATGGTGACGCCGATCAACTGCGACGCCAGTTCCATGGTGCTCTTGTTGTGCGTGATGAATATGAACTGCACGTTGCGCGACATGTCGCGAACGATGTCGCAGAAGCGGCCCACATTGTTCTCATCGAGCGGCGCATCGACTTCGTCCAGGAGGCAGAACGGCGCAGGGTTCAAGTCGAATATGGCGAACACCAGTGCGACGGCAGTTAATGCCTTCTCGCCGCCCGACAGCTGGCTGATGGTGCTGTTGCGCTTTCCCGGCGGGCGCGCCATGACGGATACGCCGGCGGCCGCGCCTTCCTCCCCCGTGAGCTCCAGATAGGCGTGGCCCCCGCCGAACAGCCGCGGAAACTTCTCCTTGAGTCCGGCGTTCACCTTGTCGAAGGTGTCCTGGAAACGCGTGCGGGTTTCGCGATCGATCTTGCGCATCGCCGATTCGAGGGTCTCCAGCGCATCGGTCAAGTCCTTGCACTGCCGGTCCAGATATTCCTTGCGCTCGGACTGCTCCTTGAATTCGCCGATGGCCGCGAGATTGACCTGCCCCAGGCGCTCGATCTTGCCCTTGGTCTCTTCCAGCTGCGACTCCCAATCCGCCACCGTCGCCTCCGGCGCGAGCTGCGCAACCAGTGCGGCGAGTTCGAAATTCGTCGTCGCGAGCTGCTCGGCCACGCTTTCACGCCGCACACGCACCTGCTGCGCAGCCAAGCGCGCCTCATCCAGGCTCGAACGCGCGGCCTCGACGCGCTGCTCGACGGCCAGCCGCCCGGCATCGCGCTCGCGCAACTGCGCGTCCAGCTCATCGTGGGCAACGCGCGCCGCCTGCAGCTCCGCTTCGATTTCCGCACGCACGCGCAATGCCTGCTCGAGCTGGCTCTGGGCTGCGGCCAGCGGCTCCTCGCCCTCTGCCAACTGCTTGGCCAGTTCGTTGCGCCGCGTCTCCAACGCTTCCAGCTGCACCTCGATTCGCGACAGCGCGGTGGTCAATGAGGCGTGCGAGGAGCGCCGCGATTCGACCTGCAGCGCCAATTCGCGGGCCAGTTGTTGTGCCGACTGCGCTGCCGCGCGGGCCGCCGCCACCTGCGCCCGCATGCGGTCGCGCTGCTCTTCGAGATCGATGCGCTGCGGCTCGAGCGCCGCCAGAGCGTCGATGGCCGTCTCCATGCGGCCGCGTGCCGCGCGCAGATCCGCCTCGGTGCGCTCGAGCTCGGTCCGCACGTCCGCAAGCCCCGTCTCGAGCTGCGACAAACGCCGGGCCGCATCCACGCTGCGGACCTGCGCAGAATCCAACTCGGCGCGCCGATCGACGTGCTCCCGATGCAGCCGATTGACGTCCGCCTGAAAGGAGTCGCGCCGATCTTCGAGGTCACGGACGCGTTCGCGCGCCAGCTCCAGGCGATGCTCCAGCTGCTTGACTTCGTCCGCGAGCCCGGTCACCTGGACGCGAATCTCGCGCAAACTCTCCTCGCGCTCGATCACACCGGTATGCGGGTCAGCGTCACGCGACAGCCTCAACCAATCGGATCCCAGCCATATGCCGTCGCGCGTCACGACCGAGTTGCCGGCAGCCAGCCTGCGGCGCATAGCGAGCGCCTCGTTCAACGTCTCGGCGGTGTACACAGAGGACAGCAGCGAACCCAGTACGGTTGTGCCCTGTACTTTCGCCTGCAGCGAAGCCGCGTCGCGCGGCACGGCGGCCGGAAGGCCGGCCCCCGCTTCCGTCATGCTGACCACGGCCAAGTGCCCGCCGTCGAAGCTCGAGAGTAGATCGGTGACGCTGTCCAGGCCATCCACGCACACCGCCTCGAGGTAGGACCCGAGCACAGTTTCAACGGCACGCTCCCAGCCGCGATCCACGCGCAGTTGCTGCGCCACGCGCGGCTGCCGATCGAGCGACTTCGACTTCAGCCACTCGGTGACCTTGCCCGAAACCTTGCCGAGCGCCGCGTGTTGCAGCGCTTCGGTCGACACCTGCGAGCCCAGCGCATCCTGCCAGCGGGTCCGCAAGGCATTCAGGGATTGCGACTGCTCACGTTCGCGCTCGCGCGCTACCGAGATCTCCGCCAGTAATTCCTGGAGCTCGCCCGCGGCCTTCTGGCCCGCATCGCGGGCCGTCTCGGCTCGCCGTTCGAGCGTTTCCAGCGCAACCGCCGGTTCGATTTGGGCGAGGACGGCGCGCTCGCTCTCTTGCCGTTCGCGCTGCTGCAGCAGCCGGCGCTGCTGGCCTTCCAGCTGCTCGATGCGTGCGCGCTCGACCCCGGTTTCGCGCTGAGCCTTTGCCACGGACTGGGCGTGCGCCTCCCAGGTCTGCTGCCATGCGGCCAACGCCGTCTCGCAACTCTCCAATGCCTGCGCAGTGCCCAACTCCTGGCCATGCGCCGCGTCAAGGCCGGGCACCATGGTCGCTAATTCCTGCGACAGCGCATCGAGCTGGCCCCGATCGCGTTGCAGGACCGACGTAAGATCGGCGACCTGCACTTCGGCCGCCTCCAGATCGGAGCGTTGGCGCTGGCGCAATTCGCGCGCGAATTGAATGCCCTGCTCGATGCGCGTGACCTCGGCGCCCGCCTCGTAAAAGCGCGTCTGTATCGCGCTCAGGGCGTCGGCCTTCGATACCTGATCGTCGCGGATGCGTTCGATTTGCGCCTCGACCTCGCGCAGATCGGCGAGCACGGCCTGCATGGCGGTCTCGCAGCTGGAGGTCGCCGCGTCGCGCACCTGCGCCTCGGCATCCAGACTCTGCAAACGCAAGGCCAGCAATTCTGCCTGAAGCCTGCGCTCGTCCTCTTTCAAGGCCTGATAACGCCGCGCGGTCGCGGCTTGACGCTGCAAGTGGCGAATTTGCTTTTCCACCTCTTCACGCAGATCGTTCAATCTATCGAGATTCTCCCGCGTGTGGCCGATCCGGTTCTCGGTCTCGCGCCGCCGCTCTTTGTAGCGCGAGATGCCCGCGGCTTCCTCCAGAAAGGCGCGCAAGTCGTCAGGCCGCGCTTCAATGACCCGCGAGATCATGCCCTGCTCGATGATTGCGTAGCTGCGTGTGCCCAGGCCCGTGCCGAGGAACAGCTGAGTAATGTCCTTGCGGCGCACCTTGATGCCGTTGATGAAATAGTCGGAGGTCCCGTCGCGGCTGACCGCGCGGCGCAGGGCAACCTCGTTGTAGGCCGCGTACTCCCCGCCGATCTTGCCGTCGGAGTTATCGAACACCAGTTCGACCGACGCGGCGCCCAAGGGTTTGCGCGCGGCCGAGCCGTTGAAAATGACGTCCGCCATGGATTCGCCGCGCAAATGCTTCGCAGAGATTTCGCCCATCACCCAGCGCACGGCGTCGATGATGTTGGACTTTCCGCAACCATTGGGACCCACAACTCCGGTCAAACTGCTCGGAAAGGTGACCGTCGTCGGATCGACGAAGGACTTGAAGCCGGCAATCTTGAGTTTCGTTAAGCGCATTGTTCGGGTGACCTTAGGAGCCTGTCTGAGTATTCCACGTGAGCCGCGTTGGCTTGCAGAGCCAACCCTTCGGGACCGGCGCGTAGTGTAAAGTAAACGTCACTTTCGTAAAGCCTAAGGCGTTCATCCGAGTGGCCATGACTCAACCCAACACCCCACTGGAAACCTTCACCAACCCGGCGCCCGAACGGGACTACACCATTCGGATGACCATGCCGGAGTTTAGCTGTCTCTGTCCGAAAACGGGACAGCCGGATTTCGCCACGCTCAAGCTGGAGTACGTTCCGCATGAGCTCTGCGTCGAGCTAAAGTCCTTGAAGCTCTACATTGGGTCGTTCCGCAGCCGCGGCGCGTTTCACGAAGCCGTGACGAATGAAATTCTGGCCGACCTGGTGGCGGCGACAGCGCCGCGGTTTATGCGCCTTTTGGCCGAATTCAACGTTCGCGGGGGCATTTACACGACCGTGGTGGCGGAGCACCGGCGGCCTGGCTGGGCTGCTGCCAGCCCCATAGGCCTGCCCTAATAGCCCACGCAGCCGGGGCAGCCCCCTAGGCTTCGTCGTTTCGCTGGCCAATCATAGGCTTAAGTTTGAAAATATGTTGTCGGCGCAGCCTGTACAGGGCTGCTTGCGTCGGTATAATCGCGCGCTCTTTCGTTAGGAGGCGGAGACTTCAAATGCCCTCGAAGAAATCCAATAAAGCGGCTAAGCGCCCAGGTCAGGCAACACCGAAGAAAGCGGCTCATAAAGCGACCGCTCCCAAGAAGTTGGCACGACCTCCCGCGAAAGCCAAGCAATCGCCTCCTACATCCAAGGTAACAGTGAAACAGAATAAGCCAGCTCCAAAACCCGTGGCGGGCACACCCGTCGTCGCCAAAGCCGCAGTCGCCAAAGCCGCAGTCGCCAAGCCGGCCGCCGTCAAACTCGCCGCCGTCAAACCCGCAGCGGTCAAACCCGTCGTCGCGAAAACCGCCGTCGTCAAACCCGTGCCGGTGAAACCCGTCCCCGTCAAACCAGTGGCTGGCAAACCAGTGGCTGGCACACCGCCGGCCGTCAAGGCTGCGCGCGCCAAGGCGGAACCCGCCACGCCGGGCAACGAGAAGGCCGCGCCGATCAAATTCGATACTCGTCCGCTCGTGATGACCCGCTTGCCGCAGAGCGATGAGGATGGCGACGGTGAATCCGCCGGCTCCGCCGCCTTGTTGGCGGGTCCGCGCAATGTGAAGCCGTACATCGCCCGCCGCGGCGAGCAGTACATGAACAAGGAACAGTTGGAGCATTTCGCGCGAATACTGCAGAACTGGAAGCGCGACTTGATGGTCGAGGTCGACCGCACCGTCCTGCACATGAAGGACGAGGCCGCCAACTTTCCGGATCCGAATGACCGCGCCACTCAAGAAGAGGAATTCAGCCTCGAACTGCGCACCCGTGATCGCGAGCGCAAGCTGATTCGTAAAATAGACGAGGCGTTGAAGCGTATCGAAGACGGCTCGTACGGCTATTGCCTCGAGACGGGCGAGGAGATCGGCATCAAGCGGCTGGAGGCGAGGCCGGTCGCGACGCTGTCGGTGGAAGCCCAGGAACGGCGTGAGCGCCGCGAAAAGCAGTACGGCGACCGCGACGACCGCTACCGCTGATAGGCCGCAGGGTCCGCCGAGCGGCGCTTATGTAGGCCGATTCGCCCCGACTCCGTCGGGTGCCTTGCACCTGGGCTCACTCTACGCGGCGGTGGCCAGTTACCTCGATGCGCGCGCACATCGAGGCAGGTGGCTGCTGCGAATCGAGGATCTGGATCGGCCGCGCGAGGTCGCGGGCTCGGCCGCCGGCATCGTACGCACCCTGCAGGAGTTCGGCTTTCAATGGGATGGTGAAGTCGTTCGCCAGCGCGACCGCTCCGAGCTCTATGCGGCAGCACTCAATTCCTTGCAGGCGCGAGGCCTGACGTTCGAGTGCTCCTGCAGCCGCCTGCAATTGGAGGACGAAAGCCGATATCCAGGCACCTGCCGGGGGCAGCCGCATGCAGCCGGGGTGCCCACCGCAACCCGGCTGCGCGTAGAGGCGGGCCGAATCCAGTTTGGCGATCGCATCCAGGGAGCCTATCGCCAGGATTTGAACGGCGCCGTGGGCGACGTCATTCTCAAGCGGCGCGATCAGATATACGCCTATCTATTGGCAGTGGTGGTCGACGACGCGGAACAGGGAGTGACTCACGTGGTGCGCGGCGCCGACCTATTGGATAACACGCCGCGGCAAATCTATCTGCAGCAGTGCTTAGGCCTGGGCCTACCTCAGTATGCACATGTCCCGGTGCTCACCGAGCCCGATGACGCCAAGCTTGCCAAATCCCGGCGCAGCGTGCACCTGGACGCACAACGGGCATTGCCGCAGCTCTTGTCGGTATTCTCCCTGCTGGGACTCGCGCCGCCCAGCTCGCTCAAGGGCTCTACCGTCGCCGATGCCTGGGACTGGGCCATCGCGCACTGGGACATCCAACGGGTGCCGAAACGCCTGAATATGCGTCTGGTGGACTGAAAACCCCATGGAAAAATGCCGATTTGCCTTAGCGCTGCATTGCGCTATCCTTATTGGGCCCGTCCAAGGATTGGTCATGCGTGGTCAGGCACGAACCGGCATCTTCCGGGGTCGCGTCGGCCAACACGAGCGAGGAGCCCTATGAGCGAACCGCGAGTGATAAAAAAATATCCGAATCGTCGCCTGTATGACACGGTGGAAAGCCGTTATATCACCCTGGCGGATGTCCGGCGCTTAGTGGTCGAGAGGATCGAGTTCGTCGTCGTCGACAAGAAGAACAATGCCGATATTACGCGCAGCATTCTGCTGCAGGTAATTGCGGAGCAGGAACATCTTGCCGAGCCCATCTTGTCTCAGGATTTCATGGTGAACGTCATCCGCGCCTACGGCACCACCGCCCAGGTTCAGGTGAGCGGTCACCTGGAACAGAGTCTGAAGCAAATCATGGGGCAGCAGCAGCAGATGCGTCCGGCGCGCCCGCGTCCGGCTGCGGACGAGCCGTTCAAGGCACTGTCATCGATCCGTACACGCGATGGCGATAAAGATCGCGACGAGCACCTCGAAACGAAGTGAGCTCGGCGGCCTGAACGGCTAGGCGGAGGCGTTGCAGGCTATGGCCGCAACGCCCTTGCCGCTAGCTATCGCCTAGGCGGCGTCGACGTTGCGCATCGACAAGCGCACGCGGCCCTGCCGATCCACTTCGAGAACCTTGACGCGAACCACGTCGCCTTCCTTCAACTTGTCGCCAACCCGCTCGACGCGTTCTTCGGAGATTTGCGAAATGTGCACCAAGCCGTCGCGGCCCGGAAGAATCGTCACGAAGGCGCCGAAGTCCATCAAACGGGCGACCTTGCCCTCATAGATGCGGCCGACTTCGATGTCCGCCGTAATCAACTCGATGCGGCGCTGAGCTTTGCGGCCCGCCGCACCCTGCACCGAGGCGATCTTGACCGTGCCGTCGTTTTCGATGTCGATCGAGGTGCCCGTCTCTTCGGTGATTTGCCGGATGACCGCGCCACCCTTGCCGATCACTTCGCGGATCTTCTCCGGATCGATCTTCATCGTAATGATGGTCGGCGCCCATTCGGACATGTTCTCGCGCGTCTTGGACAGAACCTTGTTCATCTCGTCCAGAATGTGCAGGCGGCCATCGCGCGCCTGATCCAACGCCACCTTC
>JANXZQ010000367.1 GCA_025355445.1 Gammaproteobacteria bacterium
ATCACCGACGAGTTGGACCCTAAATACGGGTCTAAATCGTCTCCTGACGGATCAAATCCAAGCCAAAAAGCTCGAAAGAGACCCCTTCAAAGAATTTGCCATCCTGATTGTCGCGCTTGCCACCCTGATTGACGCGCGACATACATTGGCTGGCTTTACGTCTTGGTGGACTATTTCGTTGTGGTGCAAGGTTCGAAGCCCACCCGCCACGTGGTGCAACCACCGATATATGACTGCTGAGTGCGCTCGTTCATCCAGATTGATCTGCGAACGAAGATCGCTTTCAGCCCACTCGAAGATCAAATAGTGAAGTGACAGGGAAAACGGAGCTGGCGTCCGGATGTCACCGTATTCCAGTCCCCTGATCACCCGTTTCATGTTTTTCAATCCGCACTTGCCGACCACATCTCTTTCATAGATGAATTGCGAGAGCTGCTCTTGCGCCTCTTCGAGCGAATAATTGGCTCGCGGATCAAGCACCTTGACGAACGCCTTGTCACCGTTCGCGTTCTGTGCAACATAGGATCGATTCGCGCTGGATGCGTCACGCTGTACGTGCCGTGGCTCGGTTACCGTCCAGCTGCCATTGAGCGTCTTCCCGATCAGAAATTCATCGATTTCATCCATATTAGTCTTTTTCTCCCTTTTCAGAGTCGAGGTGCGTTCCGTACTACAACGTAGCTGTGGCTGCGGGGTACAGCGCCGGCAACCAGCGCTCAAGGACAAACATAGGAAAGCCAATAGTCAATGACGCCCTTGGACCCTTGGATATCAAAAGGCCTTTTTCGAGCAGCGTTGAGACGGTTTCGCGAGCCCTGCGTTCTTCGTAGCCGGTCAATTCGGGCGCTCGGCCTCGCGCGACCTCTCCTTTGTAGAAGGCCTCGCGAAGCATTTCGAACGAACCCTTGGGCAGCCGCCGGGCGTGAATTTCTTCGGATACGTAGATCTCGATCCGTCTGACAATTTCTGTGGGCTGTACCAGTGTTCGCATGAAATCGACTTGGTCTATACAGGTACCGAGAAAAAACCGGCAAAAATCTTTCAACGCTCGATAGGAAAGCGCACCACGGCCGTCGAAATCCCCGTGCCGCGAGGCGTCCGCCCCCGCGAGATGCGACTTGTACGACTCCACATTCCTCGCAAGGCCGCGGGAGATCGACCAGAGACTGCTGCCGACCTCGAGCCTAAGTAGGAGAGCGTGAGACATTAGGCGGGCAACCCGACCGTTCCCATCGACGAACGGGTGAATCCAAAGCAGCCGGTGATGAGCGGCGGCCGAGGACAAGAGCTGCTGCACCTTAGATAGATTGCCGGGTGCATACGCCCTTTCAAAGCGATTAATGAAAGCGCTGAGAAGATCTGGAGGCGGCGGACGATGACGGCCCACATCGACGATGTCCTTTCGGAACTCGCCTGGGATCACTGAAACCTGCCGCTCGCTATCTTGCGACTGCACCCACAACAATCTATCGGGTAATCGCCTACAAAACTCACGATGAATCCAACGGACATACGCTTCGGAAGTCGGCCAATCCGCAGTTGGAGCAATAGACGTGTCTATCGCAGTCTGCACCGCGATGTGAGCCACTGCCTCCTCCTGCAAGTCCCGCTTACGGCCGGGTACATCCAAGTCTCGAGCTAGGGCTCGCTCGATGTCCCGCGGATGTGTTTGATGCCCTTCAATGAGGTTGCTGTAGTAGCAGTTCATTGATCGCATAAGACGACCCAACTCCTGTTGCACAGGGGTGGGCAAAGGCGCTGTGAGCGAAGCGCTCTTCTGTATGAGTTCGAAAGCAAGGTCGGTGAGTTCTGCTTCCTCGACGCTTGGGAGCATGGGCTCCATGGCCGAAACGTGGGCGATAGTCATGCCGGTTATTATGCCGGTATATCATATTGATTACTATATATAAAAGGTGACTATAATCATGTATTTATGCCGGTTTTAATGCCGGGAACTAAAGAGACCCCCCACCGGGGCCCACATTCTTCCTTAATCGGATTGAGCCAAAAAGGAATCAGCCACTGACGTCGCTTTAGACATCGCCCAAAAGCGGCACAGAATTGCTGCTTCCTTATTGAGGAGAGCCACAATCAACACGTTCAACCGGTCGAGAGTTATTGGTCACTTGAGCGGCTCAGCGCCGTATCTTCAGATTTTTCTTAGAGCCTGAGATTTTGTTCGCCGTCGCAATCCCTCCCGGCCTTCTCCGCCGCCCTTGCCATTCCTGATCGTGCCGCATTAATCTTCTCCGCATATTGCAACGGCATGCGCGGCGATTTCCAGCCACCGGCCTGGGTGATTGCCGCCAGATCTATGTCGAGGGCCGCCAGATCTTGAGTAGCCCCGACGCGAGTCGAGTGCCCACTAACGTTGGCGACGTACCGCGCCGGCATTCCAATCCACTGCGCCACCCGCTTAAAGATCAGCGCGACGCTCCCCGAATTTAAGGGCCCGCCAATTTGAGCACGGCCGATCAGTCGACGAAATACCGCCCCCTCCTCAACCCCCGAATGCTTAAGCCACACATTCAACCATCGCATTGCCTCTCGCGAGAGATACGCCATCCGCCCGTGCCCCTTCGCATCTGTCTTGCCGCGCCGGATCAGCGCCTCGCCAGTACCATTCGGATGGAAGCCGATATCGCGAACCTCGAGCGCCACGAGTTCGCCGCGACGTGCGAGGGTTTCGTAGGCCAAGCAGAGCATGGCCCGCTCGCGATCGGCGCGCAGGCCTTCGCCGGCGCTCTCAATGAATTCCTTGATGTCTTTCCACCCTAAGGGGGAGCCTGATCCTGTCTTGCCGAAGTCTCCCGCCCCATTTTCTTTAATCCCAGCCGGACGGCTTCACTTGAGCAAGGATTGAGTAGTCCGGCGGCCGTGTGCACTCGTGAAATTGTCGCCACGTAGCGTTTTATTGTTGCGGGCTTTTTGCCGGCCTTGACGCGATCCTCAATGAACGCTCGGACGGTCTTCGGATCCGCCGGTAGATACGCCTCTCCTCGCGCTTCGCAAAACGTTTGAAATATCGCGCCGTCTGCCTTCTGGGCCCGAAGCGTATTGGCCGAGTAAGCGCCCTCCGCCATGGCTTGCCATTCGAGTAAGGCTGCTAACGGGCCTTCCCGCACCGGTTGCGGTGCGACCGGGTACGGATCGAATTCAGAGGCCCGCTGGGTCATCTCCATACGATCATCATCATACGCTGGAAGTTAAACATGTGATAACTGTAATTATCGCGAGTCATGGCAGCATGACGCTCTTTGTTTCCCAGGCCAGGCGCTTTGATCGCAAGCGGCAACGGGGCGCCGATCGGAGGTGGTCACAAGTCAGGCGGGCGAACGGATCTCCAAGCGCAACGCACGTGCTCGAGAAGCTCGTAAGTGGGCGCGAGACTGATACTGATAGCGATCGAATCCGCCTTCCCGGACACGAACTAGCCGACTCGCGCGAGGTGCCTCACAATAGGGGATGGACAACCGCAAGCCCGTCACCCTGCACCGTCTGCGCGAGATGCACGCTGCCGGCGAAAAAATTGCCGTACTCACCTGCTACGACGCTGCCTTCGCGCGGCTCCTGGATGGCGCCGGCGTCGATGCTCTGCTTGTGGGAGACTCTCTCGGCATGGTGCTGCAGGGCCGGACCAGCACACTCCCCGTCTCCATCGAGGAAATGGCCTATCACACCGGCTGCGTCGCGCGGGGCAATCGCAATGCCTGGATCATTGCGGACATGCCCTTTGGCAGCTACCAGGAATCTGCGGAAACCGCGCTGCGCAACGCCGCGCTGCTCATGAAGCAGGGTGCGCACATGGTGAAACTCGAGGGCGGCGGCTGGACCGCGTCCATCGTGCGCTTGCTCGTGGAGCGCGGGATCCCGGTCTGCGCTCATCTGGGATTTACCCCGCAGTCGGTACACGCGCTCGGGGGCTACCGGGTGCAAGGCCGCGATGAAGCGGCGGCCCGAGTCCTGTGCCGGCAGGCCGAGGAACTCGCCGCAGCAGGGGCGGAACTGTTGGTTTTGGAATTGGTGCCCGCCGCCGTCGCGCACGAATTGACCGGCACGCTCTCGATTCCGACCATCGGCATCGGCGCCGGCGCCGGTTGCAGCGGCCAGGTTCTGGTGCTGTACGACATGCTGGGGGTCACGGGCGGGGAGCCGCTCAAGTTCGTGCGCAACTTCATGGACGGCAGCGCGAGCGTTGAGTCGGCCGTGCGTAAGTACGTCGCCGAAGTAAAAGACGGGCGATTTCCGGACGACGCGATTCACAGCTTCTGACCGGAACGAGCGTGCACATCCTCCAGACGGTTGCCGAATTGCGGGCAGCTCGACACCCCGGACAAAAGATCGCGCTGGTGCCCACCATGGGCAATCTGCACGCCGGTCATCTGTCGCTGGTGCGCATGGCTCGCGAGCATGGCGATCTTGTGGTGACCAGCATTTTCGTCAACCGCCTGCAATTTGCACCACACGAGGACTTCGCCCAGTATCCGCGCACTTTCGAGCGCGATTGCGAATTGCTCGCGGGCTGCGGCTGCGACATCGTATTCGCGCCGAGCGACGCCGAAGTGTATCCGGAGCCGCAAGGATATACCGTGCATGCACCGAGCGAGCTTGCCGGCATCCTCGAAGGCGCGGTGCGGCCGGCGTTCTTCACCGGCGTGTGCACAGTGGTGGTGAAGCTATTCAACATGGTCCAGCCCGCCGCGGCGGTGTTCGGCAAGAAGGACTATCAGCAGCTGCTCGTGATTCGCAGCATGGTGCGGCAACTGGCGCTGCCCATCGAGCTGGTTTCCGCGGAAACCGTCCGTAACTCCGACGGACTTGCCCTGTCATCGCGCAATGGTTACTTGAGCGGCTCGCAATGTACCCAGGCAGCGCAATTGCACGCGGCTTTGAGCACGCTGGCCACGGCGGTCAACTCGGGCCGCACGGACTGGCAGACGCTGGAGCAAGAGGCACTAGAATTCTTGAGCGCTGCGGGCTGGCAGCCGGACTATGTGGCGATACGGCGGCGCATTGACCTGGGAGCGCCGGCGGCAGGAACGCCATCGGGGAGCGAGCCTTTGGTCGTACTGGCGGCCGCGAGGCTCGGCAGCACTCGGCTCATCGACAATCTGGAAATTTGAACGGGTCGTTTTCCTTGCGCGAAATACATTCACGTCTCTTTTTCTTCGCGGCGGCCTCGATGGCGGCGATCTCGGTGACTTCGGCGCCCTACACCGCCTCCTCTGCCTCTGCGACTGCGCCGCTGCCCAGATCAATCAGTGAACTTATGCCCGCGGCGACGATTCATCTGGGCAAAACCGCTGACTGGGTGGCAATCACGGCCGATGCCGTCTGGGTCGCAAGTACAGGTCCCAATGCCGTGCATCGTATTGACCCGAAGACCAATCAACTACAGACGAGCATATTGCTGCCCGGCGAGCCGTGCGCCGGACTTGCCGTTGGGTTCGGTAGTATCTGGATTCCGCTGTGTACCGCGAAACCCTCGCTGGCAAGGGTGGATCTCATTTCCAACGAGGTGACGGCGATCTCCGCCGTCGGTCCCGCCGCTGCGGAGGGCGGGGTCACCACGAGTCCGGACAGCGTGTGGCTGATAACCGATAAATCAGGCAGCCTGGCGCGCATCAGTCCCGCCGACGGCACGATCCGCCAGACCGTCAAATTACCGGCCGGCTCGTACAATCCTTACTTCAGCGACGGTGTGATTTGGACGACTCGGGTCGAGGGGGCGGAGCTCACTGCCGTCGACGCAGCCAGCGGCGCCATACTTACCGCGGTGCGTACGGGTCCGAAACCCCGCTTCCTCACGGCGGCTGCCGGGGCCATTTGGACTCTCAATCAGGGCGACGGCACCTTGACTCGCATCGACGCGCACGCCCCGCACGGGACCCAGACCATTGCTCTCGGCACTCCTGGGCATGGCGGGGACATCGGCACCGGGGCCGGGAAGGTGTGGACCACTATGCCGAAGATGCCGCTCTCGGCGATCGACATAGAATCAATGTCGCTGCAGTGTCGCTGGGCCGGTCCGGGCGGCGATTCGCTCGGCATAGGGCACGGTGCCATATGGTTGACCGACTACCACGGCGGCACAGTGTCGCGGATCCCGCTAACGGATGCCTTGGCACACTGCCATCCATCGCCCTGAGCGCGTCGTACCGCTAGTGATCGCCGGGATGAAGCTTCCGATACGCAGGCAAATCCTTGAACAAGTCGCCTCTGGGTTTATTCGAAGCTCTCGGACAAATTGTCCTGGGAAGCATTGCATGCGCCATCACGTCCGGAACCGTCAACAAAGTTCCGGATACTTGATAGCACTTATCGCTGATCCACACGATCGTTTCCCCGACTTCATTCCTATATGACTCCCCGGCGTGGTGGGCAGGCGGCGGTTGGAACGGGCCGGGGGCCGGCTGCGACGGAGTTCCGCCTGAGGACGGCGGCGTAATGGCGTTGCTCGCGAGCACACCCGCTTCGCGAACCGCCTCCTGAGCCCAATCTATGAGTGGCTGCGAATCGGGCTCCGCTGCCGCGGCGGAAGGTGCCGAGAAGGACGAGGTCGGCGGCACATTGAGAACTATGGCCTGGATCACTCTGGGCGGCGGAGGCCGCACCGGTACTTCGGGACGCTTGTGCGGCGGCAGCCATAGAAGCGAGACATTTTCGTATCTATGCGCGCGCGACGGCGTTCGTAGGTTGACCAGAAGAATGAACACGGAAGCGTGTAGGGAAATAACAGCGGCCAGGACGACCAGCCGAGAGCGCGACGCACTTTCCTTGACACCCGCGAGGTGCATCCCTTATCGACCTCCCTACGGGGCATTCGTTCCCGCTCACCCCATCCTCCTCGCCAACCGGCTGAAACTCACTACACTGGCACCAGCGTCATCTATTACGGAGAGCCTGTCCTAGACATGGCCAAATCGGGGCTGACTGGAAGTGCTGCCACGCTTGGCCATCCAAGCCAATCGCCCCTGCTGTTTCTGGCGGTGATGTGGGCCATGCTCTGGGTGCTCGTGTCCGTCGCCGAGAGCACCACCGAACTGCACGACCCTTCGGTGCCGTCCTGGCAACCCCTGGCAATCGTCTCCGTCCTCGCAGGCACGCTGGCGGTGTGGCTGACTTTCGAACTTCGCTCCACACGCTACCTTGCCCTGTCCCTCGATCCACCGCGGCGCTGGTTTCTCCATCAATTGCGGCGCCTGCCGTTGTTGGCGTGTGGCTATGTCGTCACCGTGATCGGTCTGCGGCATGCCGTATTCGGCATTGCCGGGGCACACTATCGGCACGCTCCCTAGCCGATTCTCATCCCGTTCGAGCTCGTCAAGGCATCTCTATTCTACTGCCTCTGGTTGGGGCTGGTGTTCGGCACACTGTCGCAAATTCGATCGCGGGAACAGGCCGCGCAGCTAGGCCTCATCCAGAAGGCCCTCGTCGAAGCGCAACTTGCACGTCTCCAGTCTCAGCTGCGGCCGCACTTCCTGTTCAACGCACTCAACACCGTTTCATCGATCATGCAAAGCGATGTGCCTCGCGCTGATCGACTGCTGACCCGGCTGGGCGATCTTTTGCGCGCCAGTCTCAACTCCACGGAATCCGATACCGTGACTCTGCGGGAGGAGATCCGCCTGCTGCGTCTCTACGCGGAAATCATGCAGGAGCGATTCGCCGCGCGGGTGACCCTAAGCTGGCAGATCGACGATAATGTCCTGGACGCACGAGTGCCGGCCATGCTGCTGCAGCCGCTGCTGGAAAATGCCTTTAGGCACGGCGTTGAGCAGCGGACGGGCACCGTGCACATTCGCATCGACGCGAACCGCGATGCGGACCGGCTCAATCTGGCGATCAATAACACGGGTTCAATCCTGAACTCGAACTGGCGCGACGGTGTCGGTCTTGCCAATTGCCGCGAGCGTCTGCGTGTCCTATACGGAAATGCCGCAAGCCTCGGCATTCAAGGCGATGGCAGCGGCGGCGTCACGGCGTTCATCGTGCTGCCGTGCGCTCCGGAGAGCGCGTGATGCGCGCATTCATCGTCGATGACGAGGCGCCGGCCCGCGCCAAGCTGCGATTGTGGCCCGCCAAACAGCCTGACGTGGAAATCGTTGGGGAATTCGCCGACGGTCTCAGCGCCGCCCAAGGAATTATCGCGTCGGCCCCGGATGTGGTGTTCCTCGATGTGCAAATGCCGGGCCTCGGGGGTCTTGAAGTCGCGGCACAACTGGAACCTGAGGACGCGCCGCTGCTGGTGTTCGTCACGGCCTACGACGCCCACGCCCTGGCCGCCTTCGATCTGAATGCCGTCGACTACCTGTTGAAACCTTACGACGAGGATCGATTCCGCCGCGCGCTCGACCGGGTCCGCGAGCGCCTGGAATCACCCGGTGGGCCGGCCGCCGCTGTGCACGCCGCCCGAGCCCGGGTCGGGACGAGCGAACGTCTGCTGGTTCCCGCCGGCGGCGCACTGCGCCTGATCGACTGCAGCAGCGTGCATATGCTCGAGGCGGACGACAATTACGTACACGTCCACACCGCCGATCAACGGTACCTGGTTCGGCGCACACTTCGCGATCTCCTGCAGCAGCTCGGCGAGCAGCGATTCGTTCGCATACACAAATCCACCGCCGTTAACATCGCCGAGATCGACTCATTGGCGCCGCTGTTCAAGGGCGACTACGAGCTGCGACTTCGCTCCGGAAAACTGCTGCGCCTGAGCCGCCGATATGCGGCGGAACTGTTCGCGCGGACCGGCCGCTGAGCGCCGGGTCTCGGCTGTCTCGCCCGCCTTACCCTCGCCCCGCTCCTCTCGCCACACTTCAGTCGCGGCATCGGTTTTGGTTGCCTACCTTGGGCGATGCTCAAATCTCCTATCGAATCCAGGCCGCCGCTGATATCGCTGCGCGGTGTATCGAAGCAATACGACGGCGCGGCCGGGCCGGTGGCGGCATTGCGCGACCTCACTCTGGATATTGGCGAAGGCGAGTTCGTCGCTGTCATCGGAAGTCGGGCAGCGGCAAAACCACATTGATCAATCTGCTGACGGGAATCGATTTCCCCACCGGGGGGTCAATTCAGGTGGCGGCAACGGCCGTGCATACCCTGAGCGAGGAGCAGCTGGCGCGCTGGCGAGGCAGATCCGTCGGCATCGTGTTCCAATTCTTTCAACTGCTGCCCACCTTAAGCGTGGCCGAAAACATCATGCTGCCCATGGATTTTTGCAACAGCTTCCCGTCCCGCGAGCGCCGCTCCCGTGCGATACGTTTGTTGTCCGACATGGGAATCGCGGATCAGGCGGACAAGCCGCCGAGCGCCCTATCGGGAGGGCAGCAACAGCGCGCTGCGATTGCCCGGGCCCTCGCCAACGATCCGCCTCTCATCGTTGCCGACGAACCGACCGGCAATTTGGATTCGCGGACCGCGGCGGAAGTGATGACGTTCTTCGCGCGTCTGGTGCACGCCGGCAAGACGGTGGTCATGGCCACTCATGAGCGCGATTTGGAGCGCTATTTTGCCCGTTCCGTCACGCTGGTGGATGGTGCGTTAGCCGGCCCCGGAAGCTAGCCCGCCATGATGCTCGGGGCGCGATGGAAGAAGATCGCCGGCGACATCGAGCTCTGCCAGGGGCGGCTGGTCATGATGACGGTGGCAATCGCGGTGGGGATATTTGCCGTCTCCGCCATCTCAACCGCCTACGCCATCCTCGACCGCGAGCTGGATGGGCAGTATCTGGCCACCAATCCGGCGAGCGCATTGCTTGACGTGGACCATCTGAGTGAGGCGGCGCTTGCGGGAGTACGGCGGCGGCCGGGGGTCGTATGGGCGGAGTTGGGTGGAAGAGTATCCGGCCGTGTCGAGGTTGCCGATGGCGTTTGGCTGCCGTTGCTGTTGTTCGTCGTGCCGAACTTCGCGGATGAACGCATTGCGACCGTGCGGCTGGTGGCGGGACAGTGGCCGACCGAGCCTGACGGCATTGTTCTCGAGCGCACCGCGATGGAGCTAGCCCATTCGGCCGTGAATCGCAAATTGACCATCCAGACCGCCAACGGCCCGGCACGCGCACTTCGCGTCGCAGGCGTGGTGCACGATCCCAGTCTCGCACCCGCGTGGCAGCAGCAGGCGGTGTATGGATACGCCACCCCCGCAACCATGAGCTTGCTGGGCGAGGACGCCGCTCACCGGGTGCTGAAGCTGTGGGTGCGAGCACCGGACGCCGCACCGCGGCTCGCGGATCAGGGCCGCACGGAGCAACTAGTCATCGACGCCGCAACCTGGCTGCGGCGCGAAGGCTATGACGTCGGAGAAATCCGCATGCCGCCCCGTCATCATCCCCATCAAGGGCAAATGACCAGCGTGATCCGCATGCTTCTGGTCTTCGGCCTATTGACGCTTGCGCTCAGTGCCATCCTGAACGCCACGTTAACCGCGAGCCTGCTGGCGCCTCAAGTGCGACAGATAGCCGTGATGAAAGCGATCGGTGCGACCACGGCCCAAATAGCGGCCCTCTACATCGTTCTCGTTGCGGGCATCGGTATCGTCGCCGCCGGCGTTGGCATGCCCCTGGGAGTCGCCGGGGGCCGCGCTTTGGCAGCGAATGTGGCGCACATGCTGAATCTGGAATTGGCCAGCCTCTCGGTGCCGCTCTGGGTTTTCGTCGTCCTGACAGTGGCGGGAGTCGGGCTACCCCTACTCCTCGCGCTGCACCCCATATTCAGCGGCGCTCGGCGTACCGTGCGCGAGGCGCTGAACGATTTCGGCGCATCACCTCACACGATGGGCGGACTCCCCGCGCGCTGGACTCGTCGAATGACCCTGGGCGATCCGGCGCTGACGCTCGCCATCCGCAACATTGTCCGCAGGCGAAGTCGGTTGATCCTCACGCTGACGCTTCTCGCCGGAGCAGGCGGGATGTTTTTGACAGCCCTCAACGTCAAGGCTACCTGGGATCAAAACCTGATCGACGCCGGTGCCGAAAGACATTACGACATTGAGATCGAATTCGCGCATCCCGCCGGCACGGCTGTCGCCGTGGCGGCGGCCCGTACCCTTCAGGGCGTAAGCCGCGTCGAACCCTTCGACGACGAGCCCGCGGCACTGGCGCGGAGCGACGGTCTCGACCTCGTCAAGACCTTTCCGGACGGCGGCCACGGCAGCCTCAGTATCCATTCGCTGCCGTGGGACAGCGGGTTCGTGAGCCCCACTGTTATCGAGGGCCGGTGGTTGAGCCGCGAGGATACCGCGGGTGCAGTCCTCAATGCGCAGGCGCTGACATTTTTTCCGGCCTTGAAGATCGGCGACCCCTTCAGAATCATGGTTCGTGGCCGGCCGCTGATTCTCACCCTGGAAGGCGTGGTTCGCGAGCATTTGGCGGGCGCCACGATTTACACGTCTTCGGGCACCGCTGCGAGCGCTAGGCCTGAGCCAGGCATGACCACCGGCATTCGCATCGGACTGCAGCACGATGACCGCGAACCGTTGGACCGGACTACGGCAGCCCTCGGCCGCGCGCTGGACCATGCCGGGATCAAGGTGGCTCAGACCCTGTCTAGGTTGCAGCTCGGACGGGCACTGGCCGGACATCAATTCATATTGATCTTCATCTTAATCGTGATTTCAGCGTTGATGGCCATCGTCGGACTCCTTGGGCTGGCCTCTGCCATGGCGACCAGCGTGCAAGAACGCGCCCGCGAGTTTGCCGTGCTACGCGCCATTGGCGCCGGCAACATGGCCATCCTTCGCACTACCATCGCCGAGGGCTTATTCGTCGGCGCTGTAAGTGTGGTCCCCGCCGCGCTGTTGTCGTTGCCGCTGACCATGGCGGTCGCAAGGGTCGTGGGAGCAAGCCCATCCGGCTCGGCGTTTTGCTTCAGCAGCACGACCGCGTTGCCGCTCTGGCTGGCAATGATTCTCGTCGGGGCGGCTGCCGCAAGCTCTTACCCAGCTTGGAGGGCCTCAAGACTGACGATTCGCGAGGCATTGATGTGCCAATAGGACAACACCATGAACAAAACCATCAAAATCCTGCTCATCCTACTGATTGCCATTGCCGCACTGGCGTACGCAGTTCACTCCACTCACCTCGAAGGCTTGATGCGTACCTTGCACGGTGGCTGATGTGCGCACCGACGGTTACAAATCGACTTCTCCGCGGCGCCTTGTGAACGCCTAGGCCTTCCGGCTAGGGGGCCTGACGATGGAGACCGTCTCCGTTTCAGGATCAAATACGATTTGCGCCTCGCCGCGTTTGAGCTGGCTGATGACATGCGCCACCTTGTCGTCCAGCGAGAACTCTTTTTCGCCGTAGTCGGTGCCCTCACGCAGTACATAAGACTCGATGACCGCGTGCAGCAAATCCGCCGCCAATTCGGTGTACGGAACCAGCACGGTTTTCTGATCCGCGCCCGCGACCGGCTCGTTTTCCACCTAGACCCCCTTCTGTCGCGCCAGCCAGGCGTCAAGATGGCCGGCAAACGCGTTACGGTTCGCTTGGGTCAGCGGCGGCGGACCCCCGCCGACATTGCCGCTGGAGCGCATCGTGTCCATAAAGTCGCGCATGGCGAGAACTCCTCGAATGGTGTCCGGCGAATAGCGCTCACCGCGCGGATTGAGAGCTTCGCCGCCCTTGGCAATTACTTCGGCGGCGAGCGGAATGTCCGCCGTGACGACGAGGTCGCCGGCCACCACACGTTTGACGATTTCTCCGTCGGCCACGTCGAAACCTGAGGGTACCTGCAGGGCCCGCAGACTGGGGATCCGAGGCATCTGCAGCGCTTGATTCGCGACCAGCGTCACGCAGACTCCGGTGCGCTCAGCCGCCCGAAACAAAATGTCCTTGATGACATTCGGACAGGCATCTGCATCCACCCAAATACTCGCGCCAGCCACAATCCGTCCTCACAAAGTGCTCGCGCACCAGGGACGCAATATACACGCGGGCGATGTCGCAGGAGGCTGGGGGCTTCTATTTGACATTGTCCAAAATGAAAACGCGAACTCGCTGCACTTTGGAGATTCCCATTTCCCGCGATCACTCTTTGTGCCGCCAATGGCATTTAATCGGCCTGTAGCAATGCAATCGGAGGAACTGCGATGGCGTCTTCATTCAATCGAACCGGCATCGAAGTGGGAATTCCGCCCGACACGGGCTGCGGCAACCCATGCCATCCGGGGCATACCTGCGGCTCCTGTGAGCCTTTCTGGCACATGATGCTGGCAACGGGGCGGTTCCAAGCCTACGTACCGCCCACGTTTGCGGGAGGCGCGCCGGCGCAGAAGCAAAATTTTGGCGGCCGGAAAATGGATTTCGCCGACCTCAAGTTTCGATCCAGGGGCTCGGACAGTTGATCCCTGCTACTTGCTATTCGCGTACACCTGAATCAGCTCGAATAGATAGTCGCGTTCCTCGTACAGCCCCTCGACCGATTTGCGTTCATTGAGTCCGTGAACCCCGTTACCGTCGGGGTCGGAGAACCGCCCCGGCACCCCATAAGTCGGAATTCCTGCAGCGTTGAGGTAACGGCCATCGGTGGCGCCCGTAGTCATCGCCGGCAGCATGGGAACCCCCGGGAAGTGCTTTTGCGCAATCGTCTTGGCAGTGCCGTAAACCAACGGCGTCAACGGCGGTGGGGGTGGAGTCGGGCTGATCTCACCGCTCGGTGTAATGGTCAATGACGGGTCGGCGGCCGCCTTCACCAGCTGCGCGCGGACATTCTCAATGGGGTCGCCGGGAAACATCCTGCAATTGATATTGGCGGTTGCGCGCTGCGCCAATGCATTGTTGGCATGGCCGCCGTCCAAGCGCGTCGCGACGCAGGTGGTGCGCAGCATCGAGTGCAATGTCGCATCCTTCGAAACAATGGCGTTGGCCTCGAGGTCGTTGGGATTGGCGATGAGCCGCGTCATCGCCGCGCCCGCCTCACCCCCGGTCAATTTCGCCGTCTCAGTGAAATAGGCGCGCGTCGTGTCGCTGAACTGCACGGGGAATTCATATTGGCCGATTCGGACCAGCGCCGCGGCAAGACTGTAAATGGCATTGTCCAGGCGCGGCCGGCTGCTGTGGCCGCCGGGATTTCTCGCCTCCATCAGGAAATCCTGATAGACCTTTTCGCCGGCCTGTATCCCTAAGGAAACCCGTTTGCCGTTGGCATCGCGCACGCCGACGCTGCCTTCGTTCAGGGCGAACAGGGCGTCGATCCAATCTTTGTGCTCGGTCGCCAGCCAATTGGCGCCGTTGAAAGCTTCGCCGGTCTCTTCACCGCAAGTCAGGGCAAGCTTCAGCGGCCGGCGAAGTTTGGTTCCAGCCTGCTTCAGACGGGCCATCGTATCCGTGAAAATCGCCGCCTGCGCCTTGTCATCGGATGCGCCGCGGCCGTAGAAATAGCCGCCTTCTTCGACCAGCACGAAGGGATCGCGCGCCCAATCTGCGCGCTTCGCCTCCACCACATCGATGTGTGCGAGCAGCAAAATCGCCTTGGCCTTAGGGTCAGTCCCCGCCAAAGTCGCCACCAACCCACCCTCTTTGGGATGCTCGGGAACACCGAACAGCCGGATATCACTATCCTTGAAACCGGCCGCCTTGAGTCGCGCCGCCATGCGCTCCGCCGCCAGCGTGCAGCTCCCGGCGGACAGCGTGGTATTGGTCTCGACCAGTTCTTTGTAGAGCCCTCGGAACGCAGTTTGATCCGACCGGATTTCGGCATTCACCGGTGCAGCGAGAATAGCGGCGAGTGCCGCCGTGGTCCGTAAATGGCGCAAATCACGATCTCCCCTTTTGCAGGAGCGGCAGACTACGTCCATTCAGTGAGCGCAGGCAAGGTCCACGGCAGACTCAGGCCGCGCTCACGGCGCTGAAGGCATCGACCAGCGCACGCGAGCTCAACGTCCGGCCGAAGAACGATTCCACATTGAATATAGTCGCCGCGGGCGCCTCGGGCGGCCCGACGTGCATGGCGCCGTCCGTCACCAGGATGAGAGCCTGAGCAAGCTCAAGCGCCGATGCTGGCCCGCGGGCAAGAAGGCCGAGCACAGAGGAACTTTAACGAGAAATCTGCATAAATAAGCGCATAGATATACGCTTAGTTATAAATTAATTAAATCAATGAGTTATGTGACATTTAGCTTCCTAATCGCATAGATACGTGCGACATCCATTGCGGGTTCCCTCAAACCTCAGTAGCTCCCGGACTCGCCACGCGTCGCCATCGACACGCGAAGCGCTGCGTCATCGCCTTCGCGCTGCTCGCGCCGATCCGCCGCATGTTGTTCTTCCTTGCGGAAGCGATCCACGACCCGGCTTAACGATTCCGCTTCGACGCGCTTTTCGCTCCACAGCGCCCGTCGCTTTTCGTACTCCGCCCGCGCGTTGTCCAGATTCTTCAAGTGCTGGCGCAAGGCCTCGCCCAAGCGGTCCATGAACGTGCTGTAGTTCTGCAGCTTGACTGCATCGGTAGCCGCGGCCGCCGGCGCGGAGTTGCGCAGGTACTCGTCTCGATAGGATTGCAGCTGCTCGAGCTGGCGCTCCAGTTCGGTCACTTTGAGGCCGGCTTCAGCCATCGCGTGGCTCAGTTGATCGGCCGAATTGGCGGCGATTTCCTGAATCGGTTCGAATCGTTTCGATTTCGTCATTGCTGGTCCATCATTGCTTGGCGACTATCGTCCGGTTGCCGCAGCCGGCGCCGAGAACTGCGTCACGAGTTGCTTAAGGTCCGCGTAGCTGCGCTCTATGCCGACCGGTTCGTACATGTCCTGACGCAGGAATTCCATCATTTTGGGCCATTGCTCCACGGCTAAGTCGACCCTCGCATCGGCGCCGCGCCGGTAGGCGCCCACCGTAACGAGGTCGCGGTTTTGTTGATAAGTGGAATACACCTGCTTGAAGCGATTCGCGAGCTCGAGCTGCTCACGCGTTGCGATTTGATGCATGGCGCGGCTGATCGAGGCTTCCACGTCAATGGCGGGATACAGTCCGTTCTCAGCCATTCTGCGCGACAGCACGATGTGGCCGTCGAGGATGGCGCGCGCGGCGTCGGCGATGGGATCGTTCTGATCGTCCCCTTCCACCAGCACTGTATAAAACGCGGTGATCGAGCCGACGCCACGGTCGCTGTTGCCGGCGCGTTCCACCAGCTGCGGCAGACGTGCGAATACCGACGGCGGATAGCCCTTGGTCGCCGGCGGCTCGCCGATGGCGAGCGCAATTTCGCGCTGCGCCTGTGCAAACCGGGTCAACGAATCGAGCAGCAGCAGCACCTTGAGGCCGCGATCGCGAAAATATTCTGCGATCGCTGTCGCCAGCCATGCACCGTGCAAGCGCATCAGAGGCGGATTGTCGGCGGGAGTCGCGACCACCACGGCGCGTCGCATGCCATCCGGCCCCAAGGTGTTGGTCACGAAGTCCTGAACCTCGCGGCCGCGCTCGCCGATCAGTCCGACCACGGTGACATCCGCCTTGGTGTAGCGAGTCATCATGCCGAGCAGCACGGACTTACCGACGCCGGATCCGGCAAACAAACCGATACGCTGGCCGCCGCCCACGGCAAGCAGGGCGTTGATCGAACGCACGCCCACATCCAGCGGATCGCGAATCGCCCGGCGCATCAGCGGGTTCAAAGGCTCTCCTATGAGCGACACGCGATCGCTGCATCTGAGCTCGCCGAAACCATCGAGGGGCCGGCCTGCGCCGTCCAACACCCGGCCCAGCAGTGCATCGCCCACGGCCACCGTCGACACACTGCGGGTGGGAATGACGCGCGCGCCGGGCATGACGCCGCGAATATCGCCGGTGGGCATCAAGAACAATTTATCGCCTGAGAACCCCACCACTTCGGCTTCGATCTGCTTACCCTCCGCGGTATCCACCAAGCAGCGCCCGCCTACCGCGGCCTCGCAGCCGACGGCCTCGAGCGTCATGCCGACCATGCGGTTCAGCGTGCCTTCGACCACGAGCTCGCCGGCGTTGGCCATTCGCTCCCGCGCCCGGACCAAGGCCGCGGCCCATCGCTTCGATCCCGGCATCTCCTCCATCGCCGCGCTCATGAACCACCGGCAATCATGTTGCAGCGCCTCCGCGCGCGCCGTCGTTGTGCCGCTCCGTGCCCAACAATTCGCTCAAGATCGCGCCCAACCGGGTCTCCATGCGCGCGTCGATGCGCGACGTCGTGGTGCTGATCTGACAACCGCCGCGCGCCATCACCGGATCCTCGACGATGGCCCAAGCCCGCTCGCTTTCGGTGGGTGCGAGATATTCGCGCACCACGGCGGCGTCCTCGGGATGCAGGTGCACGCGCACCTCGCGGGCGGCAACCGGCAATGCAGCGATGGCCTCGCGGATGATGCCGATGATTTGCGTGGGATCGGCTTTGAGCTCGCGGCGTACGATTTGCCGCGCCAGGGTCATCGCCAAGGTCAGAAGCTCGCGCTCCACCTCGGCATCCAACGCTTCGAACGGCTTGGCCAAGTCGTAGAACATCCCGCCCAGGCGCTCCACTTGCGCGCGAACCTCGGCACGGCCCGCCTCACGACCCTCAGCAAGTCCCTGCTCGAAGGCCTCCTTGTGCGCCTCCGCTTGCAGATCGGCAAGCCCGCCCACCGTCGCCATTCTCGGCGGCGGAAATGGGTCTGCCATATCGGGAGCCTTCCACAGCTGCGCGCCGGCGGCTGGTTAGGCGTTAGAATCA
>JANXZQ010000398.1 GCA_025355445.1 Gammaproteobacteria bacterium
TCCGTTCGATGACTCGCGGCGCCTGATGGGCGCCAACCTGTTCTTTGCCTCCACGGGCGCCGTGCTCGAAGTCATCGGTGTGCCCATCGACGATGCGCTGATCGATGGCTGGCGCGAGCGCATCGCCAGGGCAGCAGCTCAGCTGGGATGGCGCGCTTGCGCGGCTGTCGCGCGCCGGCACGCAGGTGGCGCCTCGCTTGCAATCAGTGCGCCGCTGGACCAGCTGTTCCTCGCTACCGAGGTCAACGAGTGGGCGCTGTGCGCGACATTGCTCCGGCACCATCCGCCGAGTTTTTGCGCTCTTGAGGATGCGCTGGTTACCGAGGCGCGCGAAGCGGCCGAGACGAGTCCGAGCCCCGCCGCTGACATAGCGCCGGTAATCGAGGAGTCGCGGGCGTTTGAGCGCTTTTCACGCATCGCTGCGATGGAGGCGCGCCCGGCGCTTTGCGCGCTGCTCGCCGCAGCCGCGGCCCGCCACTTGCCGCATGTTCTGGACGAATCGGTCCTGACGCTCGGGGCCGGCGCGGGCGGTCAGGATTTCCCGCTGGCAGCGCTCCCGGAGCCTGGCACGGTGACCTGGGCCAAGCTGCATGACGTTCCGACGGCGATCGTCACCGGATCGAACGGCAAGACCACGACGGTGCGCCTGCTCGCCGCCTGCGTACGCGCGCATGGCCTTCTCGCCACCTTCAACTGTACTGACGGCGTGTTTTGTGGCGAGGAGATGCTCGTGGCGGGAGATTATTCCGGGCCCGCGGGGGCGCGCAAGGCGTTGCGCGAGCATCGCACGCAAGCGGCCATCCTGGAAACCGCGCGCGGCGGCATCCTGCGCCGGGGCCTCGCGGTATCCCAAGCGAACGTCGCGGTGGTCACGAACGTCAGCTCCGACCACTTTGGCGAATATGGCATTGATGATCTCGAAGGACTTGCCGATACGAAACTCACCATCGGCGCCGTCGTGCCCGAAGGCGGCCTGCTGGTGCTGAATGCGGACGATCCTCTGCTGCGCAGGCAGGCGGGCGCGCTGGTCAAGCGTTTCGGGCGCTCGCCGCCACTCGGCTGGTTTGCCGCAAGCGCCGATGGCAAGGCACTACGCGAGTATCGGGAGCGCGACGAACCCACCTGTGGCGTGCAGGAGGGACGGCTGCACCTTCACCATGGCGGCGCCGTGCATGACCTTGGCGGGATTGCGGATATGCCCTTGTCGATGAACGGCGTGGCCACCTACAACATAGCGAATCTCGCGGGAGCGGCGCTTGCGGCGGCGGCCCTCGGCATTGCGCCCGCGACGATTGCCGGCGTGCTCGGCCGCTTCGGCGCGAGCATCCACGATAATTTCGGGCGCATGATGCGATTTTCCGTACACGGCGTGACCGTGCTGGTGGATTACGCCCACAATCCTGACGGCCTGCGCGGTTTTCTGACCGTGGCGCAGCACCTACGTGGCAAGGGCCGCCTCGGGTTGATCCTCGGGCACGCCGGAAATCGCCTGGACAGCGATCTTCAGGAACTGGCGCGGGTGGCTGCGGAGTTTCATCCCGCGTTCATCGTCGTGAAGGAAACCGAAAAGCACCTGCGCGGTCGCGAGCCCGGCGAGATACCCCGCATCCTGCTGGCCGAGCTTCGCCGCAGCGGCCTGCCTGAGTCGGCACTGGCGCCCGCGAGCAACACCGAACTCGAGGCGGCTGAGGCCGCGCTTGCCTGGGCGCGCGAGGGAGATGTGCTGGCACTTCCGGTGCACTCATCGCAGGCACGCGTAGCCATCGTTGCGATGCTCGAAAGCCGTTGATGCAGAGCGTGACGCTCGTCTATGCGGTGGCCTGTATTTTTGGCGCCGCCGTCGTGCGCGGTTACAGCGGATTCGGCTTTTCGCTGCTCGCCATCACCGCGCTGTCGATCCTGCTGCCGCCGGCCGAAATCGTGCCCTCGATTTTCATCATGGAAGTAGCGGCGAGTTTGCACCTGCTGCCCGGCGTGTGGCGCGATATTCACTGGCGCTCGCTACTGTGGCTCTGCATCGGCTGCCTGATCGGCACCCCGGCGGGCGTCTATGCGCTTGCGCATGCGCCGAGTGCGCCGATGACTCTCGCGCTATCGGTGTTTGTACTGGCATCAGCGGTACTGCTGGCGCAAGGCTATGCGCTGAAGTCGATGCCGGGACGCGCTGCGACGTTTGCGACGGGCACGGCATCGGGGGTTTTCAACGGCAGCTTTGGCATGGGTGGGCCGCCGGTGATCCTGTTCTTCTTCAGTTCTCCGGCGGGCGCGGCCGCGGGGCGCGCCTCGATCATCGCGTTTTTCCTGCTGACGGACATCACCGGCCTTGCCTGGCAGGGCAGCGAGGGGCTTTTGCATCTGGCCACGTTATGGCGGGCCCTGCTATTCCTGCCGGCACTGATCGCCGGTATCTGGCTCGGCAATCGCGGCTTCAAGAACGCGAACCCAGAAGCCTTCCGGCGCTGGGTCCTGCGCCTGCTAATGCTGGTCGCGATTCTGACCGGCGCCCGGGCCCTGGCGCAGATTTTCTGATCAGAATTCGCGCAGAAGCCCTTGGCCTCTAGGTAACTACGCCTTCGGTGCTGCCGGGATGCGCGATTGGGTGAAGTAGTAGATGAGGTTGGCAATGCCGATCGCAGCCGGTATCAAGCCATAGGCGGCACCGCGATGGTCCTCGAGCATCATGGCCGTCGTCAGCGCTGCGCCGATCGCGAGCCACACGAGTCCCCGGCGCAGACTGTCCGCGGGCGTGCGGCCATGGCGGTGGAACAGCTCTGGCGGCAACGGTGGCACGTCCATGCCTTTCTCGATGGCCGCCATCCGCTCCTTGTGATGCAGCGCGTAGATCTCGCTCTTCTTGCGATAATCCAGCCACATGCCCAGCATCGCGATGCCGATGCCCATGACAATTGCGATAATCGGGACCATCTCCCCCCATATTGCTCTGTGGTCCATCGTGTCTGTGCTCCCCAGCAAGTTAATCGGTTCGATACTGATACCCCGGCCCGTTCAAAAGGGTTTCAGGCTGAAACCAAATACCACGCCCGGGGGTATAAGGTCCCGAGGAACCCTAATTTGCAGCAACCTGCCCCGATCCCGCCGGCCGACGTAGATACGCAGGTCCTCGAGCTCCTGCGCGAGGGCAAGAGCGAAGCGGCCTTCAACTGCCTGGTCGAGCAATATGAGCGCGGCGTCTATCGGCTTTGTTACGCCATTCTGAAGGATGCCGCGCAGGCCGAGGATGCGGCGCAGGAAGCGCTGATCCGGGTCTGGAAGGCCTTGCCGCGTTTCGATGGGCGCGCAACGCTGTCTACCTGGATGTATGCCATCGCCCGCAATCGCTGCCTCACCGCGCTGACCCGGCGTCGCGATCATCTTTCCTTTTACGAACCCGATGTGGCCGCGGCGGCCGAGACTGCCCTGCCCGCTGCCGCCGACCACGATGACTGCGCGGGGCTGCTACGCGAGCTCGTGGACGCGCTGCCAGCACGCTACCGTCGCGCAATGACACTCTATTATTACAACGATTGTTCGGTGACCGACGTCGCAGCACAGCTGGGCGTTCCGGAAGGCACTGTCAAGACCAACTTACATCGCGCCCGTGCGGCCTTGCATGTGCAGCTCGCGCAGCTCGGAATCAAGGATGTCTCGCAAGGGCTGGAGCAAATGTCATGACCGATGAATCCATTCGGGAAGTACAGCTTGATCGGGCATTGCGCCAGGCGCTGATTGCCCCGGAATTGCCAAAAAACTTTCGGCAACGGCTGGTCGCGGCTCTCGCGCGAAGCGCCCCTGAAGATGTTGCGAGACTTCGGCAGAGGCTCGAGCGCGAGCGCCTCGAGCAATTGGTAGAGCTGCGCGATGATTCGACGCGCCTGAAGCTGAAGACCCTTGGCGCACTAATCGGCGGCGCATTCAGCGCGGGGGTCGGCACGACCCTAGCGTGGCCCTGGATCAGCGCGACCTTCGCACCTCACGGCGATTTTGCATTGCTAGCGATTAACGTGGGTGTAGGGCTCGCGATTGCGCTGTCGAGCTGGCTGCAGCGAGCGGGACACGTGCCTTGGGAGCGATAGCGCAATTCTCACGCTTGGGCGTATTCTAGCGGCAACTTATTCCCGGTGTCTTAAACGATGACTACCCGCAGAGATGTGTTATCCCGGACGGGCGCGCTGGGACTCATGCTTTCCCTGAACGGCACCGTGGCGCGCGCAGTCGCTGCGCAGCTCGCCCCATTATTGGACCAGCTTTCAGAATCCATGCTGCACGACTATCCCGACGCAGCCACCACCCTGGGACTCGATTCCGGCCCCCGCGCTGCGCTGCAGGGGCGGCTGCCCGATCGCTCCGTCGCGGGCGATGCGAAACTTGCGAATAGCTGCCGCTCAGAACTGTGACTTCCTGCGTGACAGTCTCCTTACCGGTCATCTGATCCGGTGGAAGATCGTACTCTGTTGGCGGGACATGGATGCTCTGTTTTACTGCGGGTTTAGTGGTCGAGGATCCAT
>JANXZQ010000486.1 GCA_025355445.1 Gammaproteobacteria bacterium
GTATGGAGTCGGCCTTGGCGGCTTCCGTCATCAGTACCTCGAGTGCGGGAATATCCGTGTCCCATTCGATCAAGGCCGGCTCCATACGAGCGCACGCCGATGCACTCGCTGCGTGAACTGCAGCTTGGGGTCATGCGGGCCGTGCTCGACGGCGAGCCGGACCTCGCGCTGCCGCACATCGCAGCGCCGGCGTCCGCCGCCCGGCAGGCCTTGAACGTGTATGCCAACACCGCGCGCAGCAATTTCATCGAGAGCCTAGTATTGAGCTTTCCGGTGGTCCGGCGCTTGGTCGGCCAGGACTATTTTCGCCAGGTGTCGCAAGGCTTCCACGCGGGCCATCCGTCACTCTCGGGCGACTTGCAACTCGCAGGTGCGAACTTTGCGCAGTATGTTACGCATCTGCACGGCGACGGTGAGTACCGCTACTTAGGCGAGGTGGCGCGTCTCGAGTGGCTGCTCCAACTAACCTTATTGGCCGCCGATCACCCGCCCTTCGAGGTGGCGAAACTTCAGGCGATAGCGCCCGAGGACTACGATGAGTTGCGCTTCCGCCTGCACCCCTCCGTGCGCCTATTCGCGTCGGAATTTCCCTGCGTAGCCCTATGGGAAGCCAATGTGGGCGATGCGGAGCCGCAGGTGATCGACCTGCGCGCCGGCCCGGACCATGTGCTCCTCATGCGCGTTCGCGGCCAATTGGAATTTGCTCGCCTTACCTTGGGCGAGCAGGGTTTTCTCGAATCGCTGCGAGCCCAAGCGCCGTTCGCCGCCGCCGTTGCGCAGAGCGAGCAGTCCGGTAACAGCGAGTTCGACGCCGCGGCGGCGCTGCAGCGCTTCGTGCTCGCCGGGGCCATCGTGGATTTTGACCGAATCACCGACCACTAAATCACCGACCACTAAGAGGGATCTTGCATGTCTTTGCTCCAAAAAATTGAAGCTCCCGATGTCTTCGCGGCGCGCCTGCTCGATCCGCTGCAATCGCTGTTCGCGCTCGGCGCCCGGCTCTATGTGAGCTGGCAATTCCTGAAGTCCGGTTACCTCAAGGTGACTTCATGGGATAGCACGCTGTACTTGTTCGAGAACGAATACCATACGCCCGTGCTGTCGCCGCACGCAGCGGCGGTGGCGGGAGCCTTCGGTGAATTATTCTTTCCGACGCTGCTGGTGCTGGGCTTCGTCGGCCGCTTGAGCGCCATCGGCCTGTTCGCGGTCAACGCCATGGCGGTCATCTCCTACTCGCAGGTGCTGCTGGCGGAGGGCTCCGAGGCCGCGCTAGGTCAGCACATTCTGTGGGGAACGCTGTTGGTATTTCTGATCGTTTACGGGCCCGGCAAATACTCGCTCGACTGCCTGCTGAATAGGTCGCGTTTCTGATTCTCGGCCGCGCCAGCTGCGGTGCTTGGGAGAGCGCCAGCCGTTATGAATGGCTCGTAACGAACGGGCTGGGCGGCTTTGCCTGCGGCACGGTCGCGGGCGCCAACACACGCCGCTACCACGGGTTTCTGATGGCGAGCTTGCGGCCCCCGGTAGAGCGGACGCTGCTGGTGGCCAAAGTCGAACTCAGCGCCCACTACCTCGGCGTTGAGACCGATCTGTCCGCCAATGAGTTCGCCGGCGGCGCGATCAGCGGCCAGGGGTTCGCGCACCTGGAATCCTTCGCCGTCACGGACGGCATCCCCACCTGGCGCTACGCGGTCGCGGACGCGCTGCTGGAACAGAAAATATTCATGGCCCCGGGCGCCAACACCAGCTACTTGAGCCTGGAGCTCAAACGCGCGACCCAGCCCTTGAGCGTGACGCTCAAGCCCTTGATCACCTATCGCGACTATCACAGCCAGGGGCGCGGGGCGCAGGGCTTGCGCCTCGACTCCGACGCCCTCGGGTGTCGGGTGCAGGCCTTCGAGGGCGCCATGCCATATGGATTGTCCATCAGCCACGGCCGGTTCACCGGCGCTGCGCAGTGGTACTGGAATTTCTGGCATCGCTTGGAAGCGGACAGGGGCCTGGACGCAGTGGAAGACCTGTTGACCCCCGGATATTTTGCCGCGGACCTTACCCCCGGAGTACCGGTGTTTCTGGTAGCCACTGCCGAGAGCGAACCGCCGGCGGCGGGCGCCGACGTGCTTGCCGGCCTCAAGGCACGGTCGCGGCAGCTGACCGCACGCCTGCCGAAATCCGCACCCACGTGGATCCGCACCCTCGCGCAAGCGTCGGACCAATTCATCGTCCGGCGCGGAGCAGCCGGCGCCGAGTGCAGCATCATTGCGGGCTACCCCTGGTTCACCGACTGGGGGCGCGACACCATGATATCTCTGCCCGGCCTCGCGACCTCGCTGGGGCGCTACGGCGTGGCCGCCGGCATCCTGCGAACTTATGCCGGCTTCGTCGACCGCGGCATGCTGCCGAATTGCTTTCCCGACCGCGGCGAGGCGCCGCAGTACAACACCGCCGACGCCACACTGTGGATGTTCCAGGCGCTCGATGATTACTTGCAGGCCAAGCGCGATCCGGAGCTCGTGCGCGAATTATTCCCCGTGTTGATGAGCATCATTCATGCGCACTTGGACGGCACGCGTTACGGCATCGGCGTGGATCCCGCCGACGGCCTGCTGCGCGCGGGCGAACCGGGAACCCAGCTCACCTGGATGGATGCCAAGCACGGCGAGCAGGTGTTCACCCCTCGAATCGGCAAGCCGGTGGAAATCAATGCGCTGTGGTTGAATGCCTTGGATGTGGCAGCGCGCCTCGCGGCACGTATGCGCAATACGGACGAGAAGCGCCTCTGCCAGTCCCTGCTAGCTCGCGCCGCTGCGAGTTTCGGCCGCTTTTGGAATGAGAAGCGCGGCTGTCTGTACGATGTGATCGACGCCGAGGACGGCAATGCGCTCGACGCGCGCTTGCGGCCGAACCAAGTACTGGCGGTGTCCCTGCCCTTCTGCGCCCTGAGCGCCGATCAGATGCGCGCCGTGGTCACTACCTGCGCTCGGGAACTACTCACCAGCCATGGGCTGCGCAGCTTGAGCCCTCAAGAATCGGGATACCTCGGCCGCTACAGGGGTGATGCCGGGCAACGGGATGCCGCGTACCACATGGGCACCGTCTGGGCCTGGCTGCTCGGGCCGTTTGCAAGGGCTCACTACCGGGTGCATGGCGATGCGCGGCTGGCGCAATCGTTTTTGAGTCCCATGGCACAGCAATTGGAAGGCGCGTGTCTGGGGACTTTGGGCGAGATATTTGATGGTGACGCGCCTCACGGGGCGCGCGGCTGTTTCGCGCAGGCCTGGAGCGTGGCTGAGATACTGCGTTCTTGGATTTATCTCGAGCGCCGCATCTCGACGGCTCGATAAGGAAGAAATAGGATGAATATCGAGCGCGAGCGCCTGCTCGCCAACGTGCCCGGCCCCGATGGTTGGCATCACTGGGGGCCCTATTTGAGCGAGCGCCAGTGGGGCACAGTGCGGGAAGACTACAGCGCCGGCGGCACGGCCTGGGAGTATTTCCCGCATGATCATGCGCGCAGCCGCGCCTACCGATGGGGCGAGGATGGCATTGCCGGTGTTTCCGACGCCGATCAGCTGGTGTGCCTGTCGCTGGCGCTGTGGAACGGCGCCGATTCGATTCTGAAGGAGCGTCTGTTCGGCCTGACCAACGCCGAAGGCAATCACGGCGAGGACGTCAAAGAGCACTACTTCTACCTGGATGCGACTCCGACGCATTCCTACATGAAAATGCTCTACAAGTATCCGCAGCGCGCTTTTCCTTACGCCGACTTGGTCGCCGAGAACGCGCGCCGCGGCACCGACCTGCCCGAATACGAGCTCTTAGATACCGGCATCTTCGCCGAGGATCGCTACTTCGATGTCTTCGTCGAGTATGCGCAAGCCGAGCCCGGCGATATTCTGATGAAAATCACGGCATGGAATCGCGGTGCGGCGCCGGCGGAGTTTCACCTCATACCGCAACTGGTACTGCGCAATACCTGGACCTGGGAGCCGGGCTCCGCCAAACCCTTGCTCAGCGCCCTGCCCGACGGCAGCATCGGCATCGAGCCCGCCGCGATGGGCATGAGCCGCCTGTATATCGACGGCAATGCGGAGTTGCTGTTCACGGAAAACGAAACCAACACGCCGCGGCTGTGGAATTTGGGCGCCGGGCTACCGGGCGCCGGGCTGCCGGGCGCCGGGCTACCGGGCGC
The DNA here is from genome assembly GCA_025355445.1 of Gammaproteobacteria bacterium. Classification (GTDB taxonomy): domain Bacteria; phylum Pseudomonadota; class Gammaproteobacteria; order Steroidobacterales; family Steroidobacteraceae; genus Bog-1198. The sequence goes on from JANXZQ010000486.1 coordinate 4,193, forward strand.
GGGGCTACAGGGGCGCCGGGCTCCCGGGGCACCGGGCTACTTCAAGGACGGCTTTCACGATCGCATCGTCGGCGGCCGCGGCGACGCCGTGAATCCCGCCCAGCGCGGCACCAAGGCCGGCGTGTGGTTCCGATCCACCATCGATGCCGGCGGCAAAGAAGTGTTTCGCCTGCGCCTGTCGCGGCGCACCGTCGATCAGCCCTTTGCAACGTTCGAGGATTGCATGACTCTGCGGCGCGGCGAGGCCGACAGGTTCTACGCCGATCTGCAAAAGGACATGACCTGCGCCGATGAGCGCGTCGTGCAGCGCCAGGCCTTCGCCGGCTTGATCTGGAGCAAGCAGTTCTACTACCTGGATATACCGCGCTGGCTCAAGGGCGATCCCGGCCAGCCGGCTCCGCCGGAAGCGCGTCTACACGGCCGCGACATCGAATGGCGCAACCTCAATAATGCCGACATCGTGTCCATGCCGGACAAGTGGGAGTACCCCTGGTACGCGTCCTGGGATTTGGCGTTTCACTGCATCCCGTTCGCTCTGATCGACGCCGAGTTCGCCAAGCATCAATTGGTGCTGCTGACCCGCGAATGGTACATGCACCCGAACGGCCAGATTCCCGCCTATGAATGGGCTTTCAGCGATGTGAATCCGCCGGTGCATGCCTGGGCCGCATGGCGCGTCTATCAAATCGACCGCAAGCAGCGCGGCGGCAAAGGCGACCTCGAGTTTCTCGAGCGCGTGTTTCACAAGCTGATGCTGAACTTCACCTGGTGGGTGAACCGCAAGGACAACCTCGGAAGAAATATTTTCCAGGGCGGATTCTTGGGCCTGGACAATATCGGCGTTTTCGACCGCAGCGCGCAGCTGCCGACCGGCGGCTACATCAATCAGTCGGACGGCACCAGCTGGATGGCCATGTATTCTCTGAATCTGATGCGCATTGCGCTCGAGCTCGCCCTGCACAATCACGTCTACGAGGACATCGCCAGCAAATTCTTCGAGCATTTCCTGAATATCACCGAGGCCATGAGCTGCATGTTCAGCGCCGACGTCGGTCTGTGGGATGAGCAGGATCAGTTCTTCTACGACGTGCTCAATCTGCCGAACGACGAGAGAGTGCGGCTGCGGATTCGTTCCATGGTGGGATTGATCCCCCTGTTCGCCGTCGAGACCCTGGAGCCCGAGATGCTGGAGCAGCTGCCGGGGTTCCGCAAGCGGCTGGAATGGTTCTTGAGCCACCGGCCGGACTTGGCCAGCCTGGTGTCGCATTGGGAGTCGCCCGGGCGCGGCCAGCGGCGATTGCTGTCGCTGCTGCGCGGCCATCGCATGAAGAAGCTGCTGAAACGCATGCTGGATGAGTCCGAATTCCTCTCCGACTACGGCATTCGCGCTCTGTCCCGGGCGCACCTGGCACATCCCTTCGTACTCAAAGTCGGCGACATCGACCAGTCGGTGCACTACTCGCCGGCCGAGTCCGAGTCCCGGCAATTCGGCGGCAATTCCAATTGGCGCGGTCCCATTTGGTTTCCCCTCAATTTCCTCATCGTCGAATCGCTGCAGAAATTCCATCACTACTACGGCAATGATTTCAAAGTGGAATGCCCGACCGGCTCCGGACACTACATGACCATCGACGAGGTCGCCACCGAGCTGTCGCATCGCCTGTCGAGGATTTTCTTGAAAGATGCCAAGGGCGAGCGCGCCGTGCTGCGGCATCAGCCGCAGCTGCAGTCGGACCCGAATTACCAGGATTGCATCCCCTTCTACGAGTATTTCCACGGCGATACCGGCCGCGGCGTCGGCGCCTCGCATCAGTCCGGATGGACCTCGCTGATCGCGAAATTGCTCATGCCCAGGGCGCACGAGTAGCCACGCGTTATCTCCCGCGCGCAGTGGCGATGCCGCTTAAGCTAGACTGGGCCGGCATCGGCTTAGCCGAGGCGCCAAACAACAACGGGAGATCAGGATGAGAACAACAAAAACAATCGCTGCGGCAGCGTTCGCCTTCGGCGTGCTCACCTTAGCGGGACTCGGCGCGGTGCAGGCGCAGGAAATGCCCAAGACCGTGGCGCAGGCCCTAGCGATGGAACAGGCCGACCGCTTGCCGCTCACCGATTTTTACTCCACTCCGAAGAATCTGACGTCGACCAAGCCGGGCGATCTATTGCGCAAGGAGAACTTCAGCGGGTACTCATTGCCGAAAGGCGCCACCGCGGTACGCATTCTCTATCACTCACTGGACGCCACCGGGCGCGACGTCGCGACTTCCGGAGTGGTGCTGATTCCCGCGGGAACGGCGCCGCCCCAGGGCTGGCCCGTCATTGCCTGGGCGCACGGCACCAGCGGCGTCGCCCGCCTCTGCGCGCCTTCCGCCATGAAAGACGTGTACTACGGCGCCGAAGGCTTGCTGCCGATGGTGGCCGCCGGATTCGCCGTGGTGGCCACGGACTACCACGGTCTCGGCACCGAAGGCCTGCACCAGTACGTCAACAAGGTGGCGCAGGCGCACGATGTGGTGTATTCGATTCCGGCGGCCCATGCGGCCGTACCGAACCTCAATCCGAAATGGGTGGTGGACGGCCATTCACAGGGTGGGCTCGCCGCCTGGGGCGTGGCCGAACTGCAGCACGATCTGAAGGATCCGAATTATCTCGGCGCGGTCTCGGTGGCCGGAGTCGCGCGAGAAGGGGATTTCTTCGATCACCTCGGCAATACGCCCGGCGTCGGCTTCTATCTCGCCTTCATGGCTGCCGGAATCCACGCGCGGTATCCGGACTTTCACCCGCGCGATCTAGTGTCGGATGCGGTGCTCGAGCACTACACCGATGTCACCACCAAGGGCTGTTTCTACTACGGCTATGCAACCTACGCCGCGTTGCCGAGCGGCACATTGTTGCGGCCCCAGTGGGAAAAGATCGCTGCGATTCATCAATTCTTCGAAGGCAACGCGCAGGGCAACACCCCCATCGGCGGCCCGATGTTCGTGATCGCCGGCGAGGCCGATCAAACTGTGCCCATCGATGCGGTGCGGGCGGCGGTCAAGCTCATGTGCGCCAACAAGCAGCCGGTGAGGTTTCACAGCTATCCAGGTCTCGATCACGATCCGACCATGGAGACCTCGACCCCGGAACAACTCGAATGGATCAGAGACCGCTTCGCCGGGAAGCCGGCGCTGTCGAATTGCGCGGGTAACGCAAGTTGAGCGTTTAGGTAAACAGCTGCGCGCGACCGGCGTATCGGCCTAATTTGTCCCCATTCGGTCGTCTGGTTTCCGGGGGTACGCCGCGCAGGGAAAACCACGCTTTGCCGATCTCTTAGCGAGATCGAATACTTCTAAACAGGGTCACGAGGTCGATTTTGTCTTGGCGCGACGCGGAGCCCCTCCCGTCGCCGTCGAATGCAAATGGTCAGCGCGCGATTTCGATCCAAAGCCACTCAAAGCATTCGCAGCCCGCTACCCCAAAGCCGAGCATTTCGTTGTAGCGAGCGACGTGGATCGCGCCTACCCAAAACGGTTCGACACACTGAACGTCAACTTCACCGGGCTTGACGGATTAGTCGATCGGCTGGCGAAACTCACCCCGCAGGGGGAATATCGAAACTAAGAGCCCTTGTGCTCCGCCTTCCACTTCTCGACGGCGGCCATCGTGTTTCCTACGTGCTTGTCCGGATCCAACGCCGTGTATTCATAAATGATCTTGCCCGTGGGCGCGATCACGTATGACGTGCGATTGGCGTACTCGGGCTTGACCGCCAACACGGCGTCATAGGCCTTGGTGATGCTCTGGTCGGCATCCGACGCCACCGCAAATTTGTTGCGGCACTCGCTCACCGAGAATTTGTTGAGCGTGTCGATGGGATCGTGCGACACACCGATGACGGTGGCGCCTAGGGCCTTGAATTTGTCCGTGGCCTCCGCAAACTCATGCGCTTCAACCGTGCACCCCGGCGTGAACGCCGCGGGATAGAAATACAACACGACCGGTCCGCTTTTCAGCGCATCGGCCAGGGAAAACTTGAAAGGCTTGCCGGCCAGAGTGGCTTGGGTGGTGAAATCCGGGGCCTGCGCGCCGGTCTTCAGGGCCGCGTACAGCGGCGCGGCGAGTACCGCACCGCCCAAGGCGAGAAACATTAAACGCTTCATGTGTCGGGTTCCTTTGGGGCTGAATCGGCTTAAGCGGCAGTCTGCGCCATACAATTTTTGCTCGCAAGGCGCGGTGCCCCCACGCGCTGGCCCGCCTGCCGCCGATGACTACAGCGTGGACACAAGCAGATCGATATGCAGCGCGGGAGCATCATCTGTCCGGAGGGCAAAGGATTGGGATCGCTTCGCGCTTGTTGCGGCGATAAACCCCAAAGTCCGTTCGGTCGACTGTGATCACCGAATGCTTGGGAAATAGTTCACTCATCCGCACCAGGCACAAATCGGCAAAGTCCGGCTTTCGATCGGCATAGCGATCAGCGAGGCGGGTAAGTTGAGAAAGATTCTCTCGACTGTCGAATGCCACCGAGAGGAGCCCTTCATTCACCATGGCAAGAACCACCGCAACATTCTCGAGGTGGAATGCCGATTCCGCGAGGACTGCGTCGCACGTCAGGAGGGGCTCCGTGACACCGGCAGCGATTTGAGCGGCCCAGGTGTGGTGTTTGTCATTGACGTTTGCGAACGCCACCAAAAATCCGGTATCGGCGATGCCCTTCACGTGCGAGAAAAGCCCTTTCGCCCTGAGAGATCGCGCGCCCCATGAACCGTTCCGGCCAGCCTCATGAATGACGGTTCCGCACCGCCGTCACGCGCCTTCTCGAGATGCTGACGAATTATGCGACCGCGTGGGACACCGCTTCGCTTTGAAGCCTGCTCCAGCCAAGCCGCCAATTCCTTTGTAAGACGAATTGTTACTGTCTGACTCATTTGGCTAAAGTGTAATACATGAATTTGTCGCCGGCAACTTGCTGGTTACAGGACGTCTGATCGTCGGCCCGGCGCTTGCCCCTCATTTCAGCACCGCGCGCAATTCCCGGCACACCCGCACCACATCCTCATCACTCATCGCGGGAAACAGTGGCAGGGTCACCGTCTCGCGGCCCACTCGCGCCGCCACCGGTGTGTCCTCGTCCCGATACCCTAGTTCCTGGTAGTACTTGAGACTCGGGATGCTCGGATAGTGCACGCCGATGCCGATGCCGCGATCGTGCATGATTTTCTGGAAGGCGGGCCGCGTCATGCCGCGCGCTCGAAAATCGATGAGCACCTGGAACATATGCCAGCTGTGCCCTGAGTCGCCGCGCGCCGGTAGCACCACGCCTGAGTAGCCGGCGAACTCCTCGAAATAGCGCCCCGCCAGGTGCCGGCGCCGCGCATTGAATCCGTCCAGGCGGCGCAGCTGATCGATGCCGACCTGCGCCGCGATGTCACTGAGATTGCTTTTCGCTCCGGGGAACATGACATCGATTTCTCCGGCGATATTGCGCTTGATGCCGTGGAATCGATACTGCTCGAACAGTTGCGCCGCCTGCGGATCGGCGGTGGAAATGGCGCCGCCCTCGATGCTGGTCATGTTCTTGTTCGGGTGGAAGCTGAACACCACCAGATCGCCGAAGCTGCCGATGGGCTTGTCCTGGAAGCGTGACCCGATGGCATGCGCGGCGTCCTCGATGACGCGCAGCCCCTGCTCCTTGGCCAAGCCATAAATACCATCCATGTCCACGGGCAGTCCGGCGAAATGCACCGGCATGATGGCGCGCGTCTTCGCCGTCATGGCCGCGCGAATTTGCTCGACGTTGATGTTGCGCGTGTACAGGTCGATGTCGACGAACTTAGGTGTAGCGCGCAGCCGCGCCACCACGTTGGCGCTAGCCGCAAAGCTCATGGCCGGAACGATGACTTCGTCCCCCGCACCGATGCCGGCGACTTCCAGAGCCATCTCCAGACCGGCCGTGGCCGAAGTCATCACCCGCACCTGGCGGTTGCCGCCCAAGTAGACAGCGAGCGCAGCCTCGAATGCCTGGACTTTGGGGCCGCTGGCCAACTGACCCGAACGAAGTACATCGCCGACCGCCGCAATGCTGTCGGCATCGATGGACGGACGGGTAAAGGGCAGAAAGGGTTGCATCAAGCAGAGCTCCTGGACACGAGAATAACGCCGGCGCAGATCAAGGCAATGCCGAGCACCTTGGGCAGAGTCATGCTCTCGCCCAGCCACATCACTGACACCACCGCGACCGCCACGTAGCCCAAGGACAGCATCGGATAGGCCGTGCTCACCGGCGCCTTGGACAGTGCCGCCAGCCACACACAGACACTCGCGCCGTAGCACACCATGCCGGTCCAAAACGGCAGGCTCTTTGACAGGATCAGGATCGCGCTGCCCAGGGTAGTGGGACTGAAATCCGAGAAATGCGCTAGCGGCCGGGTCGCCACCTTGAGCAGTAATTGCGCGGCAGCGTTCAAACCCACCCCCGTCAGGATCAACGCCCAGGTGATCCAACTCATTGGCGCGCAGCCAAGACGCGATTGGCGTCTTCCACCACCAGGCGCATGGGCACTCGGCGGCGTTTCAGATCATCGAACATAGACTTCTCCATCACCGCGAATGCCTGGGACTGCAGCGACCAGCGGCGCAGAAATTCCTCTTCGTCGGCAATCCCGGCGCCGGGCGCCTGGCGCAATCCGTAATCGAGTTCGCCACGATACCGCACCAGCGTGACGGGGCGCTGCAGATAGAAGGTCAGGGATTGATCGTAGGTGGCGACGCTATAGACGGGTGCTTCGCGCAGAGCGGCCGGGATCCCCGCCGCGAGCTCGGCGCCGGAGTAGATCGGCGCCACCAACGCTGCAGCGCGGACCAGCAGCAGCCAGGCCAGGCACCATCCCACGCCTAGAAAAACTGCGGCCCGATTCGCATGGCGCACAGGCTGCACCAGCACGAACAGGCCCGATACGCTGAGCAGCAGGGCGATCTGTCCCAGCGGCTTCGCCAACCCCACGAAGTACGTGCTGCGGTCCGAGGAGGCGATGGCGCCGGGCCAGTGCAGGCTGGCATACCCCAAGCTTAAGGCCGCAACCACGGTAAGGATGGCGGTTAATCTGATATCGCGTTGCAGAGACCGAGCCGGCAGCGCCGCAATGAGCAGCGCCAGCGCCGGCATGGCGGGCAGAATGTAGGGAATGAGCTTCGAATCCGAGAACGAGAAGAAGACACCGATGAACACCACCCAGATCCACAAGAACAGCGTCGGATTGAATTCGGCAGGGACAGCCGAGCGCCGCCAGCCGCTGCCGAGGGCGCGCACCGCAGAAAGCGTCCACGGCACGGTCCCGGCCAGGAACACCCAGCCGAAGAACCACCAAGGCTGCTCGCGATCCGCGCTGGGCGTCAGGTAGCGCGCCAGATGCTCATGAACAAAATAGAACTGCAGGAAATCATCCAGGCGCCGTGCGGCGAGCCAGTGCCAGGGCACCGTGACACCTAAGAACAGCGTCAGTCCCCAGGCGGCATGCAGCCTGCGCCAGGGCGCGAAGTCGCGCGAATACAGGCTGTACAGAGTGAGCACGGCTGCCGGGATCGCTGCCGCGATGACGCCCTTGGTGAGCACGCCCAAGGCCGCGGCCGCCCACGCCAACAGCATCCACGGCTTGGGTTGCGCCGCCGTCTGCGCCATCAAGAAGCCGGCGAGGCTCAAGGTCATGTAGAACGTCAAGCTCATATCCAAGGTCAATATCTGACCCAACGCCACGAACATCAGCATGCCGCACAACACCGCCGCAGCGCGCCAAGCCGCCGCCTCGCTCCACAGTCGCCGCGCCACCATCCACACCAGGAATAGGCCGGCCAATGCGCAAAGCGCCGAATATAGGCGGGCGGAAAATTCGCTGGGCCCTAAGAGGCGGTAGCTCAAGGCGCCGGCCCAATATTGCAGCGGCGGCTTCTCGATGTAGGCCAAGCCGTTCAAGTGCGGCACGATCCAATCGCCGCCGCTGAGCATCTCCCGCGGAATTTCCGCATAACGCCCCTCGTCGGGATTGAACAGCGGCCGGCCCGCCAGAGTCGCCAGCCACAGTACGGCGAGCAACGCCGCCAGCGCCAGGAATGTCCACCGCTCGCGCGGCGCTGGCGCCGCCTCCGGCCCCGGCCCCGGCGCCGGCTCCGAGGAATCGTTCACGCTGCCGCCGGTGCTTGTACGGCCAGCAACCCGGATCGTCCCGCCACTTCGCCCATGACCACGGACCGGGGCGGCAACGGCTGCCGCAGTGCGAGTTCACGAATCCTCGCCATGCGCGCAATCACGGCCCCCGTCGCGCGCCACTTCATCAGCAACGCTTCGAAGGCCTCCAGCAGCAGCATGCCTTCGAGTTCCGCATGCAGGGTGAACACCTGCAGTTCGTTGTCCGAAGGCGCGGCGGCCGCGGCCGCAGACAGGCGAAACATCGTCTCCGCAATGTTCGCTTCAGTCACCCCGTCCACACCCAGCAGTTCATCGAAGGTGGGCAGGGTCGTGGGCAACTGCGGACAGGTACTGATTCCCCCCGCCAGCACCGGTAAGAACGGCGCGCCGCCGCGAGTATCGCTGGCGTAATGCAGACCGTACTCGCGCTCGAGCTCGAGGCCGTGGGAGTTGATCTGCCAGCCGGCGGCCGCATGCGACGCCGGCGCAAAGCCGAACACTCGCTCGAATGCCTCGATGCCCCGCTCGAACTGCACCCGAGTCCACGCCCCCGTTTCCTTGGCCACATAATCCTGCCAGCGCACATGGTCATAGGTGTGCAGCCCCACCTCGAATCCGGCGTCATGCACGGCGCGCATTTCCGCACCCGCGGCTCGTCCGATGTCAGGTCCGGGCAGGAGCACACCGTACATCAGGGTCTTCAAGCCGTAGTGCTTCAGCACCGAGGTGCGCGCCACCTTCTTGGCAAATCCCTTGCGAAACACTCGGCGCAGGGCGCGCCCGGTGTTGTCGGGACCCACCGAAAAATAAAAGGTGGCATCGACCCCGTGCCTCTTGAGCAGCGCCGCCAGCCGCGGTACGCCTTGGCGCGTGCCCCGCAGCGTGTCCACATCGACCTTCAGGCCGATGTGCGAACGCTCAAGCATCGCGCGACAACAGCGCCGACGCCGACGGCAGCGCGTGGGCGTAGGAATCGAAAATGGCGCTCAAGGCGGCGCGCATGTCGGTCGTCGGGGTCCAGCCGAGTTCGGCCGTGGTGTTCTTGATCGAGGGCAGCCGTGCCGGGATGTCCGCATAGCCCTTGCCGTAGTAGTCGAAGGCGGAAATGTCGACGAGCTGAGTGTGGCGGGCCGTGGGCGCGTATTCGGGCCGCGCCAAGGCCATTTCCAACATCATCTCGGCCAACTCGCGGATGGAGTAGGAGTTATGGGGGTTGCCGATGTTGTAGATCTTACCGTCGGCGATGCCGCCCGGATTATCGATGATCTTGGTCAGGCACACGACCGCATCGTCGATGAAGGTGAATGCGCGCGTCTGTTTTCCGCCGTCGACCAGCTTGATGGATTCGCCGCGCACGATGTGGCCCAGGAACTGCGTGAGCACCCGCGAACTGCCCTCCTTGGGATCGTCCATGCTGTCCAATCCCGAGCCGATCCAGTTGAAGGGACGGAACAGCGTGAACTGCAGGCCTTGCTGGCCATAGGCATAGATGATGCGATCCAACAGCTGCTTCACGCAGGAGTAGATCCAGCGCTGCTTGTGAATGGGCCCGAGCACGAGTTCGGTGGTGTCGGGATCGAACTCCTTATCCCTGCTCGCGCCGTACACCTCGGAGGTCGACGGGAACACCACGCGCTTCTTGTATTTGACACAGTGGCGAATGATCGGCAGGTTCGCCTCGAAATCCAGCTCGAACACCCGTAGTGGTTCGCGCACATAGGTCGCGGGCGTGGCAATGGCCACCAGCGGCAGAATTACGTCGCACTTGCGCACGTGATATTCCACCCATTCCAGATTGATGGTGATGTCGCCTTCCAGGAAATGAAAATTAGGGTTGCTGAGCAGAGTACCCACGCGTTCGGACTGCAGGTCCATGCCGTAAATATGCCAATCGGTGTGAGCCAGGATGTACTTGCTCAAGTGATGCCCGATGAATCCATTGACCCCGAGAATGAGAACGTTTTTCAAGATGAACCTCTGCCGAAAAATCTTTTAAAAAAGCTCGCCACAGCTCAAGCGCAACGGCTGGCGCGACAACAAGGCGGGCGGCGCTTCTCCGGGCGCGACGGGCTCGCCGTTGATCGCCAGCCGCACGATTCGCAGCCGCCGCCCATCGACGCAGTCGGCATACCACTCCCCGTCCGCGACGTACAAACAAGGCGCCTCGGCGGGGTAGCGCGCCGTTTGCGCATCCACTCGCGTTTCAAGGATTGCAAGCCTACACCCGTTTAGCTCGGTGAAGGCACCCGGAAAAGGTGGCGCCACCGCCCGCACCAGGTCGTGTACCGCCCGCGCCGGGCAGCGCCAATCGATGCGCCCATCCTCGGGCCGGCGCCGGCCGAAATACGCCCCTTCAGCCAAATCCAGTGGCCGCGCCGGCGCGCTGCCGTCCACCAATTTAGGCAGGCTGCGCCGTAGCACCTGCTCGGCCGCCGCGGCCACCTTGAGCGACACCTCGAGCGCCGTGTCATTCTCCAAGATGGGCACGGCCTGGCTGTCCACGAGTGCGCCGGCGTCCGGCTTTTCCTCCATGTAGTGCAGGCTCGCCCCCGTCTCGGTCTCGCCCTTCAGAATGGCCCAATGCACCGGCGCCCGGCCGCGATATTTCGGCAGCAGCGAGCCGTGCACGTTGAGCGCGCCGCGGCGGGGAACCCGCAGCCATGCCTTGTCCAGCATGTAGCGATAGTAAAATGAAAACAAAAAATCGGGATCCGCCGCCGCCCCTGCGGCTATCCATTCCGGCGTATTGGGATTTTCCGGTGTTTCGACCCGAAGCCCATGCGCATCGGCCAATTGCCGCACGCTGCCGAACCACTGGCTCTCGAGCGGATCATCGGCGTGCGTGAACAGCAGCGGGATTTGCATGCCCTGCGACAGCAGTTCGCGCACACAGCGAACCCCGACCTCGCTATACGCGAATACCACCGCACGCGTCACCGGTACAGTTCCTGCCCTACCCTGTCCTGCGCCCGGCGATTGAGCGCATTCGATTCATCCTCCAGAACCGCCTCCACGATGTAGCGGGGACGTTCGCGGACCTGGGCATAGATACGGCCCACGTATTCGCCCAACAGACCGATGCCGAACAGCGCCACCCCGATCAGGAAGAACACAAATGCAAACAGGGTGAACAACCCCTCGGCCTCGGAGCCCACCCAGATTCTGCGCACCAAAAGCACCAGGAACAGCACGGCCGATATCAGCGCGACCAGCATGCCCGTCATCGAGAAAAGCTGCAGCGGCACCACCGAGAACCCGGTGATCAGGTCGAAATTCAGGCGGATCAAACTGTACATCGAATACTTGGAATTGCCCGCGAAGCGCTCCTCATGCGTGATCGGCACCTCGATGGGCTTCATGGCGTACAGGGACGCCAGTGCCGGAATGAAAGTGTTGACCTCGCGCGTCTGATTGAGCGCGGTCACGACCGAGCGCGCATAGCCGCGCATCATGCAGCCCTGATCGGTGATGCGCACCGGCGTGATCATCTCGCGCAGTTTGTTGATGCGCCTGGAGAACCAGCGCCGCCACCAGGAATCCTGGCGCTGCTGGCGGATGGTGCCCACATAGTCGTAACCCTGATCGAGCATCCCGACCAGTTTGCCGATTTCTTCCGGCGGGTTTTGCAGATCCGCATCCAAGGTGACGACGTACTCGCCGCGCGCGTACGCAAGGCCCGCCATCACCGCCGAATGCTGGCCGAAATTGGCATGAAACAATACCACTCGTGTCTCGCGCGGCCGCAGGGAGAACTGTTGGCGCAATAGCGCCACCGAGCGGTCCTTGCTGCCGTCGTTGACGAACACGATCTCGTAGGAGATGCCGAGCGCATCGAGCGCGGGGTACAGCCTCGTAAACAGCGTCGGCAGCACTGCCTCTTCGTTATACACGGGAATGACGACGCTGAGCTTGGGTGTCTCTGACATGCCTTGAGCCTTAACTGTCCGCCGCCACGGCGCCCTGCGACTCCAGCAGCGCCAACAATTCGCCGGTTTTCTCGCGCATGAGATTCACCGAGCCGCGCGCCTCGACGTTGAGCCGGATCAAGGGCTCGGTGTTCGAGCTGCGCAAATTGAAGCGCCACTCGGGAAACTCGAATGATACGCCGTCGGTACGATCGATGATTTCCGCCAGCGGCGCGTAGCGGGCCTCGAACGCGGCAATGGTCGCCTTGGCGTCGGGAACGCGGTAATTGAGCTCGCCGCTGACGGGAAACAGTGCGATGCGCTCGCCCAGCAATTTTGCCAGGGGCAGCCCCGATTCGCACAGGATCTGGGCGACGATGAGCCAGGGGATCATGCCGCTGTCGCAATACGCGAAACGCCGAAAATAATGGTGCGCGCTCATTTCTCCGCCGTAGACCCCGTCGACCTCGCGCATGCGCTGCTTGATGAAGGCGTGACCGGACTTCGACAGCACCGGCGTGCCGCCGTTCGCCTTCACCACTTCAATGGTATTCCAAGTCAGGCGCGGATCGTGCACTACGTTGCCGCCCACGTGACCGCGCAGCAGCACGGAGGCCAGCAGTCCTACGATGTAGTAGCCCTCGATGAAGGCGCCTTGGCTATCGAAGAAAAAGCAGCGGTCGAAATCTCCATCCCAGGCAATGCCGAAATCCGCCCGATGCCTCAAGATCGCCTCGACCGTGGGCCCCCGATTCTCTTCGAGCATCGGGTTCGGGATGCCATTGGGAAATTGGCCGTCCGGCTCGTGGTGCACCTTGATGAACGAGAAGGGCAAGTGGGCTTCCAGCTGATCGATGATCAATCCCGCGCCGCCGTTGCCGGCATTGACGACGATTTTGAGAGGCTTGAGCTTCGCCGCATCGACATAGGACAGAAGGTGCCTCACATAGGCTTGCATGGTATCGGCCGTGCGCCGTTCGCCGGCGCGTGCCGCTGTGGGGAATTCGCCGCGTTCCGCGAAGCGGCGAATCTCCTGCAGGCCATTGTCGCCGCTGATGGGCTTGGACTGCTCGCGCACGAATTTCATGCCGTTGTAGTCCGGCGGATTGTGGCTCGCGGTAATCATGATGCCGCCGTCGTAGCCGCCGTCGAAGGTCGCGAAGTACACGCCTTCCGTGCCACAGACCCCGATGTCGTACACATCGACGCCGCTGTCGGTGAGGCCGCGGCACAGGGCATCGGTGAGCGCGGCGCTCGACAGACGAATGTCGCGGCCCACGACCACTCGCTGGGGCCTTAGAAACTGCGCGTAGCCGCGCCCGACCCGGTAAGCCACATCGTCATTCAACTCAACGGGAATCCGGCCGCGTAAATCGTACGCCTTGAAGCAGGTGATCGGCTTCAAGTATTGGTCCCTTGCCGCCCGGAGTTGTCCTCGAGGCGCACGATGTCATCCTCGCCGAGATAAGACCCCGATTGCACCTCGACGATGTGCAGCGGCATTTTGCCCGGATTCTCGATCCGATGCGTCGCGCCGATCGGAATGTAGGTCGATTCGTTTTCGGACAGCAGGAAGGTCTTGTCGTTGCAGGTAATGCGCGCGGTGCCCTGCACCACGATCCAATGCTCGGCGCGATGGTGATGCATCTGCAACGACAGCACGCCGCCCGGCTTGACCGACAGACGCTTGACCTGAAAGCGCTCGCCGTGATCGATGCTGTCGTAGCTGCCCCAGGGCCGGAACACCTCGCGGTGCGAGGCTGACTCGCTGCGGCCGGATTTCTTGATCATGGCGACCAGTTCCTTCACGTCCTGCACCCGCTCCTTGGGCGCCACCAGAATCGCATCCTTGGTTTCGACGATGATGTGATCAGCCATGCCCACCGCGGCGACCAGGCGGCTGGTCGAATGCACGTAGCAGTCATGGGTGTCGTACACCAGAACATCGCCCTGCAGAACATTGCCCTCCTCGTCGGCCGGCAAGGCATCGAACAGCGAGGACCAGGACCCGACGTCGCTCCAGCCCGCATCCAGGGGCAGTACCACCGCGTCGCGTGTCTTCTCCATCACCGCATAGTCGATGGATTCGCCGCGGCATTTCTCGAATTCGGCTTTGTCGATGCGCACGAAGTCCAAGTCGGTCTTGGCGGCCCGCAACGCCGCGCGCGAGGCCTCGAGAATGTCCGGAGCGAAGGCGGCGAGTTCCGCGAGATAGCGCTCCGCCTTGAACACGAACATGCCGCTGTTCCAGTAATAATCCCCCGACGCGACGAATTGCACCGCCACGTCGAGCGGCGGCTTTTCGATGAATTGCGCCACCGGATAGGCAGGGCCCTCGCCCTCGCCGCGGCGGATGTAGCCGTAACCGGTCTCAGGCGCATGGGCCACAATGCCGAAGGTAACGAGCTTGCCGCCCTGGGCCAGTCCCGCCGCCACTTCGGCCGCCGCCTGAAAGGCGCGCACGCCGCGAATCACATGATCCGCCGGTGCCACCACGATGACGGCGTCAGGATCGACCTCGAGCGCTTGGAGCGCCGCGAGCGCCACCGCGGGTGCCGTATTTCGCCCCACCGGCTCGAGCAGAATCGCCGATGCTTTGAAACCCAGCGCCCGGATCTGTTCGGCCACGGCGAAACGATGCGCCTCGTTGCACACCACGATGGGCGCCTGAGCGCCGGCAATGCCCGCCAGTCGCGTCACCGTATCCTGCAGCATGGTGTGCTTGCCGGTGAGCGCCAGCAGCTGCTTCGGATACATCTCCCGGGAGAGCGGCCAGAGCCTCGTGCCGGCGCCGCCGGATAGGATTACCGGTATCATCGCTTACCTCGGCCGATCGCATAATAACTGAAGCCCGCCCGCTCCATTTGCCCGGGGTCATACAGATTTCGCCCGTCGAATATGGCCGCCGAGCGCAAAGTGCTCTTCATGAGCTCGAAATCCGGACTGCGGAATTCCCGCCACTCGGTAACGATGGCCAGCGCATCCGCGCCTTCGAACACCTCGGGGCTGGTTTTGCACAAGGTGAGATCGTCGCGTGGGCCGTAAATCCTCAGGCACTCGGGCATGGCCACCGGATCATAGGCGCGCACCTTGGCGCCGGCCTCCCACAGCGACTCCATCAGCACGCGGCTGGCCGCTTCGCGCATGTCATCGGTGTTGGGCTTGAAAGCCAAGCCCCACAGGGCGATGGTCTTGCCGCGCAAGTCGCCGAAGTGCGCCTTGATCTTGTTGAACAACACATGCTTCTGACGGTTGTTGACGCTCTCCACGGCGGCGAGCACGCTGGCCTCGTAGCCCACCTCTTCGGCCGAGTGCTTGAGCGCTTGCACATCCTTGGGGAAGCACGAGCCGCCATAGCCCACGCCGGGGTAGATGAAGGCGTAGCCGATGCGTGGATCCGAGCCTATGCCTAGGCGAACCGACTCGATATCGGCGCCAAGCTGCTCCGCCAAGTTGGCCAATTCGTTCATGAAGCTGATCTTGGTCGCGAGCATGGCATTCGCCGCGTACTTGGTGAGCTCGGCCGAGCGCACATCCATGACGATCATGCGATCGCGATTGTGCGTGAAGGGTGCGTACAGATGACGGAGCAGTTCCGCGGCGCGCTCGGAGTTCGTGCCGACGACGACTCGATCCGGCTTCATGAAGTCGTCGATGGCGGCGCCTTCCTTGAGGAATTCCGGATTCGACACCGTGTCGAATTCGATATGCACGCTGCGCCTGCCCAAGGCCGCCTGGACCGTTTCCCGAACCTTGTCGGCGGTCCCCACCGGCACCGTCGACTTGGTGATCACCACCTTGTATTCCGTCATGTGCTCGCCGATGGAGTGCGCCACGGCCAGCACGTACCTTAAGTCCGCGGATCCGTCCTCATCGGGCGGAGTGCCCACCGATATGAGCTGGAACAGTCCGTGTTTGACTCCTTCCTTGGCGTCGGTCGTGAAATGCAAACGGCCCGCCTCGAAGTTGCGCTTGACCACCGCATCCAGGCCGGGCTCGTGGATGGGGACCTCGCCCTGCTTGAGCATGGCGATCTTGCGCGCATCGACATCAACGCATACCACATCGTTGCCGGCGTCGGCTAAACAGGCCCCCGTGACCAGACCGACGTAGCCGGAGCCAAAAATTGTAATCCGCATGCGTAATATTCTGATTTAACTAGGAAAAACGCCGAGAAGCCTAACGGTTTTGGGCATCCAAGTAAAGGGGCGTCCATTGGCCGTTGAGGTTTCTTGATATGTCATGATGTATCATGACGACTGCACTTCTCAGGAACGCCATGTCCGCCGCCAAAGAAAAATTCGCCACCCAAGTCGCCCCGGAAATCCTCGCCGAGGTACGCGCCCTGGCACATGCGGAAGGCAGACAGCTGCAGGCGCTGGTGGACGAAGCGCTGGCCGATTTGATCGAGAAGCGCAAGAAAACCAAGGCCCGGGCACACGTGTTGAATGCGTACGGCACCAGTCATGAGCACTATGCCGATCTGTACCGGAACCTCGCCAAATGACCGACCATCTGACCTTGCCCGAAGTGCTTGCCATCCATACCGATCAAATCGCGCGCTACGGCGGTAGGCCCGGCGTGCGCGGTTCCGGGCACTTGGAAGCCGCGCTATTCCGGCCGAAAACCGGCCACTACATCGACCTCATCGAAGAAGCCGCCGCCCTGTGGGAGAGCTTGGCCCAATATCACCCGTTCGTCGACGGCAACGAGCGCACGGCTTTTGCTGCCGCCTATACCTTTCTCGCCATCAATGGCGTGCGGCTCACCGCCGGCGCCGAGGAGACGCACGCATTCATCTCGGACCTGTACCCGACCAACGGATTCAGCTTTGAAGTGTTGGTGCCCTGGCTGCGCGCGAATACGCGCTGAGCCGCTCGTTCCTCGCGCGCATCAAGTCCAAGGGTCCAGCAGCAATTTTCGCTCCCATGCAAGAGAATGGGACACGATGGCCTTGAGGTCGTCATAGCGCGGCCGCCAACCGAGTTCGGCGCGGATGCGGTCGGCGCGCGCCACCAGGTAGGCCGGATCCCCGGCGCGGCGCGGCTCCTCGCGAATGACCAGGGGTTTGCCCGCCACGGTTTCCACCATGGCCAGGACCTCGCGGACCGAATAGCCGTGGCCATAACCCACGTTCAAGGTGACTGATTTGCCGTCGCTACGCAGGTAATCGAGCGCATTCAAATGCGCGGCCGCCAAGTCTTCAACGTGCAGATAATCGCGAACGCCGGTCCCATCGGGGGTGGGATAGTCGCTGCCGAAAACCGCGACATTCGGCCGCTTACCCACCATGGCTTCGCAAGCCACTTTCGTCAGCAGAGTGGCCCCCTGTGTCGCCTGACCAATCCTGCCGTCCGGGTCGGATCCTGCGACGTTGAAATAACGCATCGCCACATAGCGCATCGAACTGATCGAGGCGGCGTCCCGCAGCATCCATTCACTCATGAGTTTGGACGTGCCGTACGGGTTTATGGGCCGCGTCGGCGAGTCCTCATCGGCATAGTCTTTTTCCGGCATTCCGTACACCGCCGCCGTCGACGAAAAGACGAAATTCTTGATCTTGTTCTCCAGGCAGGCCTGCAGCAGGCTGCGAGTCGAACAGGTATTGTTGCCGTAATATTTCAGCGGCTGCGCCACCGACTCCGGAACGATGGTATGAGCGGCGAAGTGCATGACGGTATCGATGCGATGTTCCGTCAGCAGCCTCGACACCAGCGCGTAATCGCCGACATCCCCTACGATGAGTTCGCCCGCGGTCACGGCGCGCCTGAAGCCGCGGCCGAGGTTATCCAGGACGACTATTTTCTCGGCGCGCTCGCCCAATTGACGCACGACGTGACTGCCGATGTAGCCGGCACCACCGGTGACCAGAATTGTTCCGTTAGACACAACACCTCACATGGGGACCTGCCCCTTATGGGTGGGCAGTATCGGTGGGACCGGTGTTTCTTACAATGCGGCGGGGCTTCAAATTGGTGACCTTGCGGTCATCGGCGGTCATGGCGGTTTGACGCGCCCATACCAAGTCGTGCGATTCGGGCGCGGGCTTGTATTCCGCCACGACTTCGCCCAACAAGTGCAGAGCCCGGTGGCAGTCGAACCGGCTCATGGCCACCAGGATTTCCTCCAGCAGTGCCTGGACCCGCTCCCAGGGCAGGGAATGCTCAATGGCGCGCAGGATCATGGGGTGCTGGGTCCCGGCGACATTATTGCCAATCAGCAACTCTTCGTAGAGCTTCTCCGCCGGACGCAGCCCCGTATAGGAGATCTCGATATCCCCCTCCGGATGCTGCTCGTCGCGTACCGTCAGGCCCATCAGATTGATCATCCGCCGCGCCAGATCCCCGATGCGTACCGGTTTACCCATATCGAGCACGAAGACATCACCGCCCTCCGCCATCGAGCCGGCTTGGATGACGAGCTGGGCCGCTTCCGGGATGGTCATGAAGTAGCGGATCACCTCAGGATGCGTCACGGTGACCGGGCCGCCGGCTTTGATCTGTTCATTGAACAGCGGTACAACGGACCCCGAGGAGGCCAGCACGTTGCCGAACCTCACCATGCAAAACCGCGTTCTGCTGCCGCGCCGATGCAGGCCCTGCAGGACGATTTCCGCGAACCGTTTGGTCGCGCCCATGACATTGGTGGGATTGACGGCCTTGTCGGTGGAGACCAAGACGAAGGTTTCGACATCGGTCTCATGAGCCGCTTCGGCGGCATACCATGTGGAGATGACATTGTTGTGAATGCCTTCGATGACATTCTGTTCGACGATGGGCACGTGCTTGTAGGCCGCAGCGTGGTACACGGTCTGCACCCGGTAGGCCTGCAGGATGTCGCGCAGCCGGAATTTGTGGTGCGCATTACCGATCAATCCCACCAAGTCGACCGTCAGGGCATGTTGATCGGCATAGGTGCGCAATTCGCGCTGAATGTTGTAGAGAGCCAATTCGGACATCTCGAACAACACCAGCCGCTTCGGTCCCAAACCGATGATTTGGCGACACAGCTCGGAACCGATGGACCCGCCCGCGCCGGTGACCATCACAACGCGGTCACGAATACACGCGTCGAACAGGATCGCCTTCGGCGGCACCGAATCGCGCCCCAACAGATCCGACACGTCCACTTCCCGGATGTCCCCCACCGTCGCATCGCCGGTGACTAATTGCTCGAATTCCGGGACCGTTTGCACATGCACGCCCAGCGGCTCCAATTGGCTCAAAATTTCCCGCCGCCGCCGCCGCGTCAAGGAGGGTAGCGCCA
>JANXZQ010000529.1 GCA_025355445.1 Gammaproteobacteria bacterium
GTTTGCCTGGCGGCCATAGCGAGTGGGAACCACCCGATCCCTTTTCGAACTCGGAAGTGAAAACGCTCTGCGCCGATGCTAGTGTCGACTTTGTCGATGTGAAAGTAGGTCACTGCCAGGCTCTTAATTTGATGAAAATGAACCCTCACCAGCGAAAGTTGGTGGGGGTTTTTTCGTTTTTGGCGGAAATACCCGCTAAATCTGGTTTTTAGTGGGTAAAACTCATGCTATATTACCCACTAAATTCAACTATTGGTGGGTAAATTACGTGCCTGAGCTGCTTTATCGAATGCAGGAATTGACTGTCCGAACCATCTATTCGGACCTTAAACAGCGTGCATCCGCGGCGGGAATCATTCTTCCCGGCACTCCCGGTACCTTGGTCAAACGCACTACGGGCGAAGATCACGAGTATTGGTACCGCTCCTACTACCCGGTCCCTAAAAAGCGCGTTGAGGTAATCGTGGGCCGCGCCGATGATGCGGCGGCTTACGATGAAATGCAGCACCGAATAGCCTATGCCGCGTGGGCCGCCAAACAGGTAGCGACCCTCGCCAAATTGGACTATCAGGTCGCGGACAAGCAGGCAGCCGCCGTGCTGGTTGAACTGCACAATCGTGGGGTCTTTGAAGCGGGACTCATTGTAGTCGGTACCCTGGCTTACATGAGTTGGCTGAATGAATATGGAGCCATCGCCACGGCCGCTCGAACCCAAGACATCGACCTTGCGCGCGGGAAGACACTCAAGCTCGCCGCAACCGTACCTTTCATGTCGAGCATGATGGCCACCGAGATGCCGTTCTACCGGATACCGGGCTTACCAAGCCACACACCATCCACATCCGTAAAATTGAGAGGTGTTGACGCCCTGCACGTCGACATACTGGCACCGGGGCCGACCCTCGGTGCAATCGTCGAGATCCCCGAGCTCGCGTGGCACGCGCAGACCATCCCGTACTACGACTACTTGCTCGAAGACACGCAATCGGCCGCCATGCTGGCGGGCGGGCACTGCATTCCAATAAAATTGGCCCACGTGCAGCGCCTGATCTGGCACAAGTTCTATTCAAGCACGCAACGCCGAGGCGATCCCGCCAAGGCGGAAAAGGATTTGCTGCAAGCGGTGACTCTCGCGGCCATCGTGGTCGATCAGGAGAGCACGGATTTACAGGAGTCGTATCGCGCCGCGCCTCAGGCACTACGCGCGGCCGCCCTGACCAGAATGCCTCGAATTCTTGCGCTGCTGGGCGCCCACCCGCAAGTTCACGACGTTTTCAGCGCGCTCCCCAAAGTCTAGTACCTACGCGCTGCTCGGCTCCGCGGCACTTACCGAAGCGATGGGCGCTGCTCGGCGAGGGTGGTTTCGAAATCCTGCTGCGAATGCGCGATGAACGCCTGGTAACCGGTGGAATCGATAAATACGGCGGGGCCTTCTTTGGGCATGCGATCGAGTTTGAGTAACAGGTCGAAGTAGCCGCCGTGCGCGCCCAGAAAGATATCGCAGGGGAGATTTCGCAAGGTGGCAAAGGTGTACTCGAAATCTGCGGCAATATCGGGGTATGAGGCGGGATGGCCGGGCGAGGCGATGAGGCGGTAGTGCGGAAGCGCGGCGACGCCGCCGACGATGACGATGTCGCGCAATTTGCCGTCGGGATCGCCCGGGACGTGGGCGCGCAGCGTGAACGTCGTGCAGCCGCGCGTGTGGCCGGCGGTTCTGTGTGCGACGAGAACGACGCCGCCGTGTTTCGGGTCGCCGAGCGTGATGGTGCTGCCGTCGTGCAGGACTTCATCGACGCGCGTGGGCGCGAAGCCGGTGGTGATGTCGTCGCCGAAGGCGAAGTCGGCGTGGCCCCCCGTGGCCATGACCTTGTCGTCGCCTTGCATGACCAGGTTGCGGGCGTGCGTTTCGCGCAGGACCTGAGCGGCGCCGCCGACGTGGTCGAAGTGCGCCTGACTGTTGAGGAAGAGCTTGGTGTCAGCCCAATGGAAACCGAGTTGCTCGACACTGGCGCGGATCTGCGCGGGTGACGTGTCGAGGTTGGCATTGATGAGGATGTTGCCTGCGGGCGTGGTGACGAGGTAGCTGCCAAGGTCACGGCTGCCCACATAGTAGAGATTGTCGGCAACGCGAAACGGCGCGATTGCAGTGGTCCAATCGGGGTTGGGCTCAGCATGCAGCCGAAGTGCAAGGAGGAGGGTGAACAGCGGGAGCAGGCGTCGCAGCATCTCAGCGCTTCTCCTCGTCGCCCAAACCCTGCTGCAGGAACAAGTACCGACTGCGATAAGGATCGCTCTCGACAGTCGGCTCGGGTGCAAGGTGCATGACCTGCCAATTTCCCGGCGCATCATAGGCGGGCCAGTTCGGGACTCGCGTGCCGCTGGGATTGCCGGTCGCGGCAAAGTTGACCCAGTAGGTCTGCATCAGATCCGAGAGCGCATAGTCCTCGGGACGCCACACCGCGCCTACGCGTGAGTCGAGATTGCCAAGCACGTACTCGATCTCATCGGAATGAAAGGCTCCGATGGAGGCCGGGTGGTGCGGATCGCCTGGCGAAGTCAGGTCAAAACTATAGCGGTAGACCGCAGAATTACCGGTCCTTGAGTGCGCCTCCATCCAGGCCCAGGTGGAATAGGCGATGAAAGTGTCGCCGGCAAAGTCCTCGGCAACCCGCAGCGCCTGCTCGTCATTGCTTGCGGAATAGACCTTCAGGAACTCATCGGCGCGCGCGCCAAAACGCTGCGCCGCCAGCGTCCTGAGGCTCTCCAGCGTCGGTTTCCCTGCCGCCTCCACTATGTCCGAAGTTCCCTCGTCGCGATTCCACCCTGCGAGCAAAGGTACATGGGCCTGCCTGCCCGCGGCATAGATCTGTGGAACAGGCTCGGGCAGAAAGTATCCGTCGATGTTGGGCGAAAGCATTTCGCAATCGGTGGCCTTGCAGGCCTTCTGGGTGGCTTCGAGCAAGTACCTCGCCTTCACGGCGCGCAGGCCCGGCAGGCGAGCACCGCTAAACGCGCTTTGTGCAAATTTCACGCCGAGGGTTTCCACTTCGGCCAGCGGCACGGAGCGGCCAAAGGCACCGCCGCTCTCACCGATGGCGTGGACAAACAACCCTCGAGCCAGCGGCGAGGCCATCTGTGCGCTCACCGATATGGCGCCGGCGGATTCACCAAAAATCGTTACGTTGCCGGGATCGCCGCCGAAGGCGGCAATATTTCGTGCTACCCAGTGAAGCGCGGCGGTTTGGTCCAAGAGACCATAATTTCCGGCGGCATGTTGCCGCGACTCGGCTGTGAGCTCGGGGTGCGCGAAGAAGCCGAAGATGCCCAGCCGGTAGTTCATGGAAACCAGGACGACGCCCCTGTGTGCCAGATGTTCGCCGTCCTGGCGCGGCTCCGATGTGCCGCCGGCAATGAACCCGCCGCCATAAATCCACACCATCACGGGAAGCTTGGACCCGGCGGTGTTCGCCGGTGTCCATACATTGAGAGTCAGGCAGTCCTCACTGATCCCAGAATCCCGATACACCATGTCGTCGTAAATGCTCGTCTGCATGCAGCGCGATCCGAACGCCGTGCTCTGTCTTACGCTGCGCCACCTCGCTGCGGGTTGCGGTGGCTTCCAGCGTAACTTCCCCACCGGCGGCGCCGCGAAGGGGATGCCGAGAAAAGCCCGCACTTGCCCGTCGGGGCTGAGCTTGCCCTGCACCTTGCCCTTGTCTGTCGGGATGCGAAGCGCATCGCCGGCGCTCGCGCTGGCATTAACGTTGGCATTGGCCAAGTACGGCGCAAACGGTGTGCACAGAGCGGCGGCAAGGAGCGTGCGCAAAACAGCGGGAGCCACCTGGGTTACAGCTGCGCCGCTCATTATTCGCGCTTGATCAGGCCATGCCGCTTCTTGCCCACCCCGAGCCGGGCCATACCGCGCGCGTCCAGATCTGCGGCGGACACTGTTGCCGTCGCCGACGTCACCGGCCGGTCGTTCAGTTTCACTCCGCCTTGATCGATCAGCCGCCGCGCTTCGCCCTTGGAGGCCGCCATGCCCAGCGCTACCACGGCATCGATCACCGACAGCTGTGCGCCCGTCGCGAGTGAAACGGTGGGCAGTCCCTCCGCGGCCGCGCCGGTGAATGCCTTCGCCGCGGTTTCACTCGCTTCGCGCGCCGCCGCGTCGCCGTGGCACAGCCGCGTGGTCTCGGTGGCGAGAATTTTCTTGGCCTCGTTGATCTCGACGCCCTGCAATTGCTCGAGGCGGCTGATCTCGGCTATGGCCAAATCGGTAAACATGCGCAGGAAGCGCCCGACATCGCCGTCCTCGGTATTGCGCCAGTACTGCCAATAGTCGTAGGCCGACAGGCGCTTAGGGCTCAGCCACACGGCGCCGCTCGCCGTCTTACCCATCTTGGCGCCGGAGGACGTGGTGATGAGCGGCGAGGTAAGTCCGTAGAGTTCGGTCTCACGCACCCGGCGCCCGAGCTCCACGCCTTGCAAAATATTGCCCCATTGATCCGAGCCGCCCATTTGCAGCGTGCAGCCGTAGCGCTTGTTCAGCTCCACGAAGTCATAGCCCTGCAATATCATGTAATTGAATTCCAGGAACGAGAGCGGCTGCTCGCGCTCGAGCCGCAGCTTCACACTGTCCATGGTTAGCATTCGGTTGATGGAAAAATGCCGGCCAATGTCGCGCAGAAAGGGGATGTACTTGAGTCCCGACAGCCAGTCGTCGTTATTGGCCATCACGGCGCCGGTCGGGGAATCGTCGAAGCGCAGAAAATGCCCAAAGATCTCGCGAATGCCGGCGATGTTGGCGTTGATCTGCTCGTCGGTGAGCAGCTGCCGGGTCTCATCACGCCCCGACGGATCGCCGACCTTCGTGGTGCCGCCGCCCATCAGCACGATGGGGCGGTGCCCCGTCTGTTGCAAATGCCGCAGCAGCATGATTTGCACCAAGCTGCCCACGTGCAGGCTGTCGGCAGTGGCGTCAAAGCCGATATAGGCGCTGACGATGCCTGAAGCCGCCCGTTGGTCGAGTCCCGCGGCGTCGGTTTGCTGATGGATGTAGCCGCGCTCGGTGAGCACTCGCAGGAAATGGGATTTCAATTCAGTCATTTAGGC
>JANXZQ010000033.1 GCA_025355445.1 Gammaproteobacteria bacterium
ATTGAACTTCATGCGCGGCCGCACTTTCTTGAATCGCTTCATCATCATCGATGAGGCGCAGAATTTGACCCCCAAGCAGATGAAGGCGCTGGTCACCCGCGCCGGTCCCGGCACCAAGATGGTGTGCCTGGGAAACATCGCTCAGATCGACACCCCTTACCTCACCGAGACCACCTCGGGCCTCACCTATGTAGTCAACCGATTCCACGGCTGGGCGTTTTCGGGGCATATCACACTGGTCCGCGGCGAACGCTCACGTCTGGCAGACTACGCATCCGAAGTTCTTTGATTTATCGAGAAATATGAGCGAACTTTGGGCCAGGGCCCGCACTCCAAGGACCACTACGGAGGCCGAATGTCATTGTTGAAGTCAATTTGCGCATTTGCCGCCGCGGCCGGCGCCAGCGCAATGATCAGCGTGAGTTGGGCCTCCGGGTTGGGCGCGGGCTCGAGCGCCGTCGATCAGGATCTACCGGATCTGGGAAGTCCGGCAACCGCCGCGGTGTCGCTCGAGGATGAATATCGAGCCGGATTGGGATGGTTTGCCCAAATCCGTCAGACCGGACAGGTCCTCGAAGATCCCGAAGTCAGCGACTACATTCAGGAAATCGGCCACAGCCTGTCGAGCCGAGCTGAGGAAGGCCAGCACCAGTTTTACTACTTCGTGTTGAAGGACCCCATCGTCAACGCTTTTGCCATGCCGGGCGGTTTCATTGCAATCCAAAGCGGCCTGATCCTGGCGACTCGAAACGAGAATGAACTGGCGGGCGTGATGGCGCACGAAACTGCACACGTGACCCAGCGGCATCTGGTGCGCCAGCTCATCGACCAGAGTCATGCCGGCCTGATGTCGACCGCCGCCATGTTGGCCGCCATTCTGCTGGGCGCCACGGCCGGGCGCGGCTCGCCAGATGCCATGGAGGGAGCCATTCTCGCGACGCAAAGCGCGGCGATACAGCATCAGATCAACTACACACGGTCCAGCGAGTCTGAGGCGGATCGAGTCGGCATCGGCACCATGGCAAGCGCCGGTTATGATCCGCTGGGGATGGCGAGTTTCTTCGAATACCTGGGCTCGAGCGGCCCGGAGCCGAGCCGGGTCAGCGCCATTCAATTCTTGATCGATCACCCTCTTCCGTCCGATCGCATCGCCGAGGCGCGCGACCGCGCGGAGCAGATCGGGCGCATTCGTCATACCGATTCCTTGAACTACACCTTGATGCGCGAACGACTGCGATCTCTGGTCGGCAATCCGCAGGCGGCGCGCGACTACTACGTCTCGCTGACCAAGAATGGCGGCGGCAAGACCATCGAGGAGCGCTACGGCAAGGCTGTCGCGGATATCGCCACGCGCAATCCAGGCCTGGCCATTCCCGACCTGCAAGCTCTGGTGAATGAGTATCCGAAGATAAGCCAATTCTATGGTGCGCTCGGTCAAGCTTATCTCGCCAACGGCCAGCTGAAGGAATCTCAGACGGTGCTGGACAAGGCCCTGACGCTGTTCCCGCGCAATGTACCTGTGACCATTCGCCTCGCCGAAACTCTGATGCATGCGGGAGACAACAAGCGTGCGCATCTACTGCTCGATGACCTGTTCAATATAGTTGAACCCACCCCTGATCAAACCCGGCTAATCGCCAAGGCCGCCAATGCCGCGGGCGACGTCGCCGATTCTTATTACTATATGTCGTACTTTTATCTGATGACCGGCGATCTGAAGATGGCCGCCAACCAGTTGCAACTCGCATTGGGGATGCCGGGATTGGATGCGATTCAGCGTGCGAGATTCAGCGCACGGCTCGAAGAAGTGCGGGCCGCCATGCCAAAAGAGCGCAAAACCGCGGTTGCAGATGATAGCCGCGGTGGCAACGGCCGGCATTAACGGACCGGACATTCATCAAGGCCGTGCGTGAATCGTTGCGGTATGCTCGGGAGTTTGTCAGGGAGAATCTCCACATGCTGAAACACCGGTATGCACGCGCGTCGCTCGGCATCATCGTTGCGCTGACCTTAAGCGCCTGTGTGACGCTGCCTCCCAACGCCCCGCGTTCGCCGCAAGATCCCTGGGAGTCCTGGAACCGCGGCGTGTACCGGGTCAATGACAAGCTGGATCGGGCCGTGGCCAAGCCGTTGGCTCGCACCTACGTGCGTGTGCTGCCCCAGCCCATACGTACGGGCGTACGAAATTTCTTCGATAACCTGGGCACGACGACGGTCATGATCAACGATGCGCTGCAGGGTAAATTTCTGGCGTCGGCCAATGATCTCGGACGTTTTTTGCTGAACTCCACCCTGGGCTTGGGCGGCATTCTCGACCCTGCTACGCCGGCGGGATTGGCCAAGAACAACGAGGACTTCGGCCAGACCCTGGGGCATTGGGGCGTGCATCCTGGTCCCTTCCTCGAGTTGCCTCTGCTCGGACCCTCGGACCTGCGCGACGGGCCGGCAAGATTGGTGGACGCCTATACCAATCCGCACGAATACATTCGCAATTCCGGCGTGAAATGGGGTCTTTACGGCCTCTACCTGGTCGATGCGCGCGCCGGGCTACTGTCGTTGGAGGCCACCCTACAGCAAGCGTACGACCCTTATGCCTTCGTGCGCGACGCCTACCTGTCACGCCGCGCCTACCTGGTCTCCGACGGCAAGGTCTCGGCGGACGAGCCGCTGGTCGATCCTGGCGCAGATCCGGACGCCGACAACTCCGCGCCTCCCGCACCGCCGCCCGGCACCGCACAGCCCACCAGTCACTAGGGCGCGAGGGCCGCTAGTGTCCTGAGTTAGAAGTTCGCACGCAAAATCGCTTGATACTTTCAAGAATCTGGTCAGCCGTTTTCGTCCATACGAATGGTTTCGCGTCGCGATTGTTGAGGGCAAGGTAGTCGCGGATAGCGCTTTCCAACTCCAC
>JANXZQ010000034.1 GCA_025355445.1 Gammaproteobacteria bacterium
CCCGTCCGATGCCAATTCGACGCATAGCGGCGAATCGCAGCGCTGGAAGATCAAACGCTTCTCGAACGACGAATTGCGGCAAAAATTCGTGGATTTCACGGTGCCGCAGGCCCGGTTCTTGGACCTCGCCATTCCCGATCCGCTACTGCGCTGGGACGAAGCCAAGCAGCAGCATGAGTTCGGCGCCATCGATTGGAGCGAATTCGATCAAGTCCTGAAGGGCAATGGACCCTGCAATGCCGAACGGCTTGGCGCGCGCCGTGACGCGCACGCCGCCGGAGCTTGGGTGCGCGATGCGGCCAGCGCATACGCCGAGAAGCAGCGCCTGCGTGCCGCATCCATGAGTGCTTGCCGATGAGCAACACCGAAGACAAACGTCAGTGGCCCTTGTACGAAGTATTCGTGCGCGCGCGCGGCGGCCTCGATCATAAGCACGTCGGCAGCTTGCACGCCGCCGATCCGCGCATGGCCATCGATCATGCACGCGATCTCTACACGCGCCGTCAGGAGGGGATCAGCATTTGGGTGGTGGCCTCCAAGGAGATCACCGCCTCGGATCCCGCAGAGAGCGACTCGCTGTTCGAGCCGGCGCGCGACAAGATCTACCGTCACCCGACCTTTTATGAGATTCCGGATGAGGTCAAGACGTTGTGAAGGACTCGTTCCGCTACGTGCTGCGCCTCGGTGACTTGAGCTTGGTGTTGGGGCAGCGGCTGGGCGAGTGGGTGGGCCATGCTCCTGCGCTCGAAGAAGATTTGGGCTTGGCCAACATCGCGCTCGACATGATCGGTCAGGCTCGGCTGCTGCTGAGCTACGCCGGCGAGATCGAGGGCTGCGGCCGTGGCGAGGATGAGATCGCCTTTTTGCGCGAGCATGGCGAGTACCTGAATCCGATATTGGTTGAAATGCCGAACGGCGATTTCGGCCAGACCATCGTGCGCCAGGTGCTGATCGACGTCTTTCAGCTGGAATTGTTCGAGCGAATGGCGACATCGACGGACGAGCGCTTGGCCGCGATTGCCGCGAAATCCGTGAAAGAGGTCCGCTATCATCTGCGTTACAGCAGCGGCTGGCTGGTGCGCCTGGGTGACGGCAGCGATGAGAGTCACGCGCGCGCGCAATCCGCCCTGGAGGGCTTGTGGCCTTACACGGTGGAATTGTTCGCCGAGGACGAGTTGGATGCCGCCATGGCGCAGAGCGGCATCGCGCCGCGCTTGTCCGAAGTGCAGGCAGGATGGTCGCGGCGAATCGGGGAAATACTCACCGAGGCGACGCTCAATCGTCCTAAGGACCGCCCGCATTCCTGGCATGGCAAGCGCGGCCAGCATAGTGAACATCTTGGCTACATTCTTACCGAGATGCAGCATTTGCAGCGTACTTATCCGGGAGCACGCTGGTGAATGCGCTTGCGGCGCAGGGCGAGGCGCCAGAGGCAAAGCGGCGAATCGCGCGCGCATGGGCGGCCCTGGCATTGGTGGAAGACCCCGAGATTCCCGCCGTCAGCATCATCGACTTGGGTTTGATTCGTTCGGTGAGTTCTAGACCGGACGGCGCGCTTGAAGTGCGGCTCTCGCCCACCTATGTCGGTTGCCCTGCGACTGAGGTGATCCGGCACTCCGTGACGACGGCCTTGAGCAGCGCCGATGTTGGCAGATTCGCCGTCAGCTCTGTGCTGTCTCCCGCCTGGAGCAGCGATTGGATTACTACGGAGGGGCGCCGCAAACTCCTGATGTACGGCATTGTGCCGCCCGAGAATTCCTCCTCCATGCGCGGCATGTTGCGCGGTGCTCGGCCGGTGGGCTGCCCGCGTTGCCATTCGACCGACACCGAGTGCGTCAGCGAATTCGGCTCAACGCCATGCAAGGCCCTGCACCGCTGCCGTGCCTGTCTCGAACCCTTTGAATACTTCAAATGCATCTAAGATGTCCGTCTGTAGGGTGAGCCGGTGCTTAGCTTTCATCCATTGCGAGTTGCGTCGGTCGAGCGGGTCGCGGAGGACGCGGCCTGTGTGACGGTGGAAGTCCCGCCCGCGTTGCGCGATAGCTTCGTCTTTCACGCCGGGCAGTACGTCACCGTGCGACGAACCATTGCCGGGCGCGAGGAGCGCCGCACCTACTCCATCGTCACGCCGCCGGGGGGCAGCTCGCTAAAACTGGGTATCCGGCTGCAAACGGGCGGCAGGATGTCGGGTGAATTGGCCGTCCGCCTGCGTCGCGGTGATTTGTTGGACGTGGGAACGCCGATGGGGCGGTTTCGGACCTCCATCAGCGTTGAACGTGAGTACTCGTATGTGGCCTTCGCGGCGGGCAGCGGCATCACCCCCATTTTGTCGCTCGCCACGGATATTCTGGCGCGCGAACCGCGCAGCCGCTTTACGCTGATCTACGGCAACCGCGGCATTTCGCGCACCATGTTCCTCGAAGAGACGCTGGGCCTCAAGAATCGCTACATCGAGCGTTTTGCCGTGCACTTTGTGATGAGCCGCGAACCGCAACAAACCGAGTGGCTGAACGGCAGAATCGACGGCGCCAAGGTCCGCGAACTCGCACACCACTTGAGCGAAATCGCGGCCGCAGATGAGTACTTGATTTGCGGGCCCGGCGACATGGTGGATGCGGTTCGCGATGCCATCAAGATACTGAACAGCGAGGCGCCGATTCGCTTCGAGCGCTTTGCGGCCGCACCGGGTGTCGCTGCGCCGCGGCCGGTTGAGGGCTTGCCTGCGGTGAGCGGCGAGGCGCCGACGCCCACTGAGCCTGGACGTCAAGGCGTGCTGGCCACCATTTCCGTCGTCATGGATGGGCGACGCCGCAGTTTTCCGATGGCGGCCAGCGATGGATCCGTGCTGGAGGCTGCGGAGCGAGCGGGGCTCGAGTTGCCATTTTCCTGCCGATCGGGAATCTGCGCAACCTGCCGCGCGAGAATCACGGCCGGCGCCGCGGTGATGACCCACAACATCGCCTTGGAGCCGTGGGAAACGGACGCAGGTTTCGTGCTGTGCTGTCAGGCCCGGCCGACGACTGCCGCACTCGACATCAGCTTCGATCATAAATAGAACACAGCAACGTCCGGGGGACGCCCATGTCTTACGAGAGCATTTTATTCAGCGTCGACGGCGGTATTGCGCATCTGACCTTGAATCGGCCGGATAAGCTCAATAGCTTCAATACGCGAATGCATACCGAAGTGCAGCAAGCGCTACAGACATTGCCGGCGAGCGGTGCGCGGGTCCTGGTATTGACCGGCGCCGGCCGCGGCTTCTGCGCGGGCCAGGATCTCGGTGATCGTGCAGTGGCTCCCGGCTCAAAGGGGGTGGATCTCGGCGACTCCATCGACCAGCACTACAAGCCTTTGGTGCTTGCGCTGAATAATTTGCCCATGCCGGTGATCGCGGCCGTCAACGGTGTGGCGGCGGGGGCGGGCGCGAATATCGCGCTTGCCTGCGATCTCGTCATCGCAGCTCGCTCGGCCAGTTTCGTGCAGGCATTTTCTAAACTCGGATTGGTTCCCGACTCCGGTGGCACGTGGACTCTGCCGCGTCTCGTCGGACAGGCGCGCGCATTGGGCCTGACCTTGCTCGGCAACAAGCTGCCGGCCGAGACAGCCGCAGCCTGGGGAATGATCTGGCAGTGCGTCGATGACGTGGAACTCGGCCCCACCGTCGACGCGCTGGCGAAGGCGTTGGCTGCGGCGCCAACTCGCGGACTGGCCTCGACCAAGGCGATCATCCGCGGCAGCTGGCGGAATTCGCTCACCGAGCAACTCGACATTGAGCGGGATGCGCAGCGCGAGCTCGGCAGGTCCGCCGATTATGCCGAAGGCGTGGCGGCATTCGGCGAAAAACGCGCTCCGCGTTTTACGGGCCGCTGAGCATGGCGCAAGAATCCGTCTCAGACCAAGCGGCGCTGCGCACACAAGCGGTGGTTCAGTCTTTATATCTCGCCGACCGTGCCTCGCAGTGGCTCGGACTCGAGTTCATCGAAGTGGTGCCGGGGCGCGTCCGAATCGCGATGAGGGTGCGTGAAGACATGATCAATGGCCATGGCATGTGTCACGGCGGCATTGTGTTCGCCTTTGCGGATTCCGCTTTTGCATTCGCCTGCAATTCTCATGGCGATCCCATGGTGGCGGCGGGCGGCAGCATTGAGTTCCTCGCGCCGACGCCGCTCGGCGAGCGCATCACCGCTACAGCCGCTGAAGTGTTCCGAACCACGCGCCACGGCATCTATGACGTGGCGGTGACCGGCGCCTCGGGTGCCGTGCTTGCGCATTTCCGCGGGCGTTGCTCGCGCCTGCGCGGAGCCAATTCTTGAACTTGCAAAGCTATGTATGCGGCGCCTGGCATGGCGGCGGGGAGCCGGGCGTCGCAATGCGCGATGCGAGCACGGGCGACGTCATCGCACATGCATCTTCGGCGGGCGTGGATTTCGCTGCCGTACTTCAGCATGCACGCGAAGTAGGCGGCCCGGCGCTGCGCGCGCTGTCGTTTCACGAGCGAGCCGCCGTTCTGAAGTCGCTGGCCAAACGCCTGTCGGAACTCAAAGAGGAGTTCTACACTCTCTCTTACCGCACGGGGGCCACGAAGAGCGATTCCCTGATCGACATCGACGGTGGCATAGGCACTATGTTCGTCTTTGCCAGCAAGGGGTCGCGCGAACTTCCCAACGCGCGTGTCTATGTCGACGGTGATGTTGAAGGCCTGTCGCGCGGCGGTAGCTTCGTCGGGCAGCACGTGTATGTCTCGCGGGAAGGCGCAGCGCTGCATATCAATGCGTTCAATTTTCCGGTGTGGGGAATGCTTGAGAAGCTTGCACCCGCGCTGCTTGCCGGAATGCCTGCCATCGTCAAGCCCGCCACAGCCACAGCCTATCTGACCGAAGCGGTGGTCCGTCGCATTATCGAATCGAAGATTCTGCCGCAGGGTGCGCTGCAATTGATCTGCGGAAGCCTTGGGAATTTATTCGATCACCTCAATTGCCAGGACATCGTGTCCTTTACCGGGTCGGCGCGCACGGCGGCTTCGTTGCGCGTACATGAGTCCATCATCCGGCACGCGGTGCCTTTCATTGCCGAAACCGACTCCTTGAACTCCAGCATCCTGGCGCCGGACTCCCTGCCGGGAACTCAGGAGTTCGATTTATTCATCAAAGAAGTGGTTCGCGAGATGACCGTCAAAGCAGGGCAGAAGTGCACGGCCATCCGCAAAGCACTGGTGCCGGCCGCGGTGGCTGACGACGTGGTGGGCGCGTTGCAAGCCGCGCTGCAAAGCATCGTCGTGGGCGACCCACGCGCGGACGGCGTGCGCATGGGGCCCTTGGTAAGTCAGGAACAGCGCAGCGACGTGCTCGCGCGGGTGGCTGAACTGCGCCGCGAGGCAGAATTGATCGCGGGCAGTCTGCACCATTTCGAGGTGTCGGGCGCCGATGCTGAGCGCGGCGCATTCGTGCCGCCGCTGCTGCTGCTGTCACGAAGTCCCGCCACCGCGCGCGCCATCCATGAGGTGGAGGCGTTTGGACCCGTCGCCACGGTGATGCCGTATCGGGACGCGCGGGACGCCATCGCACTCGCTCGGCGCAGCGGCGGCAGTTTGGCGGCTTCCGTTTTCTGCGCCGATGACGTCCTCGCCGCCCAAATCGTCCTCGGCCTTGCGCCGTACCACGGCCGAATTGTGGTCGTGAACGGCGCCTGCGCAAAAGAGTCCACGGGCCACGGCTCACCGCTTGCGCCGCTGATTCATGGCGGACCGGGCCGCGCCGGCGGCGGCGAAGAGTTGGGCGGCATTCGCGGCGTGCTCCGCTACATGCAACGCAGCGCGGTGCAGGGATCGCCCGACACCATTACGGCGACTGCCGGACGCTGGGTGCGGGGCAGCCGGATTCGCGATCCGGGAAGGCATCCATTTCGCATTCCTTTTGGCGACCTGGAACTGGGCGATACGCTCAAGTCCGGTGAGCGCGAAGTGACGGCCCTGGACATCGAGCGTTTCGCGGCGCTGTCGGGCGACAAATTCTACGCCCACATGAGCGAGCATGAGGCGGCCCGCAATTCGCTGTTCGGCGGCCGCGTTGCTCATGGCTACTTTTTGATTTCGGCCGCGGCGGGTTTGTTCGTCGATCCGGACTATGGTCCGGTGCTGGGGAATTACGGCATCGATACGCTTCGATTCGTCAAGCCGGTAAAGCCCGGCGACAAGATCAAGGTGCGACTGACCTGCATGGCGAAGAGCCTGCGCGCCGAGAAGGGCTGGGGTGAAGTGGCCTGGGATACCGAGATTACCAACCAACACGAAGAAACAGTAGCCTCGTACACTGTGCTCACCATGGTGAGCATTCACGCCGTCCCCGATATGCAGGGGAGTCTCTAGTGTCCTGAGTTAGAAGTTCGCACGCAAAATCGCTTGATACTTTCAAGAATCTGGTCAGCCGTTTTCGTCCATACGAATGGTTTCGCGTCGCGATTGTTGAGGGCAAGGTAGTCGCGGATAGCGCTTTCCAACTCCAC
>JANXZQ010000047.1 GCA_025355445.1 Gammaproteobacteria bacterium
GCCATCTCCTTGGTGATCGGGATCTTGTACGCGCCGACGTTCAGCGTCTCGCCGATTAACTGATCGGCCGGCACCTTGACCTTGAGGCACCAGGCGGCGATCGTGTGAGCCGCCGTGCCTTCTGCGCTATAAGCCGAGTCGCTATCCTTGATGCCTTCGGACAGCACGACGCTGCCCGGACACGCGAGCCAGCGCGAGGCACCGCTCGGGGAAAGTTTGGCGTGATACTCATGGTCGCTCATGCTGCAAATTCCCTTTTGTTGACGGCTTGAACAACAGAGCGCGCCTGCGCTTCGGTCATCATGCCGATGTGACAGTCCGGTGCTGGTATCCCGGTCTCCTTCGCGAGCCAGGCGTAGGCGGCGCGTCGGTCCATCTCCTTGCGCTTCCAGATCGGATCGAACGCCGTGTGGGCAGCGCTACGAGCCTTGCGAGTTTCCACTCCACAAGGATAACCGAGTGGGTTCGTCGTTCCAGAGTGGCAACCGCAGTAGGCACCGCATACGCAGAGCCAGAAGGACTT
Organism: Gammaproteobacteria bacterium; assembly: GCA_025355445.1. Taxonomy (GTDB): domain Bacteria; phylum Pseudomonadota; class Gammaproteobacteria; order Steroidobacterales; family Steroidobacteraceae; genus Bog-1198. The sequence continues at coordinate 524 of JANXZQ010000047.1, forward strand.
GGCGTAGAGGTCTGGCCGGTGCGGATAGATGCGCTCTCCGCCGACCAGAGCGGCCTTGGACCCGCACTCTATGCAGGTCGCGCTCACCCCTTGTCTCCGCAGTTGATCGCATCTCTGATCTTGCGAGCCTGATCGCACCGCCCTTGCTCGTAAGCGGCGTTAAGCATCTTTGCGACCTTCAGCCCGAGGTCGAGTTGCTCAGTCGCCAAGGTCAATCCGCAGGTACCAAGGGACACACAACACCCGCGATCGTCGAATATACCGACTTCGCTCGGGAACGTCTTGAAAGGTGTGTCACCGTTCGTGCTGCGAACTTTAGCCTTGACGGGGAATTGGACGCTCATTTTTGATCTCCCGAAAGCGCGAAGCCATTTTCAACGCGCGATTCAAAACAGTGCTTGCAGGGCCAGACCTTGCGATAGAGTTGGAGGCCGTTAGTCTCCCAATGCACAGCGCGCACAGGCTCTCCCCAGACGTGAAAGCCGAGCCAGCAAAGCAGACGCCTCACTTGTTCATCCTCCGGTCAATGACGCGCAGCAAGTTCGCCTTGGCGGCGTCGAGTTCATTGTCGATTGCGGTGTACGCCTCGAATGCTTCGTCGCTCTCGTAGGCCGGGATCGTTCCTTGACAGGCCTTATCGCCGACGGCTCGCTGGAAACGGTTGATGGCGCGCGAAATATGCGGGTCGCTCTCGGCGCGGTAACGTGGGGCGTCTGGCGCCGGGCGCTTGGGTTTGGGTCTCGTCATATAAAGAATTCCTTATCTGAGCATTTGAGCATTGCTCCGGGGCCGAAGCCCCGGAGTAGTCACCCTATCACACCGCGTCCGCGTCGTTCAAGGCCGTCAGCAACTCGCCCCAGCGCTCGGCCGGCAACTCGCTGGCGCGCTGTATGCCGAACTGCTCCAGCACTGCCGAGACCCAGGGCTTACCGCGCTCGCGCACCAGCTTGAGCACCGTCGGCGCCACGTCCTTGTCGAAGTCGAGCGCGGCAGGGGCGTCACCGACACCCGAGGGAGCATCCGATGCCGTTTCCGCAGCAGAAAGTTCCGTGACTTCGCCCGCACCGCTCGCATCGTTTCCCGCTTGCGCCAACGCAGCGGCCGCCGCTTCGTCGGCCGCGATCTGCTCCTTGGTGCGGCGCGTCCGCTTGGGCTTATCACCCTCGATCGGCTCGCCGGAGATCTGCGCCTGAACCGCAAGGTGCGCGTCCTCCGCTTCCGTCGCAGTATGGCCGCGCGACTGGTCAGCCGCCACGATCGCGCCCTGCGACGTGCCGACGAGCAGCCCCTGTGAAAGCGTCAAGATCGTCGCGAGCAGCTCTTGGGGGGTGTCGACATTGATTTTCAGTTCGATCACTTGGTCATCTCCTTGGGTTGGTGGTTAAAACGAAATTGGCCTTTGTGGCGCGGGCCGGAAAGCTTCTCAACCGCGACAATCGCCATTTCAGCGTCGACGCCTTCGTTGAGCGCAATTTTTATGAGTTCACGCTCAGGCATCGCGCGATAATCACAGCGGTCGCGCATGGTCAGCCCTCCACCGTGGTGGTACGAAGAACCAGAGTTTTGTCGAGAAGGCCGACGCTCACGACGGCTCTGCTATTGTGTTCGCCGTAAGACGCATTCCACAGCGGGGTGTCAGCAGTCATGGTGAACGATCCGCCCTTATAACCCTCGTAGTCCGTGTCGAGCGCCTTTTCCAACCGAGCGAGCAGGTCTCCTGCGGACCCCACCTCACCGTCGTCCAGCGCCATGTCGGAGTAATACCCGCGGTATGACATTTCGTGACCAACCCCGTTCCCGGTGTCGAAAATGACTGGCACATCGGGGGCCGTCGCTTTGAGGGCCTTGATGAGACCCCCAAGCGTGAGGTGATATTGGCTACGGGTGTGACCCGCGGATTCGCTGAGCAGGGTTAGAAGTTGTTGAACATCCATCTCTCGATCTCCTATCTGTCATTGGCCTAGCCTATGCAATTGCGTGTTGCAAGCACTTTATTTTATAAAATAGAGACAATGCCACCCTTAACCACCAGCAGCGGTGGCTTCTGGCGGTGCAAACTCGCAAGTGCGGCCACCATATTGACCCTGCGGCGATCACAACCGTCGCCCTGCCACGGTGGGGCGAGTGCGACTGCGGCGTCGACTAGAGCCCTCTCTTGCATCACAGCCTTACCCGACGCGTAGGCCGCTTCGAGCAGCAAGTCTTCCCACGCGCT
>JANXZQ010000070.1 GCA_025355445.1 Gammaproteobacteria bacterium
CGGCTGGGCCTCAAGCGAAACAAGTATTCAAACCTTGGGACTCCCCCCATTTTTCCGTGTAGCTGGCAAACTCTTAAATGGTAGCGCTACCTTCTTGTGCGAAGTATAGGCACGGTTACAAACCGAAATCAACTACATTCTGACAGCGCTGTCTTATTTGGATTGACGCATCCTACGACGGATCAACATTCCCGGCTACCTATTTTGACAGCGGTATCATGCTGCGCTGCGATCGAGCGCTTCCAGGAGACGCCGGCCAAGACACGGACGTCACGTGTGGCTCCGCTACCACGCTGGGAGGGTCCGGGCTTACTTCGATCTGAAGGTGACTTCCCGCATGTGCCTAAGCTTTGGCGACGCAACCGGAATGGTCAGCATGGTGCTGAACACCGCCATCAGCAGCAGCGCGGTGAAGGACTCGCTGGTTATCAGCTGCTTATCCAACAGCACGTTCACGAAAATAATCATGATCAGAGCTTTGGTCTGCAGCAGCCAGCCGATCAGCGAGGCCTCTCCGGGCTTCCATCCGAGGATCCTTCCCGCGATGGCGGTACCCGCCAATTTTCCCGCAAGCTGGGCCACCAACAATACACCGGCCACGATGAACACCGCGGCGCCGCCCATATTCCAATTGGTGCGCAGGCCCGTGCTGAGGAAATACACCGGCATGATCGTCAGCAGCACATTGTGGCGCAGCGTGTCCATTTGCTTCATGTCGAACCAGTCGTTGTCCATGACTGCGCCGGATAAAAAAGCGCCCACCATGAAGTGCAATCCGGACCAGTCGGCGCCGAAAGCACACACTGCCAACCATATGAGCCCCACATGCCAACGATCCTTTGCCTGCAGGCGCGGCATGAGCTGGCGGAATGCGAGCGCGGCCACCCCGAAGGCCAGCAGGAAAATCACTTGTCTCCCCATCCGATGCCAATCCATCAGAATGACGGCGAGCACTCCCCAGATGGCCACGTCATCAAGGCTGGCATACCGCAGAATTCTTTTGCCGATGGGCTGGCGCAGGATCTCGAGCTTTTCCATGAGCAGAATCAGGATCGGCAATGCCGTCACCGCGCAGGCCATGCCCACACCCAGGATGAATTGCCAGGTACTGGCGCGCGGCCCGATCCAGCCGGTGTGACGCACGATCAGCGCGGCTGCGGCGCAACCGAACAATAGCGGCATCCCCAATGCAAGCCCTGCGGTAATGCCGCTTTCGCGCTTCTGCGCCCAGGCCTGCTTGAGATCCAGTTCGATTCCCGCGATCCAGACGAAGGTCATCACGGCCCACCAGGCGATGCCGTTGAGCGCTTGAATTACCTGCGGATTGAAGACGAAGGCATAGTACTGGGGAAATACGGCGCCGAGGATGCCCGGTCCCAATACGACGCCGGTGATGATCTGCACCACCACTAGAGGCGCATAGTATTCGGTCCTGCCCACCCGCCAAATCAGGAACGGGACGGTCAGAATCAATGTCATCGCGATCAGAAAGATTTCGCTGGTATTCATCGGTCCAATTTATAGAGAACGGGCCATCCGCGCGTCCGGGATTGCCGCGTAGCCCTTAGTCAGTGACCGTCAGCACCGTCTTCTTCAAGTCTACCGAATTGGGTCCCACCAGGATGCTGAAAGATCCGGGCTCGACCACCCGCTGCATGTCGGCGTTCCAGAACTGCAACGCCCTTGGGCCGATCTCGAATGACACGGTTCTAGCCTCCCCCGCCCCTAAGGTCACCCGCTGAAAGCCCTTGAGCTCCTTGACCGGGCGGGTGACTGAACTGACTTCGTCGTGCACATAGAGCTGCACCACTTCATCGCCCGCCCGGAAACCGGTGTTGCGGACGTCCACCGTGACGGTGACGGAACCGTCTTTCTTGATGGACGGCGATGACAGGCGTGGAGCGCCGATGTCGAAACGCGTGTAACTCAAGCCGAAACCGAAGGGGAATAGTGGTTCAGCGCTATCGAACAAATAACCGCGATGGGCACTGGGCTTGTGGTTGTAGAACATGGGCAACTGGCCCACCGAGCGCGCCAGCGTGACCGGCAGCTTGCCGCCGGGATTGAAGTCACCGAACAAAATGTCGGCCAGTGCCGTACCACCCTCCTGACCCAGGTACCAGCCCTCTATCAAGGCGTTCGCCCGTGCGGCAATGTTCACAACCGCCGACGGCCGGCCGTTCAACAGCACGACCACCGTGGGTTTGTGCAAGTCGAAGATGGCGGCGGCGAGATCGTTCTGCTGACCCACCAGCTCCAGGCTGTCCCTGTCGCCCAAGTGAGTATCCGCCCAGGCCTCACGGCTGGTCTGCTCGGTGTCGCCCAAGATGAGCACGATCTCGTCGGCCGCGGCCGCGACTTTGACCGCCGCCTTGATGCGCTCCGCGTTTTTCTCAGGATCGGCGAGCGTCACGTCGTTCGCCCACCAATCATCATCCTCGGTGATGCGCACGCCTTCGGCGTATGTCACCTGCTCGCGAGTGTCGAGCTTGGCGCGAATGCCATCGAGCGCCGAGCTCGCTTGACGCGGCGTCACCGAATAGCCGCCGAGCCTCGCCACCGCCGCATTGGGTCCGATCACGGCCAAGTTCTTGTGCGACGAAATAGACAACGGCAGCATGCCGTCGTTCTTCAAGAGCACGGCGGCGCGATGCGCGGCATCGAGCGCCACGCTGCGCGCCTCGGCATTGCCGGTCAGCAGCTCGGCTGCAGCCGCATCCGCGTACGGGTGTTCGAATAATCCGGCGAGAAATTTCAGCTCCAGAATCCGGCGCACGGCGGCATCGATTTGCGCCTCGGCCACCCTGCCCTCGCGCACCGACGCCACCAGGGTTCGGTACGCCACGCCGTCCGGCAAATCCACGTCGACGCCCGCTCTCAAGGCGCGTATCGCTGCCGCCGCCAGATCAGGTTCGACATGATGCAGGCTCATCAACTGCTCAACGCCGCCGTAGTCGCTGACCACGGCGCCCTTGAAGCCCCACTCGCCTCGCAATACATCGTGCAGCAGCCAGCGATTGGCATGCGATGGCACGCCGTCAATCTCATTATAGGAGGGCATCACCGCACGGATATTGGTCACGCGCACGATTTCCTCGAAGGGAGGAAAGAAATTCTCGCGCAGTGTGCGCACCGAAATGCTCGCCGGCCCGACATTGGTGCCGCTCTCCGGTTGACCATGACCTGTGAGGTGCTTGAGCGTCGCGAACACCTTGCCGTCCGCCAGCGGCAGCGCATCGCCCTGCAGGCCGCGCACGGCCGCCACGCCAAGCTGCGACACCAGGTAGGGATCTTCGCCGAAGGTCTCCTCGATGCGGCCCCAGCGCGGATCCCGCGCGACGTCCACGACGGGAGACAGCGCTTCGCTTACGCCGCGCGCGCGAATCTCGCGCCCGACGATGACGTTGACCTTGCGAATGAGCTCGGGATCCCAGCTGCTGGCAAGACCAATGGCCTGCGGAAAAACCGTGGCATCGACGGCGGCGTAACCATGCAGCCCTTCCTCATGGAACCATACCGGTACGCCTAAGCGCGTCTTCTGCACCGCGTAATGTTGAATGGCATTCACCAGCTTGACGGTGGCGCGCGCGTCGCGGCCGTGGGCGAGACGCGGCGACACCGCGCCGCGCAGGTCTTCCGGCCGGGCGAAGGTGCCGAAGCCGTTCGGATATCTGGCGGCGGCCTTGGCGGGGTCGAATTGCAAGTTCGTGTCGAAAATCTCCACTTTCCCCTCCCAGATGGCCTGCATCTGGGCGACCTTTTCCTCCAAGCTCATGCGGCCGAGCAAATCCTCGACGCGCGCATTCAAGGCCGCAGCCGGGTCTTTGTACACGGCAGCCGGCGCGGCTTGCAGCAGGACGGGACAGAGCAGGGCGAGAATCGCAACGGCGAGGAGGCGCATGCTCAATACTTGCAATGCCGGGCGATCAGGCTCTCGGCCAGTTCCTGGCGGCCGGAGCGCGGCACGGGGTCGAAACCGCGTTCGGTGGCGAGATCGGCGAGTGCCGCGAGATTCAAGGCGCCGCCGGCAATACGCCGGCCCAATTCATCGTCCCACCCCTGGTAGCGCTCGCGCTTCAAGCGCGCAAGGCCGCCGTCCGCGGTCACGTCGGCCGCCGCGAGCAAGGCACGCGCCAGGGTATCGATACCGCCGATATGCGCCAGGTACAAATCCGCCGGGTCCACCGATTGACGCCGCAATTTGGCGTCGAAGTTAAAGCCGCCGGTCACGAAGCCCTGATCCTCGACCAGCTGCACCATGGAGGGAACGAGTTCCTGGGCATTGTTGGGAAATTGATCCGTATCCCAGCCATTGCGCGGATCGCCGCGGTTGATGTCGATGGAACCGAATATGCCGAAGGCGCGCGCGGCCGCAATCTCATGTTCGAAATCCAATCCGGCGAGCGTGGCGTGGTTGACTTCGATATTGACCTTCACCTCCTTGGTCAGCCCGTAGCGCTGCAGAAAGGCGAATACGGCGGCCACGTCGTGATCGTACTGGTGCTTGGTGGGTTCAAAAGGTTTCGGTTCGATGAGAATCGTACCCTTGAAGCCGATGCGGTGCTTGTGCTCCACG
>JANXZQ010000094.1 GCA_025355445.1 Gammaproteobacteria bacterium
TCGAAAGCAGGCGCCATGAAAATTGGGCTTTGGTCGAGCGCCAGGACCATCGCCTGCGCCGGCGGCAGAGCGTAAGTCTGCTTCTCGGGATCGTAAGCGACATAGCCGCCGGCCGCTTGATTGGCGAGCCACTCGCGGACATAGCGCTCGCGAATGCCGGTTGCTTCAGCGAGAGCCACCGAGGTACAGGCGCCGCTGTCGGCCATCGCCTGATACAGGCCGAGCTTGCGCCCGACATTGACCAGCACGCCGGAAAAAGCGGCACTCAGGTCGGTAATGACCTGGCCGATGAAGGCTTCAACCTCGCCCGGCGCGGGCGGCGGTGTAAATTGGGATTGCACCGTGCCGGGCTCGAGCTGGGACATCTGACCGATCCAGACCAGCGGGCGCCGCTCGTCCGCTATCTGGAGCTGTTGGAGATTTGTGCCGAACTCATAGGCGATCCGCAATTCGGTTTGAAGTTCGGCGCCCAGTATGAGCCACGCCACGGCGGTGTCGTCGGCAACGTAGCGCTCGCTTCACGGACGGTCGGCGAGGCATTCGAAATGATGGGCCGCTATATGCCGACCATGGTCGATGCTACGGTGAATTCCATGGAGGTCAGTGACGGGCTTGCATTTGCGTATTGGTACTATGTCGATGAGCTGATGATGTCCTATAGCCAGAAAGTCGACTGGGCGGTCACGTTCACGTGCAACCTCATGCGATTCGGGCTTGGCGATCCGAGTTGGACGCCGCAAGAAGTCCTACTGCCGCAGTTGGCGGATGAAACACCAGCGGAGCAGCGTGCGCGCTCGGCAATTATGGGCGACAACATAACGGTCGGCCATTCTTGCGCCGGCATTCGCTTTGACGCGCGTCTGCTCAAACGGCCGATGGCGACCGCCGACGTCATGATCGAAAATCTCATGCGCCACTACGGCGATCTACGGCTCGCCGCGTTGCCCGAACAGGGCTGTGAAATCAGGCAATTGCGCCGCGAGATCGCCCGCGCGCTGGTCAAGGGCGAAGGCCGCATCGAGTACGTGGCCAAAGCGACCGCAACATCGGTTCGGAAGCTCCAGCGGCGGCTCAAGGATGCCGGCGTGAGCTACTCCGACCTGCAGAATGACGTGCGCAAGACGCTGGCGCTGAACCTCTTGGAAAATGAGACCCTAGCGCTGGCGGAGATCGCCTTTACACTCGGCTACTCCGAAGTCAGCGCGTTTAATCACGCCTTCCGGCGCTGGGTCGGCCAATCGCCAGGAGATTACCGCAGGCTACGCGCGGGTCATTTCAAATCCACGTCAGCGAAAGAATCGGAGCCGCCTTCCAGTGGATCGATTTGATCGGTAGCTCCAATGCCGCGCGGCGACGTCTCCCAGGCTGCGATGCACTCCTAGCCGGAAAGCTCTTCTCGAGCAACTGACTCTTTGGCTGAGGCATCTTCCGTTTCCAATGCGTCAAAAAATATATAGCCGGTATCGGATTTTTTTGCGCGATACATGGCGGTGTCAGCGTTTCTTATCAATTGATCTCCGCTAGTGCCGTTACCAGGATAAACGGCAATGCCGATGCTCACGTTAATCACGGGTTGCAGGTCACCCATGTCAATGGGCTGTCCAATGGTTTTCAGCAGGGCGCCGGCAATTCGATCAATATCCTCCCGGTCTCGCGGATTCATCAATAGGTACAGGAATTCATCGCCACCGTTACGGCACACTGTGTCTTCGTCTCGAGCGTTTTGTAACAGGCGTTTTGCCACCTCCTTCAGCACCCCGTCGCCCACGGCGTGACCGTGAGTGTCATTGACGCTTTTGAAGCGATCGAGATCGAGGAACATCACTGCCAGCGTCCAGGCGTGGCGGTTGGCGAGAGCAATTGCATGGGTCAGCCGATCGTCGAACAGGCCTCGATTTGGAAGACCCGTCGTAGAATCGTGCAATGTCCTTTGTTCCAGCACTCTGCTGTAATTCCCGAGTCTCTGGTACAGCAGCCGCACCTCCAACATATTGTAGATGCGCGTCGTCACATCAACGAGCTCAAATGGTTTGCTGATGAAGTCCCGGGCGCCGGCCTGTAGAGCACGGAGCTTGTGGGCGGGTTGGGCGGTGAGTACGATCACAGGAAGGTAGTCTTCAGGTCCATCTGTTTTCA
>JANXZQ010000129.1 GCA_025355445.1 Gammaproteobacteria bacterium
CTGCACGATGATGGTGTCGCCGGGATTGAAATCCGGAAGCTTGCGCGTCGCACGTTCGCCGTTCAATTCCTGGATGATCTTGTTCATAGCATTCGTCCTCATCTTTGACTGTCTTAGATTCGCGGCGTGCCCCTAGGCGCGCCCGATCTTGAATTCTTCCAATAAAACCCGCTCTTCATCGCTCATGCCGCGCCGCTCCAGCAGTTCCGGCCGCCGCAACCACGTGCGGCCCAGCGCCTGCTGCAATCGCCAGCGATGGATGGCCGCGTGGTCGCCGGACATCAACACCGCAGGCACTGCCAGTCCGTCGATCGCAGGAGGCCGCGTGTAATGCGGCCAATCCACCAATCCTTCACTGAAGGATTCCTGTTCCGCCGATTCCGCACACCCCAGCGTCCCCGGCATCAGCCGCGCAATCGCATCGATCACCACCAGCGCCGGCAATTCGCCGCCCGACAGCACGTAGTCGCCGATCGACCACTGCTCGTCGGTCTCGCTCTCGATGAGTCTCTCGTCGACACCCTCGTAGCGTCCCGCCACCAGCACCAAGCCCGGCCAACTGCACGCTTCGCGTGCCAGGCCCTGCTCGAATCTTCGCCCATCGGCACCTAAGTACACTCGCCGGCTGCCGGCCGGCACACCCGCCGCCGCGGCGCGCAAGGCGCTGCGCAGCGGCTCGACCTTCAGCACCATGCCCGGACCGCCGCCGTAGGATCGATCGTCCACCGTGCGATGCACGTCGGCCGCGTAGTCGCGAGGATCGACGCACTCGACCTCGAGCACACCCCGCTCCACCGCCCGCCCGAGCACGCCGTGCGCCAGAGCCTCGTGGATCATCACCGGAAACAACGTCACGACCGCAATGCGCATGCAAACAATCCCGTGGCGCCCGGCGGCGTCTAGGCCGGCGCCGGGTTCCAGTCCACGACCACCCGGCGCGCTTGCAAGTCCACCCGCCGCAAATGCCGCGGCACAGCCGGTATCCAATATTCCTGTGCGCCGCGCACCACCATCAGAACCTGCGCCGGCGTTTCTATGAAATGCAGCACGGTGCCCAATCCCAAGCCCTCGACAGTCACCACTTCGCAGCCAATCAAATCGGCGCGGTAAAAATCCTTATCATCGCGCTGCGGCAGTTCGCTGCGCAACACACATACCTGCGCGCCCCGCAGAGCCTGCGCCTGGTCCCTATCCTCGATCCCCGCGAATTTCACGGTCAGCGCGCCGCCGCTACGGCCGGTCGCCTCGATGCGGTAGTTCTGCCAGACACTTCCCTGGCCGATGCGCAAATTTTGATGGTCGAGAAGGCGTTCCGGAGGATCAGTATGCGAACGTAGCTTGACCCAACCTCGCACGCCAAACGGCGCTCCTACGAACCCTAGTTGCATGAGCGCCGACGATTCGCCGCCCATCGCGTGCCCCTTAAGACCTTACGCGGCCTGCTTGCGGAAGCTGGTGAGTAGAAACTTGACGCGCTCCGACATATGTGCGCCCTTGGACAGCCAGTGCTCGATTCGAGCCACGTTCAGGCGCAGTTTAATTTCCGCACCGCGCGCAACGGGATTGAACAGTCCTACGCTCTCGAGGCTGGTGCCGCCTTGGCGCTTGCGGCTGTCCGTCACCACCACGTGATAGAACGGGGTCTTCTTGCCGCCGCGTCGAGTCAAACGAATCGTCACCATCTTTAATTCACCTTGCAAAGCGTAGCCGCTAATTGTAATGACAACGGGCCCTCAAGAGCAACAACTCGTTGAATAGGCAGCGAATCCCGGGGGTTAGAGGCTCCTAGCGCCCGAAACCGGGCGGCATGCGCCCCGCCATGCCGCGCATCATGTTCTTCAGCATGCCGCCCTTGGCGAGCTTTTTCATGGTCTTTTGCATGTGATCGAACTGTTTCAGGAGGCGGTTTACCTCGGGTAATTGCACTCCGGCACCGGCCGCGATGCGCCGCTTGCGAGAGCCGTCGATCAATTCCGGGCGGCGCCGCTCACGCGGCGTCATGGAATCGATGATCCCCATCTGGCGCTTCAGGCTTTTCTCATTGACCGCGCCGGCCGCCGCCGCGGCATTGGCCTGCAGCTGCGCGGGCAACTTATCCATCAGGGCGGACATGCCCCCCATGTTGCGCAGCTGACTCAATTGGTCGCGCAGATCCGCCAAATCGAAGGATTTTCCCTTGCTGATCTTCTTGGCGAGCCTTTCCGCCTTTTCCTGGTCGACCTGTCCCTGAACCTGCTCGACCAGCGACAGGACGTCTCCCATCCCGAGGATGCGTGAGGCAATGCGCTCCGGCTGAAACAACTCCAGCGCCTCGGACTTCTCACCGGTGCCGACGAACAAGATGGGCTTGCCGGTGACCTGCCGCACGGATAGCGCGGCGCCGCCGCGAGCATCGCCGTCGGCCTTGGTCAGGATCACCCCGGTCAGGCTCAAGGCGTCATTGAATGCCTTGGCCGCATTGACCGCATCCTGTCCGGCCATGCTGTCGACAACGAACAGGCGCTCATGCGGACTGACGGCCGTTTCCAGTTCCCGGACCTCGGCCATCATTTCGGCATCGATGTGCAGGCGGCCGGCGGTGTCGAGCAGCAACACGTCGTAAGCCTGCAGCGACGCCTCGGTCAGAGCGCGCTTTGCGATGGCCACAGGCAGTTCGCTGGCATGCGCCGGTGCGAAGCCCGCGCCCACCTGCGCGGCCAGAGTCTGCAGCTGCAAAATCGCCGCAGGACGATACACGTCGGTGCTGACCATCAGCACCTTCTTGTGCTGCTTCTCGATCAGCCAGCGCGCGAGCTTACCCGCAGTGGTGGTCTTGCCCGCACCTTGCAGGCCCGCCAGCATGACCACGACGGGTCGTTGTGCGCGCAGATTGAGGCCGGTGGAAGGCTCACCCATGAGCCGCGTCAGTTCCTCGTGCACGACCTTGATGAAGGCCTGCCCCGGAGTCAGACTCTTGACGACTTCGACACCGACTGCGCGTGCCTTGACGGCATCGGTGAAGGTCTTGACCACGCTGAGCGCGACGTCGGCGTCGAGCAGCGCAAGGCGCACCTCGCGCACGGTGTCGGTAATATTGTCGTCGGTCAGCCGGCCGCGGCCGGACAGCGACTTGAGCGCTGCTGAAAGACTGGAGGTTAGACGGTCGAACATGGTGCGGATATTATATCCTAGGCGCACCGATGCTCGCCGTTACTCTGTTCCTTCTCTATGCCGGCAGCGCCTGGTTGATGCTGCGCAGTGTCAGCAAGCCGCGCCTGGAACCCGTGGCGTGGGCCCTCATCCTGGTGGCCATCATCGGACACAGCGACGCGATCATGCATACCATGCGCATCAAGGGAGCGGTCTCTATCGGGCTGCCGGAGGCTCTCTCCCTCCTCGCCTGGACGCTGGCGGTGCTCGCCTGTGTGATCTCCATCGAAAAACAGAATCGGGTGCTGGGCGCCATTTTGCTCGCGAGCGCGGCGTGCGGAGCCGCTATGACCGGCGCGGGACGCACTTACGCGGAAGCCACCGCGCCGGGATGGGAACTCACGGCGCACATACTGCTGTCGATGGGCGCCGCCGCCCTGCTGTTCGCCGCCGCCGTCACTGCCTTGCTGCTGGTGTTTCTCGTCCGGCGGCTGCGCACGCGGCGCATTGCCGACCTGCCCATCGGCATGCCGCCGCTCGACGCGCTCGAAAAAGTGATGTTTCGGCTCATCGGTGCGGGTTTCGTATTGCTGACTCTGGCGCTGTTCACGGGCTTCGTGTTCGTGACCAATTTGTTCACGCAAAATCTGGTGCAAAAGACCGTTTTATCGCTCGTTGCGTGGCTGCTGTTCGGCGTGCTGTTGATCGGGCGCCTGCGATTCGGCTGGCGCGGGCGCTCCGCCGTGCGCTGGACCTTGTGGGGTTTCGGCGTGCTGGCAGTGGCGTATTTCGGGGTCAAGTTCGTGCTCGAGTATGTATTCGGGCGGCACTGGGGCTAGTCCTCGACGCATGGAGCCACCCTCACTAGGATTACTGCTCGGCGCCTTGGCAGGACTGCTATTTCTCGCGGCATTTTTTGCCGGCAGCGAAACCGCTCTCATGAGCTTGAACCGCTACCGGCTTCGGCATCGTGCCAATGAAGGAAACCGCGGCGCGCGATTGGCGGAGAAACTTCTCGCTCCCCCCGACCGGCTCATCGGTCTGATCCTGTTGTTGAGCACCCTGGTCAACGTAGCGGCGCCGATGTTGGTGGGTTTCATCGCCCTACGCTTGGGCGGCGAGTTCATGCTGGCCTTCGGTGCCGGCGCCCTGACGTTGGTGCTGCTGATCTTTTGCGAGGTTGCGCCCAAGACCTTCGGCGCCCTGCATCCGGAGCGGCTGGCACTGCCCGCGGCCTACATTTACACGCCCTTGCTACTACTGTTGTATCCCTTCGTGTGGGCCACCAATTTGCTGGCCAACGGCGTGCTGCGGCTGTTCGGTGTCTCCCCGCAGCAGGCCTCGAATTCCTTGAGCAGCGAAGAACTGCGCACCGTCGTTGCCGAGGCCGGCGCCATGATTCCGCATCGCCACCAGCAAATGCTGGTGAGCATTCTGGATCTGGAAAACGCCACCGTGGAGGACATCATGGTGCCGCGCAATGAGATCGTCGGCATCAACGTCGCTGATGATTGGGATCGGGTCCTCGAGCAGCTACGCCAGAGTCAGCACACGCGCCTGCCGGTCTACGAGGGCGAAATCGACCGCATCATCGGCGTGCTGCACATGAAGCAGGTGGTTCACGAACTGGCACGCGGCCGGCTGGATCGTGATGCGCTGGTCGAAGCCGCCGGCGCCCGCGAGGCGTACTTCGTACCTTCGGGCACCACGCTCAATACGCAGCTGGTGAATTTTCAGCGCGACAAGCGCCGCATGGCCTTCGTCGTCGATGAATACGGCGACATTCAGGGGCTGGTGACGCTAGAGGACATACTCGAGGAAATCGTCGGTGAATTCACCACAGACCCTGCCACCATGATGCATAAGGACGTGCATGCGGAAGCCGATGGCAGCTTCGTGGCGAATGCATCAACCACCATCCGCGCGCTGAACCGCTCCATGCGCTGGAATCTGCCCACGGACGGACCGAAGACATTGAACGGGCTGATCGTGGAATTCCTGGAAACGCTGCCCGAAGTGGGAACCACTTTGAAATTGGCGGACTACATGCTAGAAGTGCTGCAGACCGGCGACAACGCCATCAAGACAGTGCGCATACGGCCGCCCGATCCCACGCCTCCTTAGAACGGTGCCGCGGCCCCGGCCCGGCGGCCGAAGAACTAGAATGCCTCCAGCGCGTGATTCAAGCGCGTTACTCCGCGCACCGTCATCCCCTCGGGCGGGCGCTTCGGCACGTTGGCTTCGGGCACCACGGCCGACTTGAAGCCATGCTTCGCCGCCTCGCGCAGCCGCTCCTCGCCAAAGGGCACCGGACGAATTTCTCCGGCGAGCCCGATCTCGCCGAAGGCGATCAGCGAATGGGGCACCGGCGCATCGCGCAAGCTCGAGCGTGCCGCCATCACGATGGCCAGGTCGCCGGCGGTCTCCGCCAAACGCACGCCGCCGACCACGTTGGCGAAAACATCCTGGCCCTGCAGCTGCAAGCCGGCGTGGCGATGCGCAACCGCCAACAGCATGGTGAGTCGATTGCCGTCGATGCCCACCGCCACCCGGCGCGGATTGGCGCCCAGGCTCAAGTCCGCCAATACTTGCACTTCGATCAGCAGCGAGCGCGTGCCTTCGCGCATCACGGTGATGACGCTGCCCGGAACCGGCTCGGGATGGCGCGACAAAAAAATTGCCGATGGATTCGTGACCTCGCGCAGACCCTGCTCCACCATGGCGAACACGCCTATTTCATTGGCGGCGCCGAAGCGGTTCTTCACCGAGCGCAGCACACGGTAGCGGCTCCCGGTATCGCTCTCGAAGTACAGCACCGTATCGACCATGTGCTCGAGCACACGCGGCCCGGCGATCTGCCCTTCCTTGGTGACGTGACCGACGAGCAGCACGGCCGTGCCGCTGGCCTTCGCAAAGCGCACCAGTTCGGCAGTGCATTCGCGCAGCTGCGAGACCGCGCCGGGAGCGGCTTCGATCCGCTCCGAATGCATGGTCTGGATGGAATCGACGATGAGCACCTGCGCCGCGAGGCTCCTCGCCGCTCCGACGATCGCCTCTACACAGGTCTCGGCAATCAATCGCGCGGTAGCGGCCCCGAGACCTAAGCGCCGGCCGCGAAGTGCCACCTGCTTCAAGGACTCCTCGCCCGTGGCATACAGCACCGGGCCCGATGCATTGAGCGCCGCGGCCGCCT
Source organism: Gammaproteobacteria bacterium (assembly GCA_025355445.1). Lineage (GTDB taxonomy): Bacteria > Pseudomonadota > Gammaproteobacteria > Steroidobacterales > Steroidobacteraceae > Bog-1198. The sequence continues at coordinate 6,323 of JANXZQ010000129.1, forward strand.
GCAGCATCAGCGTCGACTTGCCGATGCCGGGATCGCCGCCGATCAAAGTCACCGAGCCCGGCACCAGGCCACCGCCCAGCACGCGATCCAGCTCCGTGGAGCCGGTGCCTAAGCGTGGTTGCTCGAGGATGGCCTCGGCGGCCAACGAAGTCGACATATCGCCCCGGGAGACTCTGGCGGAAACACCCCTTTTGCCGGCAGCCGAGGGAGAAATCTCGGCCAGCAACGTGTTCCACCCGCCGCAGCCTGCGCACTGCCCCTGCCATTTCGGCGAAGCGGCTCCGCAGTTCTGGCAGATAAACACCTCTTTTGACTTCGCCATTGACTTCCTTCGCTGCGATTTGTGAGCTTAGCATTGCCGTTCACATGGCCCGATCACCTATACTGCCGGGCTTATCGATTTGGATTATGTCTATTACATGCGGAAATTTGGGCTGATCGCCGCGATTGTGGGTTTGGGGACTTTGGGCTCGGGCCTATTGCTCCGCGCAATCGCCCATTTGGATACCTGGCTGTGGCTTCCAGGGATCGTCCTATTGTGCGGCGGCAGCGCTCTGTTTCTGTGGTCGCGCTTCGCGGCATCCGCCGCTGCGGTTCCCGCCCCCAAAATCCCGCAGCCCTTGGGTACGGACACCGCGCGCCTGCTCGATAACTTCGAGCAACGCTTCGCGGAGCTCAAGGGCCGCAAGCCGAGCGCCACCGTGCTGGGCGATCTGTACACGCTGGGCAGCCAACTCGAACAACGCGGACGCGTACCTCAAGCCACCGCCGTGTATCGCCACCTGGCACGGGCCGACAATACCTACCGTGATGTTGCCGCCCGCCTGCGGCGGCTGATGGACGCAGAACGCGCCAAGCCAAAGGCGGCAGCGGACGCCGCCGCAAAATCGGCCATCGCAGCAAAAACTGCCGCCCGATCCGCCGCGGTTATCACGCCGGCCCGTGCGGCTGGCGCGCTACCCACACCCGCGGCCGCCGGCAGCAGCGCTGCGGCTGCCGCGTCGACGGCCGCCGCGGCGTTGCCTGATAGCGAGCGCCTCGGCCGCTATCAGCTCGAGCGCGAAATCGGACGTGGCGCCATGGGCATCGTCTACCTGGGACGCGATACGGCCATCAACCGGCTGGTCGCGATCAAGGCCATTCCGCTCGCGAGCGAATTCAGCGATGCCGAACTGGTCGAGGCGCGGTCGCGCTTTTTTCGCGAAGCAGAAACCGCCGGCCGGCTCAATCATCCGAACATCGTGACCATCTACGACGTCGGCGAGGAACGCGGTCTCGCCTACATCGCGATGGAATATCTCAAAGGCAAGCACTTGAGCGACTATGCGCGCTCGGACAATCTGCTGGAGCCGCGCAAGGTCCTGGAAATCATCGGCCGTACCGCCGCTGCGTTGGGATTTGCGCACAAGCAGCAGGTCGTGCATCGCGATATCAAGCCGGCGAATCTTATGTACGATCCAGCCACGGATGTGCTCGTGATCACGGACTTCGGCATCGCGCGCCTGTCCGGCGCCGGCAGCACTCGCACCGGCATCGTGCTGGGCACACCCTCGTTCATGTCACCGGAGCAGCTCGAGGGACGAACTGTGACCGGTCACTCGGACTTGTTTTCCCTGGGTGTTAGCCTATTTCAATTGTTGACCGGCCAGCTTCCATTTACTGCGGATTCCATGACCGGGCTCATGCAGCAGATCGCCGAAGCGCCGCATCCGCCGTTGCGCGCCTTCCGGCCGGATCTGCCCGCATGCGTTGAGAGCATCATCGATCGCGCCCTGGCCAAGAAACCCGAAGATCGTTTCGACACGGGCGCACAAATGGCCGCCGCCCTGGAAGATTGCCGGTCGCGAATGCCGAGCGGGCTGCCATGATTGGAATGAACGCATGAGCTTGAAGGGCAAAATCGCCAGCGTGGCGCTCACCGACACCGGGAAGGTCCGCGAACACAACGAGGATATGATCGGCACCGAAGCGGACATCGGGCTGTTCGTCTTGGCCGACGGCATGGGCGGCTACAATGCGGGGGAGGTAGCGAGCGGCATCGCCGTGAAAACCATCATCAATTTGGTGCGCGACGCGGTCGTTCGCGAGGACCTGAGCGTGCCGGATCCCGAGACCGGATTGACCCGACCAAGCATCATCTTGCGTGATGCGATTCACAGGGCCAACAAAATCATCTACCACACTTCCAAGACCCAGCCTCAATGTGAGGGCATGGGCACTACGGTGGTGGCGTGCTTGTTCCATGACAACAAAATGTCGATCGCCCATGTGGGGGATTCGAGGCTGTACCGCCTACGGGACAACCGTTTCGAGCAAATGACGCTGGATCACTCCCTGCTGCAAGAGCTGGTGGACCGTGGCTTCTATTCCCAGCAGGAAGCGCAGCGGGCGACCAACAAGAATTATGTTACCCGAGCCCTGGGGGTAGAGCAGAACGTGGAAGTGGAGATCCATGAGGAGCCGGTGCAGAAGTCCGATCACTACGTACTCTGCTCCGACGGGCTCTCCGACATGATCGAAGATGAGGATATTCACTTAACAATCAGTACCTTTAGTGCTAATCTTGATACCGTAGCTAAACAATTGATTCAGCTGTCTAACGATAATGGCGGACGAGATAACGTATCGGTGATCATGGCGCAGGTGATCGAGCCGTTCCCGGCGCACCGGCGTATATTTGACAAAATCTTGGGATGGTTCGGTTAGGGATATGGAGTCTAAATGGCACGCCTGATGCTCAGCCTGGATGGTCAGATCCTTGCGGAATACAACATGAATAAGGAGCGCTACACGATCGGGCGCCTCCCGGACAACGATATTCGTATCGACAATCCGGCGGTGAGCGGCCATCACTCGCTCATCATCAATATCTTGAACGACTCCTTCCTGGAGGACTTGAACAGCACCAACGGCACCTACGTCAACGGCAAGCTGATCAAGAAACATGCGATGCAACACGGCGACGTCATCACCGTAGGCCATCACCAGCTGCGTTTCGTCGACAGCCAGGACGGCGAAGCCGAGCAGGACGAATTCGAAAAGACCATGGTCATCACCCCGAGCTCACAGGGTGAAGAACGCATTCGGCGGGTCGGCGTTGCGGTCGACCAGGCCGCCAAAGCGGTCGCGGGCACCAAGCGTACGGGCGTGCCGGATAATGCCACCGCATTGCCCAAGGCCAAGCTGCAGGTGCTGAGTGGAGCCTTTGCGGGACGTGAACTCGAGCTGACGAAGGCGCTCACCACGCTCGGCCGTCCGGGTGTGCAGGTGGCGGCCATCACGCGGCGCTCTGAGGGCTACTTCATCGTGCACGTGGACAGCGGCAAGGAAAATGACTATCCGCAGGTAAACGGCGTGCCGATCGGACCGCAGGCGCGGCGCCTGAACGACAATGATGTGGTGCAGCTGGCCGGCGTGAAGATGGGGTTCTTCGAGAGCTAGGGAACAATCCCGCGACGTTTGAATTCGTCCGCGACCTGCGGCCCTGTCTTGACGGCTTCCGCGATGTCGCCCTCGCCTTCGGCGGTCTTTTTCTTGCGCAATTTGGCGATGCCGCGTCCGTACATGGAGCCGGCGCTCTTAGGCTCGAGCTTCAGCGCTTCGTCGAAGTCCGCGATGGCTTGATCGTAATCGCCCGAGCGCAGACGCACCAGCCCGCGGTTTTCCAGGATGCGGGGCCGGAGGGGGCTCGACTTGTCGCTGCGTCGATAGGCGGCATTGCAATCGGACAAGGCATGGGGAAGATCCTGGCCCTGCATGGTTTTCGCCCAACAGCGGTTATTCAAGGCGCCCGCCATTCTCGAGTCATCCGGGTGATTGGAAATCCACAGGTCCCATTGCGTCACCGCGGATGGCAGCCGCTCGGCTTTTTCGTACTGCTCCGCCAACGTGAAACGGACATCGGCTTGTTTCGGCGCAAGGCGGTCCGCTGCGTCGAGATCGGCAATGGCGCCTTCGAGGTCCCGATTCGCTATCCGCAACTGCGCGCGTGCGACTCTCGCATCCAAGTGGTCGGGATTGAGCTGGAGCGCTTGATCGAAATCGGCCCCTGCCGCAGTGGGCTGCTTCTCGTTCCGATACGCCGCGCCGCGCTGGTAGACATATTCGGCACTGGCCGGATCCAACTCCACGGCGCGGGTGAACTCATCGACGGCATGCACATAGTCATGACGGCCGGCCGATGCGGCGCCCAGCCGCGCGAGCGCCGCGGCCTCCGTCACCTCCGGCTTCCCGGGCGGCTCGGCTGTCTGCGTCGCATCGGCCGGGTCCTTGGTCGCCGCCTGCTTCGACAGATTGAACACCGGTCCTCCGTTGTACGTGAAGTACACCCGATGTTGATAGTTCGAGATGTAGAGGTGATGCGACAGAAAAAAATCCGCGCCCAGCAGCATGTCGGCCTCGCCGAGTTCCGAGTCGGCGATGCGCAGCCGGGCATTCTTGATTTCCTCGTTGTCACCGATCTTCAAGCTCGCGAAAGGCGCAATATAGGTTTTCACCATCGCGCGCCCGATACCGC
>JANXZQ010000131.1 GCA_025355445.1 Gammaproteobacteria bacterium
AGCGGCTGGATAAAGGCCTGCCCGCCCGCAGGGTCATTGTTCTATTGAGCGATGGTAAGGACGAAGGCAGCGGAATGACGCCGGAAGATGTCGTGACAAAGATCCACGAAAACCAATTGCCGATCTACACCGTAGGCTTCAGTCGGCTTCCTGCTAGCGAGAGACGTACTTACCTGGACATTCTGCACCGGTTCTCCAACGTGTCGGGCGGGATTTACCGCGAAGCCGATACAGAGCCGTTGGCCGAGAGCTACAGTGCAATTCAGCGCGCCATCCGGCGTGTCGTAGTAGTCAAAATCCCTTGTGATGCCTGCCGGGCCGATGGCCAGACTCGTGTTCTGCAACTCAAGGTGGACAAGGGCAAGGTGCTGACAGACAATTTGACGATCCGGCTTAGACCTGATGACAGTCCGCCGATTCCTTGGTGGAAAAGGATTCCTTGGTGGGCGTCCGTGTCAGTCGCTGCCGTGTTGATTGCGCTCGCTGCATTTCTCCTCCTGCGCAGGCGGCACCCAAAGGAGGAAGTGGAGCCCGTGCCGATGTTCCCGCACGGGTTCGCCGATCCCTCTCCGACAACTGTAGCGCGCACCTCGGCTCAGGGACCCGCGATGCAAATACGGCTCACTGTAGTTCGGGGCCCGGATCCAGGTCGAGTGCACGAGCTACGTCTAGTCAACACCGCCCAGATCGGCCGTGACCAAGGGTGCGACGTAATCATTCCGGAGGACCAAAGGGTTTCCGGCCGGCATTGTGAATTGGCCCTCGTTAAGGACAAGGTTGTTATCTACGATTTGGGCTCTACGAACACCACTCTCGTCAACGGCGTAACGATTCATGGAAGACATCGGCTGGAAAACCGGGACTCGATAATCGTTGGTCAGACTGAAATGCGGGTGGTCATGGAGGCAGTTCGATGAGAATCGCCCCGGGAAACGCTCAGGATATTGGTGCACGTACAGACCAGCAGGATTCGTTCGGGTTTTCCGACCCTGCGAAGAGCGGCTTCGTGTCTCATGGGGGTGTGGCCGCGGTGGTGGCCGACGGTATGGGCGGTCTGGCCCACGGGGCCAAAGCGAGCAAGACTGCCGTGCATACCTTCCTGCTTGCATATGAGGCGAAGATCCCTTCGGAACCGATTCCAGACGCCCTTCAGCGTGCCCTCTTAGAAGCCAACCGCGCTGTTTGTTCTCTCGCCGCTGGAGCTGACATGAAGAGCGGCGTTGGCACTACTCTGGCGGCGGTCGTGATCCACGATGGTCACCTCTACTGGATTTCCGTCGGTGACAGCCGCGTTTACCTGTGTCATCGGGGCAGGGCGACGCGCATAACCAAAGACCACATTTTCGGCAACGAACTCGACGAGAGTTTCGCCAAAGGCCGAATCAGCCGCGCCGAAGCGCTCAACCATCCTGGGCGCGAAGACCTAACGAGTTATCTGGGAATGCCAGAAATCCCTCTCATAGACGCAAGCGCGAAGCCAGTAACCTTAAATCCAGATGACAGTGTTGTGGTGTGCACTGATGGACTGTACCGTGCGCTATCTGAAGAGGAGATTGGGGCATCCCTACAACGGGATCCGCATCGGAGTTGCGAGTTTTTGACGCAGAGAGCACTTGGGAAGCGCCAGGCTCATCAGGACAACATCACCGTGGTCGCGCTGCGACGGATGCCAAGCCGCGCTATCGCGCCGTCTACAAGCCGCGCGTTGACGTTGGTCCTCGCTAGTTTGGCCGTGTTCGTCGTTGCCGGTGCAGCCTGGTGGTTCTTGCCGCCGAGAATCACTCTTTCTGCTGATAAGATCTCAGTCCGTCGCGACGAAAAGGTAAAGTTGAGTTGGAAGACAGGTTGGGGGGTTCGTGTAGTCTTGGACACGCCGGATTGCAACCCGTCCCCGGGAGCTACAAGTTGCGAGGTGCGGTCGGGCGAGGACAAGAACTACACAGCTACGGCCAGTCGGTTCGGACTGACGACGGCATCCAACATTATCAGCGTCCGCATGGAGGTCCCTCCCGCTGAGGGGCCGAAAAGCGCAGGAACCCGTCAAGGACCGGTCGGTGTTGCGGCAAATGGAGGGACAGAAAGGCAAAACTCCAAGGCGACAAAAGACCAACCGAGAAAACCCGAAAAAGAGGGTACCACACCAACGCCAGCCCAAAGCACCGCGGTAACCGCTGGGCCCGCTTCGGGCAAGTCGGCGTCTGCGGCGGAAGACGCGTCTCAACCTCGGTCCCTTCCCGGCGATACTAAGCAGGACGTCGTCGTAAACGGCAAGAAGGTGGACGTTCAACCTGCTCCGGACGTGAAACC
>JANXZQ010000166.1 GCA_025355445.1 Gammaproteobacteria bacterium
CTCGACTCGAAGCCCTTCAAACCCACCATCGCCGCATAGTGATCCGCCAGCGCCTGCTTGCCGCGGGCGCGGCCGTCGAGACCGAACATCAGGTTTTGCTGCACAGTGAGCCAGGGGAACACCGAGCCATGTTGAGTGATGAGAATGCCCTTCGCGCTCGGCGCGCTGCGCGCCGAAGCGCCGATACTGATGCGACCCCGGTCGGGGCGCTCGAATCCCGCAACCATATTCATCAGCGTCGACTTGCCGCAGCCCGAGGGACCGACGATGGCAACGGTCTCGCCGTCGCCCACGGAAAAGCTCACGCCCTCCACAACTTTGAGCACCGCCGCGTCCGACGCAAAGCTCTTATGCAGATCGGTGACGACGATCTTAGCGGACATAGCGCCACCGCACCGATTTATGCCTCTCCAGCAGCCGCATCGCACCGTCCAGCAGCAGCCCGATCAAACCGATGACGATCATTCCCGCTATCACCAGGTCGTAGCGATTGCCGGCGTTGCGCGAGTCGATGATCAAATAGCCAAGTCCCGAGCGCAGCGCAATCATCTCCGCGGCGACCACCACCAGCCACGCGACGCCGAGTCCGATGCGCATGCCGATGATGATCTGCGGCCAGACCGCGGGTATCACCACTTGCCGAAAGAGCGTGTAGCGGGAGACTCCAAAATTCTCCGCGGCGCGCAAGTAGCGCCGCTCGATTGTGTGGACCCCGTCGGTGGTCTGCACGATCATGGGAAATACCGAGGAGATGAAGATCAGAAAGATCGGCGACACATCGCCCACGCCAAACCAGAGAATGGCAATCGGAATCCACGCGATCGGCGATATGGGCCGCAGCAATTGAAAGATCGGGTTCAGCGTCGCATAGGCGCCTGCAACCCAGCCCATCCATAGTCCGAGCGGAATCGCTAATGCCACCGCCAGCAGCAATCCCACGCCGACCCTGAACAACGAGGCACCGATATGCTCGAATAACGTGCCGTCACGGACCAGTTCGTAGAGGCCGGTAGCGACCTGCCACGGCGTTGGGAAAATGGCGCTTTGAGTGACGGCCACGAGGCCCCACCAAGCGGCGGTCAGCGCTGCGATCACTGCCAGTGAAGGAGCAAGCTCGCGAATTCTTTGCACAGCACGATTGTTCATGGCCAGCGGCCGGATCGCAGCAGTGTACCTAGCCGCCAGCGCAAGCGGGTCAACGGCGTCGCCGGCATCTCATCGACGACTACCGTCATCTGGCCACTGGCATGCGCAGTGCAGGCGAACTCGTAATGGGAAGCCACGCCGAACGGCAGGCGAAAGCTCTGCCCCGGCATCATCAAGACGGGTCCGAACGTCTGGGGCACGTCGTCGCGATTGATCAGCACCAAGATATCCTTGACGCCGAGCGTCAGCCGAATCTGCGACGGCAGTATCTCCACTTTGTCACCCGCCATGCGGCGCGCCCACGTTCCCTTCGGGATCTCGAAGATTTCGTCGCGCGAACCGGCAGCGACTGGAGTCATGGCGGCCCATAACATCCCTGCCAGAACCACTGCGACCGCTACGCCCGACAGCCAAACCCAGCGCGCCGCAATCACTTCTTCAACAACAGCTTGACGTCGTGCACATAGTCGTCAGCCGAGTGGCCAAAGGGCATCATGGCGCGCAGACTGCCGTCCCGATCGACGATGTAGACGGACGACGAATGCGCAATCCCGTAGCCCTCGCCCGCGGGCATCTTGTTGGCGACGATGCCGTAGGCTTTGCGCACGGCTGCGAGCTCACGTTCCGTTCCGGTCGCGCCGATGAACGAGGGGTCGAAGTTAGCCAGATACTGGTGCATTCGCTCGGTGCTGTCGCGCTCGGGGTCCACAGTGACATACAGCACTTGCAGATCGGACCCTGAGGCCCCCAATTCCTTGCGCGCCCGGGCCAGAACCGCCATGGTGATGGGGCAGACTTCGGTGCACGACGTATAGCCAAACACCAGCAGCACGAGTTTTCCGCGATAACGGCTCAGAGTCACGTCACTGCCGTTGGAGCCGCGCAGTGTGAAATCCGGCGCCGTCCGCGCGGGCTCGAACACACCGGCTTTGAGCACGGCGCCCGTTTGCACGGCGCCCGTTTCGGCGCCGGACGCCGCACCCATCACCAGCGACAGCAGCGTCAGCGGCAGCAGCGCGCCGATGCGGCCCATCGCCGACACTCCGCGGTCAGAGCGGAATGCTGGAGGCCTGCGCATTCTTGGCAAAGCTCTCATCCACATAACGTTCGTAGGCGATGGGATGCTTGATCGTTCCGGCCTGGATGGATAATTCCATCAGCTCTTCGAACTCCGCCCGTATCATTCGCAAGTCGCCGTAGGTCACGCGATCGACCGGGTTATCCATGACGAACTGCAGGATGT
>JANXZQ010000169.1 GCA_025355445.1 Gammaproteobacteria bacterium
CTCTTGGAGATGGTGCGATCGAAGTGGGATACATATCCCAAGGCTTTCAATTGCTCGGCGTCTTGATCCACGCCCGCGGCGGAATTGTCGGTCAACGATGCCCCCTATTTGTCAGCATGGCCTCGAACGGCCCATTGAATCGTGGACGGCCTGCGCTTGCGGCGCCCTCATCGCCATCTTACGAAAATCGGGGGGCCCATGCCCCCCGATCATGCGAAATTCGCCGTGGCGCAGATTTCGGCGCAGTTTAGAACTTCGTTTCGAAAGCCAGGCCGATGGTGCGCGGCTGATTGGTCGAGACGCGCGTAATGGTCGGCTGCTGCCAGGCGAAGACCGTATTGTCGATGGTCAATGCCGCGTGCTTGTTGGTCAAATTCGTGCCGAACAGCGACGCCGTCCAAGTTTCCTTGCCCAACCCGAAGCGGAAGTCCATCAAGCCGTACGATCCCAAGGTTTCGCGGTAATAGCCCGTGTCTTCGACCGGCCCGACGTAGGATTCTGCGACCCGAAACGTCATTTTATAGTCCTGCAGCAACTGCGAGGCATAGGTCAGCGACACGTTGCCCGTGTACTTGGGGATGTTGGTGACGCGGGTTCCAATCGTGACCGGAAGTCCCGGAGTGTTCTTCGCGTCGTAGATGTAGGACTGGGTATAAGCAGCGGACATCTCCGCCGTGAGCTCATCGGTGACTTTCGCCGCCATTTCGAGTTCCGGTCCGTAGGCCTTGGCCTGCCCGACATTGGTGTTGTAGGGATAGCCGCAGCTCAGCACGATCAACTGCTGGATGTTGTGCCATTTGACGTAGAAAACGTCCGCGTTGACCGTGAAGCGGCGATCGTTGAACTTGGCCTTTTCGCCCACTTCCACGCTCCAGATGTCGTCCGGCGAATAGTAAGCCGGTTGACTGTTCAGGTAGCTAGGTCCGGTGCCTGGGCCGCAGTAGTAAAAGGCGCCCTGGCTGAACGGGGTGAGCGGGATGGGCAGATTCACGCCGCCGGGGCGGGAACCCTTGGAAAGCGTGCTGTACAACGTGAGATCCGAGGTGGGCTCGTACGAAACGTTGACCTTCGGCAATAAGCTGGTGTTGCTTCCTGATGCGCTGGAAATGGTGGGCGTCGCGTCTCCCGATGCCGTGCCGAGACCGCGCTGATTGGCGCTATTGCTGATGTCGAATTTATAGAAGCGCATTCCCGCGGTGAGTTTCAGAGTGGGGGTGAACTTGTAGCTCGCCTCGCCGAAGATCGCTTCCTGCTTCAGGATATTCGGATTGTTGTCGTTGAACATGATGCCCTCGGGGTTTGCACCCGTCACGGGCGGCGCGTAGAGGAACTGACCGGCCGGATCGCAATGCCCCCCCAATGGCCCACCCACCGGGCAAACGGGGGTGGTGACGAAGCCAACGGTTTGATTCCTCGTTTTGTAGCCGGAATGCAGGTTGGAATAGTACAGGCCTCCCACCCACTGAAAGTCCCCTTCGCCCCGCGACGTGAGGCGCAGTTCTTGGGCGACCTGGGTCGTCAGGTCGTTCTCCGAGTAGAGGTTGGGGACGAATGCGGTGTAATTGAAGATGTTCTGTAGGGCTTCCGTGGAATCAGTGTTTTGGTACACATCGCGCTTCCAATAGGACGATGCTGAAGTCAGGTTCGCGAAAGACATGTCGTAGCTGACCTTCAGGCTGAACATGTGGAAAGCGTCGTAGTAAGGTTCTTTGATGTCGTAAGGCTGATACAGGGATTGGTCGCCCCTGGGCACGGTGCCCGTGGATTGATAATTGTTGTACCCATCGGCGTCGATGCGCTGATACATGAATGAGCCGGTGATGGATAAATTCTCCACCGGCTGGACCAGCAAGGCCGCTCGTGACGATATAAAGCGTTCGAGGTTGGAGTTCCTATGGTCCTGAGCGACCGGCGCGTCCTGAACGTCGCCGCGATTGCAGTAGTAAACCCCGCAGGCGCCGAAATTCGTAGGGTATGGGAACTGCCCGGCGGCGATCACCTTGCGGTCGATCCAGCCGCTGATGTACTTGCCGGTCGTGACGACGCGCAGCGACGCGATCTCGCCGATGGGCAGGTTCAGCATCAAGCTGCCGCGGCCATTGGTGCCGCCGCCGGTAGTTTGCGAGGCATCCACCGCGGCTGAACCTTCGAAAGTGCCGAGTTTGGGGGGATTGGTGACCAGTTTGATGGTGCCGCCCATGGACCCGGCGCCGTACAAGGTACCCTGAGGCCCGCGCAGCACCTCGGTGCGGTTCAGGTCATAGAGATCGGCGTCGATGACGGTGCGGCCGTTGAGCGCCACAGCGGACGCCGATAGCGGGGTCTCGTCGATGTAGAAACCCACCGTTGCCACGGAGCCGCCGGCTGAACCCAAGCCGCGCATTTCATACTCGGTCTGACCCGGGCCTGCCGTGCGCAGGGATATACCGGGTACGGCGCCGACCAGGTCTTGGATCGACCCGATGTTTTGCTCGGCGAGATCGCCGGCACTCAACGCCGTCATCGCGATCGGCGTCGCTTGCACGGTGGACTCGCGCTTTTCCGCCGTGACGATAATCTCTTCCAAGCCGGTATTGCTTTCGGCGGGTGAACTGCCGGCGGCGGCGGCCGACGCCCACCCGCTGAGGGTGACGGCGCATACCAGGGCTGAAATCATCGACACGCCGATACCGAACCGCGCGTCTGCGGCACACCACACTTTATTCATGTCCGAATCTCCCTGTTCATGCAAAGACGGCTGCGCGACACCGACGACGGCGGAACGTATCGACCGAATTCCATCCCTTCGCGCTTATTAGGTGATCCCCTGGCGATCTGTATACTCAATTCGTAACATAGCGTTTACTCACACGCAAGTTTATTGCACGACAGGTATGAACGATATTTATTCCGCTGTTGCTGAAATGTTGCAATCGGCCGCTCTTGCCGCACTCACAAGGTCTGTCCGCCATTGAGTTTGCCGCGCACCTCTCACCGCTCGAGCCTGGCGGCGGTTTTCTCCAGCTGCTTAGGGGTGGGGCTGATCTTCGGCTTTCAACCGCCGCTCATTGCCTTGAGCCTGAGCCGGCTGGGCTATTCGAGCTTCGCCATCGGCGCAGTGACCGGGGCCAGCTTGATCGCAGTGATTCTGTGCGGGCCCTTCTATCCACGCGTCATCGTGCGCCTGGGGCTGAAGCGCAGCATCGTCGCCGGCATCTTCGTTGCCGCTGCCCTGTTGTTGCTCATGCCGCTGTGGCCCGGCGTGCAGCCCTGGCTGGTCTTGAGGTTCCTTGCCGGCTGCGCGCTCGGTCTGGTGTGGATTGCCAGCGAAGTTTGGATGAACAGCGCCAGCGGCAGCGAATCGCGCGGCACCGTCATGGGAGTGTACGGCACGGTGTTCTCCATGGGCATCGTCGCCGGTCCCGTGCTCCTGGAGTTCACCGGGACACAGGGCGCGGTACCCTTTGCCGTGGGGGCGGCTTGCCTGATCCTGACCTTGCTGCCGATGATGGTATTGCGGCCGGTCACTCACACGGCGCAGATATTCACCCCACTGCGGGGGATGTCGGGCGCGCTGCATACGGCGCCCGTCGTGATGCTGGCGGCTTTGGTCGCGGGCCTGGTCGAATCTGCGGATCTGACTTTATTGCCCCTGTACGGCTTGCAGTCGGGGCTGGATGAGCGGGCGGCGCTGCTGTTGGTGGCGGTGTTCATGGCGGGCAATGTGGTATTGCAGGTGCCGATCGGCTTGCTCGCCGATCGCTATGGTCGACGGACGCTGTTGGCGGTTTGCGCCCTGACGAGCTGTATCGGGCCGCTGCTGCTGCAACGCTGCCTGGAAACACCCTTGCTGCTGTGGCCGCTGCTGTTCCTTTGGGGCGGTACTCTGTATGCGTTCTACAGTCAGGGTGTGGCCTTGCTCGGTGAAGCATTTGCGGTAGAGGATCTTCCCAGCGTCAACACCCTGTTCGTGATGGTGTACTGCCTCGGTGGCGTGATCGGTCCGAGTGCGGGCGGCATAGTCATGGACCGGTGGCCCATGCACGGACTACCCGTGCTGCTGAGCGCCGCGTCATTTCTGATGCTGGGAGGGTTGCTGCTCGGCGCCGCGAGACGGCTGCGTCCGCCCGCATGATGGCGCGGTTTTACCCGTCAATTTGCCGCAACCGGAGCCGCCAGAAAACTCTTCATATGTGCGAATTCCGGTCGCGCCGACGCTGAGCCATTGTCCGTTGCCTGTAGCAGCCCGGTGTAGTAGTCCTTTGCCAGCGCCTTGTTACCCGACGCCTCGGCGGCCATGCCGGCATTGAACAGTCCATTGAAGCGATTCGGGCTGAGTTTGAGGGCCAGTACGTATTCAGCGAGCGCCTGCTGCGGCTGACCCAACTCCAGCAACATATCGGCCAGCATTTCGCGCGCCGGAATATCCACCTCACCCTGGCCTACCTTGTCCTGCAGGTCCGCGCTGTCGCGCATGTGGGAGAGCGCCTGCGCCGAGTCGCCTTGGGCGAAGGCGACCCAGGCCAGCATTTCGCCACGCTCGATCCGGGTGCCGGTGGAATCGGCGATATAGGCATGATTTCCCAAGCGTACCTGTTGCATCAGCAAGTCATATTCGCCGAGCGAGGCCGCCGCCTGCTGGGCCTGGCGCAGATGCCCCGCGGCGATGGTGCGAGCCCAGTACGTCATAGCGTGGGTTTCCGGGCGGGCCCCCGGCGCCGTCTTGAGCACTGCCGCGGCCTGCCAATCGCGCATTTCGAGGGCAAAGAATATGGGCAGTTTGGTCCGGTAATACGGAAACATTCCCACCATGTAGCGATCGCCCATCTCCGGCATGCTCTCGAAGTGAGTGAGCGCTTCAGCCGAATGGCCGATGACTGCTTTGGCCTTCGCGTCCTGAGCGATCTGTAAATAGGCGTACAAGAGGAAATCGTCCGAATGGAACTGATCCATGGCGCCGTGCTCATGATGCAGTTCCGCAGCGTCCGAGGCCGCCACCGAAGCCGCATTGGAGTCGATGTCGGCCTGCCACAGCCCTAAGCGCGCGAATATGTGGCCGGGCATGTGCACCGCATGGGGTCCGGAGGGTGCAATTTCGCCGTAGTGCTTGGCGGCGGCCAGGCCTTGGGGCGCCAGCGAAGGTGTGTCGCAGGCATGGATGATGTAGTGCACTACTCCGGGGTGGTCGGGATACTGCGCGAATAAGGGAGTGAGTACCGCCATGGCGCGATGCGGCGCGGACAGGCTGGTGTCGTCCGGCGCTTCGGCCGCCAATAGCGACAGGGCGTAAAACGTGCCCGCGTCGACGTCGTGCGGGTAATGGTCGTAGAGCTTGGCCATGGCTGCGGCATAGCCTTCAATGCGCGCTTGGTAGCCGCGCGTATCCGGCTTGAAGAACTCGCCCAGCGCTGCGACGTATTCGCGCTCGCGGGCGGTCTTCGCCGGGTGTGCCCGCGCCGCCTTCAGCTGCGTCCAGGCGAGAGCCATCGTATGGTCGTCGGGGCGATCCCAGATCTGATGGAATACGCTCATGGCGATACCCCAGTGCGCCATGGCGCAGCGCGGGTCGGCCTTGGCTATTTTCTCGAATTGCGGCCGCGCCTCCTCGTACCAGAAGTCGTGCAACAGCGCGACGCCACGGCTGAATTCCGCGCGCACCGACGGTGCACAGGATACGGCGAAGGACACTTGTCCCAGGCGCTCGCCGGGATAGGCTTCGGCGCGGCCGGCCCAGGCGTCGGCTGCCAAGTGGGCGCTTGCCGAGTGGGCGGTGAGGGTGACCACACCGAGGGTGAGTGCACTGAGGGCGGGAATGAGTCGTGCGAGTATTTTCATAGCCCGGAATTATAGGGCCGAAACTCGGGTAAGGCATCTAGCTGGCTTGTCGAATCGCTTCTATGAAGCGTTCTCCATAACGAGCTAGCTTGGCCTCTCCGATGCCTCGGATGCGCGAAAACTCATCAAGCGTCGCGGGACGCCGTTGGGCCATCTCGCGCAGAGTCGCATCGTGGAAAATCACGTAGGGGGGAAGCCCGTGCTGATCGGCCAGCTGTTTACGCAGCGCACGCAGCACTTCGAATACTGTCCTGTCGCCGTTGCCGAGTGAGGCGGCTGTCGCCGAGGCGCTTTCCTGCCGTGCCGATGCAGTGGCGCGTGCCGCACGAGCCACCTGCACTGATCGCTCTTCCTTGAGCACCCGCCAGCTTTCTGCGTTGAGGACGAGCACCGGGTATCCGTCTTGCGTTTCCGCAAGCAGGCCTTGATGCAGTAGCGCACGGATGAGATTGCGCCACTCCTGAGTGGAATGGTTCTTGCCGAGGCCGTGGACGCTCAACTCATCGTGATTGCGCGAAATCACACGCGCGGAGCGGCTGCCGCGCAGTATCTCGATGACGTGTGCCGCGCCGAAACGCTCATGACGCTGCGCCAGCCGCGCCACGCACGAGAGCAGCTGCTTGGCTTCGAGAGTCCGGTCCTCGAGTTTTCGTGGCTCGCAGCAGTTGTCACAGGTACCGCAGGGCGGCGTGTACTCCTCGCCAAGGTAGCGCAGCTGGATGGCGCGCCGGCATTCGGTGGCCTCGGCG
>JANXZQ010000247.1 GCA_025355445.1 Gammaproteobacteria bacterium
GCACGCCGGAAGAGGCATGGGAGACGTTGACGCCATACCCGGACGACTTGATGCTTGCATGGCCGGTCAGCACGCGAGTCAATACCCCAAAGAATAACGACGCCAAGCTGATCGAGCCATCGTGACTACGCCTCTTGAAAAGACAATCAAACGTGCGCTCAAAATCAAGGGCATGGATTACGTCATTGCAATGTCGCCGGAGAGCATCAAGCTGACGCGCAAAGGCCATCGAAATGGCATTGAATTGAGGTGGGTTGATTTGGTCAGTGGCGATGCTGCGCTAGCCACCGCGCTTCAGGCATCTCTAGCCAACATTCCGGGAAAGGCCACGAGCGCACCCGTTGCCCCGAAACTGCGGCATCGTCCCAGTCGAAATCGGTTCGCAAGCGAGCACCCGCTCCATGATCCGGTGATGGCAAAGCTGACAAACAGAGTGGCATCGAAGGCCGCATTCATCGAATCGATGGAATGCCTGCCCGTGAACAAGCTGCACTAACTCCTCAACGTAATTTTGATTGCGGCGCTTTTGACGCGCTAACGTGTTCCGACTGTATCCTTGCCGGGAACTGCGCTCGGGGGCGGGATGGGAGCCTTCCGGTCCACCAATGTATACATGCTGAATGTCCACGCGATAGCAGCAGTCCAGCCAGCGAGAATATCGGAGGGATAGTGAACGCCCAAATAGACGCGTGAAGTTCCAACGAGCAAAACGAAAACCACGCTGGAAATCATTACTGGGAACCGCCATCGGCTCGGCCAGCACAAAAGGATCACAGCCATACCGAGCGTGGCGGAACCCATCGCATGGCCGCTTGGAAAGCTGTAGGTCGTCTCCGGCGTGATCGAGAGCCACAGGTCCGGGCGCATGCGCGCAAAATAGTTCTTCGCGGCCATATTCAGTAACGCCGATCCGATCACGGCGATGCCAAAGAACAGACCGTCGCGAAAACGCCGGCAAACAATGAGCGCGACTGAAATTGCCACGTCCAGCGGCGCTACGCCCCACGAATAACCTATTCGACTCATCAGAACGAAAAAGTGATCCAGCGTTGGTGTAGCCACGGCGTGCAACATGTTCAGCACCGGCGCGTCGAAAGTGAACCCTTTTTTCTCGTGGACTTCACCGACCAAAGCGGCAAATCCCCAGAGCGGCAGCAGCAGAAAGACGAACCATAGCAACATTCGCCAACCGTGCTTACGCAGGAAGCGCCATCCATAATTCGCCGCATCGCTTACCACGATGCGGGCGGCTGCCCCACCGGATGTGGGCACGGAATTGTCCACCATTGCCTCCCATACTACCTGATATCAAATTTGCGATCGTTCCATGAAATGTACGCGATGCTGTCACGAATTCAGGTCGCGCACTAGCACACGAGTTCTCGTCTTCCGAGCGCAGTAGAGGCTGTGACGCCGGAAGAAATGCAACGGCGCTATACGTTCAACAAGTGAGTAGCCCGGCCGTTCAATGTCCGGCTGGCACGAAATCACTGTCCTGGTAACAGTCATCCACGACCTGCGGCCTCGGGTTAATTACGGTCGGTGGGTGTGCTCCGCTGTGCAGGTAGGCGACCGCCGCAGAAATCAAATAGATTAATCTCCTCTCTGCGGTTGTTTCCTCATGGCGCATCCAGGCCTCGTCGCCGCCGCGTCGAACGTTTAAGATTTGATCCGCCGTATACAGTGTTCGCCAAGCTCTGGTACTGAATGGACTGTCGGCCCGAATGCCCGCGACAATCCGCGACCATGGGCCGCTACCGATTCACCGCATTCGTAAACGACTCACAGCCGCGCTACCTGGTGCTGTGGGATCTGCACTGGCATGTCATCGAGTGCCAGCGCCTGGAGCCTGACGCGGACCTCTCCGGCGTCATGACGGCAACCATCGCGCCCCTCGAGGGTGACGGCTGGCAGGCAGCGGTTTCCCTACACGAGTCGTCCACCTCCTTATCGGCGCCGCGCCGTTTTTAAGTCGTGCCGATTAATCGTTCAAGCTCGTCTGGATTAACCGGCTTGGTCAGGTGATGGTCGAACCCAGCCTGATGCGCGAGGCGTTTATCATCTTCCTGCCCCCAGCCCGTTAGAGCGATTAGGACAATGTGTACACCCCAAGCTTGACCACGGATTTGCTGGGCAACTTGATAGCCATCCATGCCCGGCATGCCGATATCCAAAACGGCTACGTGAGGCCGGTGCTGAGCGGCGAGCTTCACGGCATCTGTGCCGGAGTGCGCGATATACACCTGGTGTCCTGAGGATTCGATCAGCATGGCAAGACTCACGGCGCCATCCTGATTGTCATCTGCAATGAGCACTCTTTTCGACGTGCTTAGCATACCGGGATCGGTGAGCGCAGACGGATCGTCAACGGTTGCGCTTGTTACGCGAATTGCTGAGAGCGTCACGATGAACTCGCAGCCGCGCGCTAGGCCATCGCTTCTGGCCTCGACGCTGCCCCCATGTAGCATAACCAGTCCCTTCACCAGCGCTAACCCGATCCCTAGGCCTCCCTCAGACCGCTTTTGCTCTGGGGCCACTTGCGAGAACATCTCGAAAACTTCGTTAAGCTCGGTAGGTGCAAGCCCAATACCGGTATCACGAACGGAAATGATGATGTCGACCCCTTGGGCTTGGGCAGTGAACGTGATATCGCCTTCCGGATCGGTGTACTTGGCTGCATTGGTCAGCAGGTTACTCATGATTTGCACGAGGCGAACCGGATCCGCGTCCACCTTGATAAGATCCGCTGGCCAATTAAGCTTCATACGATGACGCTTGGAATCGATGAGCGGACGCGCAGTTTCCAGCGCTTCGGAAAGTAACGCTTGCAGATTCACGTGCTCTTTTTTGAGCGCGAACACCCCCCGAGTAATGCGCGACATATCAAGCAAATCGTCTAGAAGCGAGGCCATGTGACGCACCTGGCGCACGATGATTAGTCGGCTTCGTTCGTGATCCTCTGGGCTGAGCGCGGACCGTGCGAGAACGGTGGCTGCATTGCGAATGGGGGCGAGGGGGTTGCGCAATTCATGCGAAAGCGTTGCTAAAAAGATATCTTTGCGCGCATTCGCTTCTCGCAGCGACGCTTCTGCTCGGCGCAGATCGGAAATATCGGTGTTGGTGCCAAACCATCGAAGCAGTTGTCCGGATTCATCCTGAATGGGCACCACACGCGTGAGAAAGGGCCGAAATTCCCCATCGACGCCTTTCAGCGGAAATACCATGTCAAAGGGGTTTTGAGTAGCGATGGCGTGGCGCCAGCGATCAAGCACTTTGGGAAGTTCTTTTGGATCATGCACCGACTGCCATCCCCAGCCCTGCATTTGCTCAGGGGTGGTGCCCGTATACTCGTACCATCTTTTGTTGTACCAAAAGATGGCGCCATCGGGTTTCGCCATCCAAACGAGTTGATTCACGTTATCAGCGAGTCCCGCAAACTCATCGGCCGCGGCACGATAGCGGCGCTCACTCTCAAGTAAGTCGCGTTGAGCAGCTCGTTGCGTCGTGGCATCCCGAAAAACGAGCACAACCCCCACCAATTTTCCGCTTTCGAGGATCGGAGCTCCGGAGTCCTCGATCGGGCGCTCGATCTGATCGCGTGCAATCAAAACTGTGTGGTTTGCAAGTCCAACTATTGTGCCCTCCCGCAAGACCTTTGCCACGGGGCTTTCCACCACAGCCCGCGTCTGCTCATTGACGATCTGGAACACCTCATCGAGTTTTTTTCCCTTAGCTTCAGATTCGGTCCATCCAGTTAAGGTTTCAGCGATCGAATTCATGAATTGCACAGCGCCGGCGGCATCCGTCGAAATGACGGCATCGCCGACACTGCGCAGTGTAGTTCCCCAAAGCGCTTGAGACTCGTTTTTCTCTCGGTGGGTGGTGTTGAGCTCTTCTCGCTGTCGCTCTAGCTCCTCAATGGTCCTGCGCAACGTGGTATTGGCTGCCGCGAGTTCTGCTGTACGCACCTCGACCTCCCGCTGCAGAGCCTGGGGAGAGCGCAGCTGTAAGGCCAGCGGAATCAATCGAATCAACGTCACTGTCGTGGCCAGTGACACAACGCCAGTAAGCAATTTAAGCGCACCGCCTAGTCGATAAGCTGGGTTCCAAACCGTCCAGACCTCCATGACATGGGTGAGTCCACAGAGGAGAATAAAAGCAGCAAACATCAGAAATATTCTTGGAAAAGGAATTTCCGTCATGCGCCGCCGGACCAATGAAAATAGCGAGACCGGAATCGCGAAATAAGCGGCGGCAATCAGGCCATCTGACCCCACGTTGAGCCATAACGTCCCGGGCTGCCAGAGATAGCAATGACCATGCGGCATGAATCCCTGGGATGAAAATAGCCAGGGAAAAAGGTCGCTCATGATCCGTCCTCTTAGTAGTTGTTTTGGTATTGTTGACTCATCGCGCAATTTCCAGCCCGAGTACAAACCCGCGTTCGCGGCAGACTTGTGTGACAAGACCGAGAGGTGGAAGGCGTGCTTCCCACCTCTGTTGCACACCTCTATTCGACAAACCGTGTAGTAAGCAGCCCAAGCGTACCCATGAGCTGGTTGCGCAGCGCCGCCGAACGAATCGACGCGAGGGCTATGTCCAACGTGTCGAATATTTTGACAGTGCGGAATCGGTCTCCCAATTCCCAACCTACGTTGCGTGCGCGGCCGTCGTCCCTAACAATTTCGGAGATAATCTTTCCGCCCCGGGTGCGATACAGGCCGATCCAGGTGCGCTGAGTCGCTCCACGTTCGACCACCGCTTGTGCGATCAGCGCCCCAACAAATTCGAGCGGCTGGTTGTCGTCGGGCTCCAATCTAAATCGGTGAATCGCATTTAGTTCTACGTCCTCATCGGGGCCAACGAGCGTTTCCTCATTCTTGACACGCTCAACCCGCGTTGAAGAGGGCGGCTCAAAAGGCGACCGCAGATTCGCGTTAACTTCCGCTTGGGTGCGCAGTTCACTGTTCACATGAGTCTGAAAGCTCGCGCGTGGCTTGGCGGGCAGATCGACCGACAAATTGCCGTCCCTTAGCGTGAATTTCGGGCGATGACGAACCGCGTTGTCCATGACCCTGGCCAACCCCGAGGACATACCAGGTGTGTAGGGAATCGGGGTAATTACGGGCGCTGGTGCTTTGGAGATAGTAGACGGATTGCCACTAGGCTTCTTGGAATCCATGTTGAGATCCTTTACGTTAGCTTCCGTTTGGCCCCGGTAAGGGCACCTTGCGACGAAAATGTCGCTAGGCTCAGTAATGTTAGGCCAAAGTGAAGCGCCAAACAAGGGGGCTTTTGCGGAGCCTACGCGTTCACCGACGGGTGCCATCGACTCCGCCGCATCACATCACATTTGGGCGCAGTTCATTCGTCGATGAGAACGGTCGGTATGATTGTGAAGCCCAGCGCTTTGCACAGATAGAACCGATGAAATCCGTTGCGCACGCGATATTGATAGGCGACGTCTCGAGCCGGCGCGCCAATTTCAATTGGCAGAATGCGCTCCCCTTTGACTATACCGCTCGCGAGACTTCGCAACCGCGGCAAGTCAAATTGCCGGATGCCTGGGTCTCGCAGCGGAGGTTCAATGGCGCCTAGCGGAACGAGAACGGTCGGCAAGTCGTGGTAATCCTGAACGGCGTAATAGGCCGACGGCGCACGCCATTGCGCTGGAATCAAATCCTGCAATTGTTCCATGGGGATGCGCGGCAGCTCCATATCGCTTACTTCGGTGCGGCCTTGACACGACATTGATGCATCGGCTGGCGCGTCTCGATCACGCCACGCTTTTCAGCAGGCGCGGCCGCGCTTTGAACCCGGCAGCATCCCGACGTAGTGCCAATGCTTTTGGCGATTCGGATACCCATTCGAGAATTGCTAACATCACTACATCGACCTGACGCTCGGCCTTTATTGTGAGTTTTGGTGTCGGCATTTATGTCCAAGGTCAATACGACGTTTGCAGTGAGTTGGTATCAGCGTTGAACGATACCGTCAATGATTCGGGTCGCTCGATTTTGACGGCTACGCCGGAGAGGTCCAACAGGGACTTCTGGCCATGGTTCATCGGCCATCCGCCCTCAAGCGCATGCCCGAGTACCGGCCACAGCAATGCGCAAATCATCGGGGATGCATACTCTGGGCAGACCGGCGCTCGAAATAGGACAAAACCGCCTTTTTGTGCCAGAAACGGTACAGGCGGAGAACCCCACATCGTTCAACCCGTTTGCTTGATCCGATATTGTTTCTGTGGCTTCGGGCCCCGGCTCTTGTTCCGCACCTAGTGCTGCGCGTTGAGCCAAACGCTGCCGAGATATTCGCGGATTTGCTTCACCTCCACGGTGCTCGCGTCCCATCTCGTGTTATGGCATGCGGCCGTCAAGGAAATGTGGGCGTCTCTGAGCAGTGCGTCCGCGACGGTGCTTACTGGAATTTCCGTAAGGTGCTCATTTCGGCACTGCGGGCAAACGACCGGAAATCGGATTATTGGCTCAGCCATTCGCGCGATCCCTCGTTTTGTGTCGTGTAAGGTCAATGCCTAACTTAACGTAACGATTAACTCGGTCTGTGCGGTAGCGCACTTAGCGGGCGCAGGGCACATGATCGAGCCGATTTAGTTGAGTGACTTTTTCGTCACTCATTGGGCACAAAACGGCATCCAAGCGACATGCCAGTCGGCGTACCCTCTGCGTGTGGCCACGCTTTCAAATCTGTCGAAACGCGTCAGATACTGGGTTGTCTTTTTTGTCTCGAATGTCAATCAGCGCGCAAAGCTGACCACCTTCCGGCGTCCAACATTGACCAGGGTAGAACGGTATTTGCAGGCTCTTCGGATCGGATTTCAACTTTGATGGATGGGAGAAGCGCGGTCTGCCGCGTTAGCGGCAGAAGCTCCGAGGTGTTTTAAAATCCGACTGCATAGGAAGGCTTGAGGGCGGCGATCGAAGGATAGCCTTGGCCTTAGGTCCCCCGATTTTTGGATTTTCCAACTCATTGACGCTTCTTGAAGCGATAGCTATCGTTGCCGGTCTCGATGATTTCGCATCGATGCGTGAGCCGATCAAGCAAGGCGGTCGTCATTTTTGCATCTCCGAACACGGCGCTCCATTCGCCGAAGGACAAGTTCGTGGTGACGATGAGGGAGACGCGCTCGTAGAGCTTGCTGATCAGATGGAACAGCAATGCTCCGCCATCGGCTGAGAAGGGCAAGTAGCCGAGCTCGTCGAGGACAATGGCGTCCTGGTTGAGCAAGCGGTTGGCCAGATGTCCGGCACGCCCCGAGCGCTTTTCGGCATCAAGCTGATTGACGAGATCAACGACGCTGTAGAAGCGTGCTCGCTTACCCTTAAGGATGGCGTGCTGAGCCAGGGCGGTCGCCAGATGCGATTTGCCAGTGCCGGTTCCGCCCACAAGCACGATATTGCGGGCTGTGGTGAGGTAGTCTCCGGCATATAGCTGGCGGAACCGCGTTTCGTTCACCGCAGATTCCTTGAAGTCGAAGCTGTCGATGTCGCGGGGCACAGGGAAGCGCGCGAGGCGCAGCTGGTATTCGTAGGAGCGGGCCTGCCGGTCCGCCATTTCAGCTTGCAGCAGCTGCGCCAGCCAGCTCGTCGGGGCGAGCTTCTTCTGGCTCAAGGCCGTCAGGCTCTCCTCCAGCGCGCTCGCCATCCCGCGCAGGCGCAGGTTTTTCAGTTGTTCGGTCAGTTGTTGGGTTTGCATGATTTTCCTCGGGTGGGTGATTGATGGGAACAACGGTGACGTGGGAGCGCAGCAGCGCATCGTAGCGATCGCAGTTGGCGGCCGGCTCAAGGTTAAGTTTCAGCGCTTCGGGTACCTGCAGCGGCGCGACGGGCGCCGGCGCGGCCGCTCGATGCAAGAGATTCACGACGTGGGCGCTCGTGGCGACTTGTTCATTGAGCGCCACGGCGCAGGCCTCAATGACGGCATCGAGGCCATACAGGGCGACCATCGACAAGATTTCCACGAACTGCCGATCGCCGTCGGGGTGGCGGGCGAGCCGCATTCATTGTCTTTTCCACCTTGGCTAGTGCGAGGGACCCATCCCTCTTGGCCTCCATATCGGGGCTTTGGCAGTTCGCCGAAAACAATGTCTGGATTCAAATTGGTTAAAATGGCGCTGCATATCAATGGTCACTGCGGCTGTCACGATGACGTGGCATCTCCCGCTTGTGTTTGATCTATTCCGCCATTGGCACTTTCCAAATCAAGCTTATCGGCACGCCTACCCACCATCGCACCTCTTGAAGCCGAGACGGCGATATCGGCTCGGAGCCTTTGCAGCGTTGCGACCTGGCGAGCACCTCGTAGCCTCGTAGGCATCGACAAACAAGCCCTAAACCCGACAGCGAGTCCTCGTGCGTTCAAAAGCAGCGACGCCATCGCTGAGAGCCGCGCTGCGGGCAGTTTAAGGTCCGTAATTATTGCAACCCCGTCGACTCAGGGCGGCCAATCGCTGACGAGGCCATTTAGCCAGTGCGGAACAGTTCAAGGCCTCGAGTGTATCCAGGTGTTCGGTATCGGCTTCTCGTTGGATGGTGTCGTTGCTGGCACCGTCCCGGCGCAAGTATTTATTCGGCTTGTTTTCCTACAGAACATGTCGCTATCTACCTCTGCGTTTCTTTGACGCGACTACATATAATTTTCATAGGAAGTATATTATTGACGGCTCACTGAACTCAGATATACGTTGAGTTAACCGTTGCCTTCGTGGGAATGAACAAACAAATTTTCGTGCGCGCGCCGATTGGGAATGCCATGCGGGGCCGAATACGATTCCTCATCAATATTGTGCTAGTCGGTGTCACATGCGCACGGATGATTGGCAATTTGCTTGAGAGAAAATGCATAAGACCGCGTTAGCACCTGCAGTGCCACCATCGACGGTGGCCATACGTTTTTGTCGCTGGCAGGGCGTTTATGTCGCCCCAGCTTAGAGACCTCGAATATGAACACGCATACCAATCGACAAACGAACAAGGATGATCAAGGAACGCAATTAACCAAAGCGCTCGATCAAACCGAACGGGTAAAAAATATTGTGGAGGAATGCGCAGAGGACTTGTCTTCTGTGAATATTGCGTTAACGCAAGAACTGGCCGGTAGCGCGCCGCCACCACGAGTTGCCGTGGCCATTAAAAAAAGCGGTGTAGTGGAGGCCAAGGTGCAAGATGCATCCGAAAGACTTGCCATCGTCAATGAGGCCTTGAAAGTCGAGGTAAGCGAACGCCGCGCGCTGGAGGAGCGTTTAAGCACCTTGACTGAGCAGAGCGATGCTGACCGGCACGCATCTTTTCACGACCCATTGACAGGTTTGCCAAACCGAGCATTGTTCGACGATCGTCTCGAGCATGGGTTGGCACAGGCGAAACGCCATGGTTGGACCCTAGCGGTGATGTTTGTCGATCTTGATAATTTCAAAAGTATAAACGACGTACATGGCCACGCGACCGGGGACACTGTCCTTAAAATCATTTCCGATCGGCTCCGAAATGTCACTCGCCGCGATGACACGATCTGCCGCCACGGGGGCGATGAATTCCTCTACTTGCTGGTCGAGATCAGCGAAGAGAAGGATGCGATAATGATCGCTCAGAAACTTATCTCGGCAATCCAGAAGCCATGCGTGATTGAAGCGCATGATCCCCAGGTCGCTTTAGAAGTCTTTGCCAGCGTTGGGATTGCCTTCTCACCAAAGCATGGGGACGATGCGCAGAGTCTGATCGGACATGCCGATAGGGCGATGTACGAGGCGAAACGCTGCAAATCCGGGTACAGCGTCGCGGCCATCAAACCCCGAGCCTGCTAGGCCCTTATACGAGCAAACTGGCTCGTCTGGAAAACGACGTGCACGAGGGTGCCGCGGCCTAAACTGGACCTCGCTTCGAGCCGGCCCCCGACTAAGGCGGCCCTGACCTGCCGGGCGATTTGCGGACCAGTCGACACCTGAGAAGATGGCCCCCTCGGAAAACGAGGGACCATGAAAAAAAGGGAGATTCAACGAAGAGAGGCTACAGATCGCCGATTATAAACAGGCTGGGTGTTGATAGCCGCGCGGCTCAGCTCGTGCGCGTGGGATCTCCTCCCGGGGTTACAGACTTCAACAACGCTACGTCGTTTATTCTTCGGCGCGTTGACCATCGTGCTCACCTCGTAGGCAACCATCAGGCCGGCGTCGTACTGTTGCAGTACGGCACGCGCTTCCTCCATCGAACCGTTGAGCCAACGTTCCTGATCGTCTTTGCGCAAAATGGCTGGCATGCGGTGCGGATTGCTGCCGCCATTGTGAATGTCGCGCATCAGTTCATTGCCGGGCAGCGTAATGTGCGCGCAGCTTTCGATGACGGTGCCGTCCGCTTTCACGGATTTATCCGACAGGCCGGCGAACGCACAAATGGGCTGGTCGTTCAGGTGTATGTAGTACGGCGCCTTGCGGCCGGTGGCGTCCAGGTGCCACTCGTAGAATCCCGTGGCGACTTGCAGGCATCGCTGACCTCGCTGCCAGGGTCCTCGATACGAGGCTGTTGTTTCCATCGTCTCGATGCGTGCGTTGATGGTCGAGTATTTGCCGGGTTCGCCTTTGGCGAAGAATGGAATCAGGCCCCATCTCACTCGCAAACCCTGCCGTTCACCTTTAAGGGTTCGGACTATAGGTACGAGCTGCGTGGGCGCTACATTGAAACTGGCCGGGAATTGCCACTCGGTGCGCACGAGATTGAACTCGCGCTCGATCGAGGCTTCGTCGGGTGATACGTACCTGCCGCACATGGCTCGAAGCTAACAGGCAGGCCGGTATTGTTCTACACTCGGGAACATGCCGAATGCAGGGAATGCCTTTTTTGGCCCGATTTTTGACGATGGAGGCAGGAGCGATATGACTAGCGAGACTTTCCCGCGCGTATGCACTAGGCCATTGATCGCCTTGTTTGTCTGCAGCTTCGGGTATGGATCCGCGCATGCGGCCGACATGAAGCTTGTATGCCTGATCGAGGACAGCGTCACGCACGCGCAGCGCGCCTTGGAGGTGGTGTTCAACGAGCGTGCGCAATACGTCACGGTCAACGGCAAAACGGCCATCGCCGATATTTCCGATGCGCGGATTACTTTTCGCGTTGAGCTATCGGCCGGCGCACCGCTGGATTTCGCCGTCGATCGAGCCTCGGGCACCATCAACATCCTATCTACCAATAGCTCTGCCAAGACCAAGTTAATTTACACCGGACAATGCAAAGCCACCGATCCATCGTAGTACGATTCGGCCTGACCTCGTTAACCTAACCCGGCATTCTTCTTGATCGCCAGTGCGATGGCGGACCAATCCATGTCTTCGCCTTCCTGCGCAATGGTTTGCAGCAAGTGATCGCGCAGCAGGCTGAGCAGTGGCATGGGCACCCGCAGCGCTTCGGCCGATTGCCCTACCAGCCGCATGTCCTTGAGGCCAAGCGGCGCGGCGAAACCGGCCGGTTTGTATTTCTGGGCGGCGATAATGCCGCCATAAGTGCGATACACCGGCGAGTCGAACAGCGTGCCGGTCAGCACCTCCAGCAACTGTGTCTTTGCGACGCCGCCTTTTTCCGCAAGCGCCATGGCTTCGCCCAAGGCCTCGATGGCCGAAAGAATCATGAAATTACCGCAGAGCTTGACCAGGCTGGCAGAAGAGGGTGTCTCCCCGAGGTAGAAGACGCGCTGGCTGATGGTGTCGAGGAGCGGAGTCGCGGTTTGCAGGTCAGCGGGGTCTCCGGCAGCGACCACGAACAGCTTGGCCGCCGCCGCGGCCTCGGGCCGGCCGAAGACCGGCGCGCAGAGAAAGCGCTGTCCCAGTGCGCGATGCATGGCTGCGATCCGTTCAGCGGTGGCTACCGCGATGGTGCTCATGGAGACATGCAGCGCGCCGGCCTTCAAACCCGCGAGGACGCCGTTCTCGCCGGTAAGCACCGCATCGAGGGCTGTGTCATCGGCCAACATCGTAAAGACGATCTCGCTGCGGCTCGCGACTGCCTTGGGATTCGCGACCAGCGTGGCGCCTGCCTCGACCAGAGATCGCGCCTTGTCGGCGGTGCGGTTCCAAATCGACACATCGTGCCCGGCGCGAGCCAGATTGGCAGCGATTGGCGCGCCCATATTGCCCAACCCTAGGAATCCAATTCGCATTGCGGCTACTCCTTACTCAACTCGTGCGGATGTCGGTTAATTCGCGATGAAATGCGGCCTCATCGCTGGGCGGTCGATCGAATTCGCGGGCATATCGATGTCCGGCATATACGGCGGCGGCAATGGTGCTGGGTGCCAGGCAGTCGCCGATGGACGTTATTGAAACAATGCCTGCGGCAGCGAATTCTCCCGATAGCGTCTCCACTGCTAGCGCAAGCTCGTCGTTGGGCAGGCGGGAGGTGACGGTGACGATCGATGCCGCGGGCAGGGTGTTGTGACGTCCAGTATAGGTGCATTCCAGCGTCACTGCCGAGCCATTGAATTCCACGATATTGCGACTGGTATGGATAGCGACTCCGAGTTCGAGCAGCCGCTTCTGAATGGCGTGCTGTTCCAGCGTGTTGGCGGTCCAGGCGGATACCCGGTCTGACGGTGTCACCAGGGTGACGTCGAGACCAACCAGGCGTAGTTTTTCTGCGAGCACGGCGCCTATGTAGTAGTGATCGTCATCGAAGACAATGACGGGACCCGATGATGATGGTCCGTCCATCAGGTCATCGGGGGTGAGCACTCGATGTGCCGTATCGAACCCAGGTATGGGTACGCTGTTGGCCCGGCCGATTCCGTCGCGGCGCCAGCGTGAGCCGGTGGCGAGCACTACGCGGGTGGCGCCGAACTCCAGAATTTCTGCGGCGCTGACGCGGCTGCCACGCAGGATCTCCACATTCTGCATTTTCTTCAGTTGGTTGAGCCGGTAGTCGCGCACCCGTGCCCAGGCGGCGAGTCCGGGCAAGCCTGACTCGCGGGTGACCCGGCCGCCCAATTCCTCGCCGGCCTCGGCGAGATGAACCGTGTACCCGCGCCGGCCCAGCACCCGCGCGCACTCGAGCCCGGAAGGCCCGGCCCCGATGATGAGAAAGGAATCGTCTCCGGATCGCGGTGGGACGGTCTCAGGATGCCACCCCTTGCGCCACTCCTCGCCCATGGTGGGGTTCTGGGTGCAGCGGATCGGGGTCATGGTGTGGTCGCCGGTGACGCAGACATTGCAGCCGATGCATTCGCGAATGTCATCGACCTCTCCATTTTCGATTTTCTTAGGGAGGAAGGGATCGGCGATGGAGGGGCGGGCGGCCCCGATGAAGTCGAGGACTCCTCGCCGGATCTGCGAGACCATGGTGTCGGGCGAAGTAAATCTCCCGACCCCGACCACGGGCTTGGTGGTGACGGTCTTGACGAAGCGAACGAATTCTTCTTGATAGCCCTCCGCGGCAAACCGCGAGCTCTTCGAGTCGTTAGACCAGTCGCTGACATTGACGTCCCACAGATCCGGCAGTTCCGCCAGCATCGCGACGACCTCGCGCCCTTCGGACTCGGCAGAGATTCCATCGGCGCCCCTCAGTTCATCGACGGCGAACCGAACGGCGACGGCGCAGTCGGCTCCCACCGCATCCTTGGTGTCCTCGATGAGTTCGCGCAACAGGCGTGCGCGGTTGATCAGGCTGCCGCCGTACTCGTCGCTGCGATGGTTGTGACGGGTCTGCAGAAAGTGCATAGCCAGGGATAAGCTGTGTCCGGCGTACACGTAGATGATGTTGAAGCCCGCGACTCGCGCACGCAATGCCGCGTCGCGATGCCAGCGGCGATAATTGCGAATGTCGGTCTTGGACATGCCGCGCGCCTGCAAAGGCGCATAGCTGGCCGGATTGACGATGGGGCTGGGGGCGAAGGGAACCTCTCGCGAGTAATGATTCGAGGCGCTCATGCCCGCGTGCACCAGCTCGATGGCGGCCAACGCCCCGTGCCGGTGAATGGCGTCCGTCATGAGCGCGAGCGCAGGCACATCGCGGTCATCCCATATTCGGCCTTCAATGTACGGCGAAACATCGGTCGACGGATGGATCTCGACTTCTTCGGTGCTCACCACCGCCCAGCCGCCTTCAGCCTTCATGCCACGCATGGCGGCATGGGCCCTCGGCCGGGCGTAGCCCATGCCGTTGCAGTGGGGCACTTGGAAGAACCGGTTCTTCGCGACCAGAGGGCCGATTTTCACCGGCTCGAATAAAATATCGAAGCGAGAATCGCGGCTCACTATCGGTCTCCTGTGGAATGCGCGTGCCGGCGAATTGTACGTGAGCTTACCGGAGCCGCAGCCGCTCTCCATAACCCGTCAATTCCAAATATCCGCGGCCGGCCAGGCGATGTTGCTCATAGGCCCGCACCGCGCCCTCCCAGTAGATGGCGCCGGTGGACAATCGCGTGTCGTTCTCCTGATCATCGATCAGGGGCTGAAGCTCAAACTCTCGGCTGCCCACCCGCACCAACCATTGCACAGGATAGACAATTTGCGTTCGCGGCGAGGTCCAGCGGCGACTTGCGCGAAATTCGATATCTTGAGGCCCGAGGACTTGAATCTGGCCGTCGCTGCCGCGCAGCGTGCCGCCGGCCCAGCGCGAGTCGCCCTGTGTGCCGCGGATGCGAAACGCCATGAGCGCCGCGCCGTCATCCAAGTTGATGCCGATCCAGTCCCAACCCACGGCTTCGGCATCCAAGTACTCGCTCGACCACTCATGATCGAACCACGCTTCGCCGCTGACGCGGTCACGGGTGCCGTGACGCTCGATGGCCCCTGCTACGACAAGGTGCGGCAGACTGTAGTAGTAGCTGGAGGCTGACGCGGTGGGGCCCTTGTGGCTGACCCCGGCGTCGCCGTTCAGGAGAACAGCCTGCGTTTGTGCGAGCGTGAGGTCGAAGGCAAAATCGTCGGCTTCGATCTTCGCCGCATAAGGGGACGAAGCGGCGGCTGAAGGGGCGGCTGAATGGCCACCCGGCGCGCCTATCGCGTTGCGACGCAGCGACCAGCCGTCGATCCTGACGTCGGTATCGCCGACTGCGGCCTCGGCGAGACCCATTCCGGCGCGGCGAATGCGTTGGTCCTGCCACAGGCGGCCGCGCTTCGGATCGCTGATGGCGCAATGTGCAATCAGCAGCTGATGTGCAGCAAAAGCGCTGGGGTTGCTGTCGTCGATGCCGGGCTTGGTGCGAAAAAACGTAATTTGAAAGCCCAGCGGCTCGCCATGCTCAGTGTTCAACCAGCCGGTGACGTACCACCACTCGGTGCGAAATTGCGGGTGACTGCCGTAGTCGGCGGGAAACTCCAGCGACTGACCGCTCGTCACCGCAGCGTAGGCGGGCGCAGGCGTGGCGGTGGCTGCCGGGGTTGCGGGCCGTGCCGGGGTGGCGGAGCCTGCTGCGGCCGCGAGAGTTCCTGCGGTAGCGATGATCGCCAGGACAGCCTTGGCAACCAGCGCTGCGAGCGCGCACGGCGCGTAGCTGCGCATACGGCTACCAGTCCTCGCGCACGGCTTGAACGGCATCCTGACTCATGGCGGCGCGCCCGCTCCAGACGGCGGTGACGGCCGCAGCGGCGATCAATGTGACACTCAGTACCGCTAACTGCCAGGCGGGAATGGCGAGGTCGATGCTCCAATTGAAGGATTGGCGATTGACGACATAGACCAGGACGAGACTCAGTGCGAGGCCGAGAACGAGGCCATAGACAACGCCGAAGGCGCTGGTGAGCGTGCCTTCGCTTGCCAACATGCCGATAACCTGCCGGCGCAGCATACCAATATGCCGCAGCATGCCGAACTCGGCGCGACGGGCGAGGGCGGTGGAACTGGCGGCAAAGCTCACGCCGGTGAGACCGATGATGACGGCAATGGCTTCGAGCGCGTAGGTGATGGCGAACGCCCGATCGAAGATTTGCAGCGAACGTTCGCGCAATGCGGTGCTGGTCAATATTTCCAGTGAATCGCCACGCGCGAAGCGCGAGCGCAGCGACGCCTCGGTCAGTGCCGAGTTGGCGCCCGGCGTCAGCCAGATCGAGCCCTCGTTGGTGCCGGCATCGCCGGTGGCGGCAAGATATGCCGGACGCGATATCACAATGGCCCCCGTGGTGCGGGCGTAGTCACGCCAGATACCGCTTACGGTGAACGGCCGGCTGCGGCCCGCGAGCGGCAGGTCGATGCGGTCGCCTATCTTGTAGCCGTACAGGTCAGCGAGCGCCTCGGATATCCAGGCCGGCTCGGAGGCGGGCGGCTGTTTGAGACTTTGCAGCAACGGCAACTCCGCCGCCGCTTGAGCGTCCGTCGCACCGCGCGCGATCAAGGTGACGGGAGCGCGTTTTGGGTCAAGCAGCAGCTGCCGCGAGCGACGAAACTCAATGCGCGACACGCCGGCAACCGTGGCGAGCATTGCCTGATCGGCTGCGGACCAATACGCGGTGTCGTTGCCGTAGGGTTCACGCAGTTGCATATCGGCGGGGAGAAGTTTGACCAGCCAGTGCTCGAACGAAACGCGGAACGAGTACACCATGATGGCCATGGCCACCATCAGGCTGAAACTCACGATGATGGAGGCCAGGCTCAAGGTCGAGAGGCTGACATTCTCTCGAAGTTGCGCCACGGCCGCATCGATCACCACGCGGTGGGTGCGGGGTGCGACACTCAATGCCTTCACCGTCAAGGCAGGCACCAGCAGTACGGCGCCGAACAACAATGCGGCAATTGCAACGTAGCCAAAGACCGGCAAGCCTGCCACGGGCGGTATACGGGACAGCAATGCGCCGATCACCAACAGCGCGATACCGGAGTAGGTGCTGCGTCTGGCCGCCACAGAGTGGTCGCCGTTGCCGCCTTTGAGAGAACGCGCCGGCGATTGCCGTGCCGCGGCGCGGGCCGGCAACCAGGCGCCGACGCTGGCCACGGCGGTGCCCAGCACCAAAAACACGAGCATGGGCAGGGGCGCCGCGCGCAGCGACGCACCCACGGCGCGCAATTGGCCGTTGCCGAGGTCCCCGGTGAGGAATCGCAGAATGGCCGCGGCGATTATGACGGCGAAAATGACGCCGAGCAAAGAGCCGGCGACGCCGAGGGCGGCACCCTCGCCGGTGAGCGCCCATTGCAATTGACCTCGCGTGACTCCCAAGGCCCGCAGCAATGCCAGCGAGCGACGCCGGCGAAGCACAGCGAGAGATTGAGTCGAGAACACGAGAAATGCTCCGGTCCAGAGTGCCACCAACGCCAACATATTCAAATTGACCCGGTAGGCCCGAGTCACCGATACCGCTCGATCACGCTCTACTTGCGGGGCGACTGCGAGCACACCGATCGGCAACTGTTCTCCCAACGTATGACGAAAGGCATTGACGTCGTTGCCGGGCTTCAAGCGCAGATCGATACGATTCAGGCGGCCGATTTGATTGAAAGTCCATTGGGCTGAGGCGATGTCCATCAATCCTAAGGATTGCGAGTAACTGCCCTCCGACAGTATGCCGAGCACGCGCAGCGCCTGCGGTGCGCTGCCGACAATAATCTGCAGCGAGTCGCCGCGGCCGACATGCAGTTCCTGCGCGGCACTGCTGCTCAAGTAAATACTGTCGGGTTGAAACAGCGCAAATATCCCGGCACCGATGTCGCCGATGAGTGCAGGCTGCAGTGATGCCGCGCGGAACGGGTCTACGCCGAGGACCTTGAGCGTGTCGCGCCGCCCCGGCAGCGCGACCTCCAGTTCCAGCACCGGACTTGCGATGCTGACTGCGTCGTCGGTCGCCAGGTGAGTAAATAGCGTTTCGGAAAATCCTTCGCGAGGCCCGCGGACCACCACATCGGCTTCACCCACCAGCCGCTTCGTTGCCAGGCCAAATTCATTGAGCGCGGCCGTGTTGACCAAGAATACCGCCGCACCCAGCGCTACTCCGAGCGCAATAGCCAACACCGTGACCAACAGCCGTGCGGGTGATTCACGCAGCTGCGTCAGCAGCAGAATGCGCCAAATGGTAAACGTCCCGCGCGACTCGCTGGGCACGCTCATTCTCCCGGCTTGGAAGGCCGCAAGGTCCCGGCATCGAGCACCACAATGCGATCGGCGGTCTCGGCCGCGGTGCGTGAATGCGTGATGAGAATTCCCGCGCCGGCATTCGCCTTGATCTGCGCGCGCAGCAGCTGCAGAGTTTGCAGCGCGGTGCGTGGGTCGAGATTCCCCGTCGGCTCATCGGCCAGCAGCAGCCGTGGCCGATGCACCAGGGCGCGCGCGATGGCGATGCGCTGCACCTCGCCGCCGGACAACTCTCTGGCATACCGCCGGGCGAGCGAATCAATGCCCACGGCGGAAAGCATCTCGAGTGTGCGCCGGCTGCGTTCAGGCTCCGGCACTTGCAGCAGTTCCAAGGGCAGGGCGACGTTCTGTTCCACGCTCAAGTAGGGCAGCACATGAAACGCCTGAAAAACGAATCCCACTGCTCTACGACGCAGCAGCGTGACGGCATCATCGCTCAGCGTGGACAGGTCGATCCCCTCGAGCAGCACCCGGCCGGAATCGGGCTGATCGAGGCCGGCCAGCAAATTGAGCAGAGTGGACTTCCCGACTCCGGATTCGCCCATCACGGCCAGGTACTCGCCGGGCCGCAGCTCGAGATCGATGCCGTCCAGGATCGCGGGGCGATCCGGGGCATAGCGCTTGCTTAGTTTCTCGAGCCGCACCACCGCGGGATCGACCGGGTCGCGATCCACCGGGTCGCGTGCGACTGAGGCTCCGTCAATGCTCAAGCGCGGCGTCCCGCCTGCCTACGCGGCGTCGACTCCGATCATGGCTTTGACCTCGAGGAAGTCGCGCAGGCCGAACTCTCCATATTCACGGCCATTGCCGGACGCCTTGAATCCGCCGAAGGGAGTCTGCATGTCGCCGTACGCACCGTTCAGCGCGACTTGGCCTGCCCGGATACGATTCCCGACCCGGCGCGCGCGAACCGTGTCCTGCGACCAGACATAGGCGGCGAGACCGTAGGGCGTGTCGTTGGCAATCTGCACTGCCTCTTCTTCAGTCTGATACGGCAGGATGCAGAGCACCGGCCCGAAGATCTCTTCGCGCGCAATGGTCATGTCGTTGCGCACATTCGAGAAAATCGTAGGCTTGACGAAGTATCCCTTGGGCAATCCGTCAGGCCGTCCGGCGCCGCCGGTAATGAGGTGCGCGCCTTCGGCAATACCCTTCTCGATATATCCCTCGACCCGATCGAATTGCAGTTTGGAGACGACGGGACCGATCGTCGTCTTTTCAGACGCCGGATCGCCCACCACGACCATGGTCTCGGCGACACGCTTGGCGATGACCTCCACGTCGGCCATTTTGCCGGCAGGCACCAACATGCGCGTCGGCGCATTGCAGGACTGGCCGGAGTTTTGGAAGACATGCAGCACGCTTTGCTTGACGGCGCGTTCGAAGTCCGCGTCGTCGAGCAGCACATTCGGCGATTTTCCGCCGAGTTCCTGGTGCACTCGTTTGACTGACGCCGCCGCACTGCGCGCGACCTCGGTACCCGCGCGCGTCGAGCCGGTGAATGACACCATATCGACTTCGCGGTGCGAGGACAGGGGCGCACCCACGTTTTGCCCATCACCGTTGATGAGATTGAATACACCGGCGGGGACTTTGGCCTCGTGCATGACCTTGGCCCAGAGGATGGCGCTGAACGGCGAATACTCGGAGGGCTTGAGCACCATGGTGCAGCCGGCGGCGAGCGCCGGAATCACTTTGGCGGCGACCTGGTTCATCGGCCAATTCCAGGGCGTGATCAGCGCGCACACACCGACGGGCTCTTGTACCAACCGCACGTTGCCGCGCATTTCCTCGAATTTGAAGGTCTTCAGCACCTCGATCATGGCGCTGATGTGGCCGACACCGATCCGCGTCTGCGACCCCTTGGCGAGCGTCATGGGCGCGCCCATTTCCGTCGAAATGGCGTGCGCGATCTCATCGTAATGCGCCTTGTAGGCAGCGAGAATTCGCTCCATCAAGGCGAGGCGCTCGGCAGGCGTGGAACGAGAATAGCTGTCGAAGGCGCGCCGCGCCGCCGCGACCGCGCGATCCACATCCTTGGGGCCGCCCATGGAGATGACGCCGGCAGACGCTTCGGTGGCCGGGTTGATCACCTTGAATTCCTTTGATTCAAAGGGATCGACCCAGGCGCCGTCGATGTAGAATTGCCGATTGTCGTACAACATTGAATTGCCCCTCAAAATTTTATTGAACCCTGGTTGTCATTCTACAGGGTGGACGCGGGAGCCGGAGACTATGTGTCTCCAGCCACCGACGATTGGTGCCGCCAGGCGGAATACCAACGAATTCACCCGAACTCGCGTTTGCGGCCATGGTCTCAATACCGCGCGCCCATTCTTGCTAGTCTAATGGCGCGGAATCGACGGCAATGAGGCAGCGATTCGACCCCGCCACGGCGGATTTGGAGGTTTTATGCAAGGAATCGGAAAACTGCGGTGCGCGCTGGCATTGAGCGGCGTGTTCGGTTTGCCGTTTGGGCTCTTAGACGCGGACGCTGCGGCGGCGCCGGAATGGAATCCGGTACGCACGCATGCCGTTCAAATCGGGCCGGAGGCGCGGCGATTGATCGTGGGCTTTCGCGCGACTGCCGGCAATGCCGTGGTCAGGTCGATCAACGTTCGATCACGCGCCCAGAGCGTGAAAATAACCCAAGCGGTCACGACGGATGCGGACGTTGCCGGACTTGCGCAACGCGCCCGTTTGGCGATGGCGAGGTCGCGTCAGGTGACCTCCAGCATGCATGTGCTGTACTTGCAAAAGACGCTGTATGGCGCGGAGGTCAACGCCGTGCTCAAGACGCTGCGCGCCGATCCGGCCGTTGAGTATGCCGAAGTGGACCAGCGGCGTTATCCGCACGCCGCGCCCGATGATCCCTTGTTCGTCCCGACCGCCGGTGCCGGCGGTCAGTGGTTCATGCAAACGCCCAGCACCACCACGCCAACCAGCGACTTCGCGGCCACCGACGCCATCTCCGCCTGGGCCATCACCACGGGAAGTTCCGGCACCGTCATCGCCGATGTCGATACGGGTGTTCTATTCGATCATCCCGATCTGCTACGCGCAGGCTTGGGCGGCCGCTTGCTGCCGGGCTACGATTTCGTGGATCAGGACTACAACCCGACTACCGGTGCTGCGCTCGGCACCTTCCTGATCGCCAACGACGGCGATGGCTGGGATCCGGACCCGTCGGATCCAGGCGATTGGATCAACGCCGCTGATCAAAAGAACACCACTCTGTTTCCGGTTGCAAATTGCGCGGTTCAGGATAGCTCTTGGCATGGGACGCGAGTCGTGGGTGTGTTGGGGGCGCTGACCAACAATAAGGTCGGCGTCGCCGGCATGACATGGAATCCTTACATCTTACCGGTACGGGCGCTGGGTAAATGCGGCGGTTACGACTCGGACATCATCGTCGGCATGCAATGGTCGGTGGGCCTGCCGGTGTCGGGAGTTCCGGACAATCTCTTCCCCGCCGATATCATTAATCTGAGCCTGGGCGGCACCGGCACTTGCCCCAGCCCTTACAGTAGCGTGATCACCACACTTACTTCCATGGGCGTGTTAGTGGTTGCGTCGGCCGGCAATGAAAGCGGCCCGGTGGATGCGCCCGGCAATTGCCCCGGCGTGCTGGCGGTGGCGGGACTGCGCAATGTAGGCACCAAAGTGGGCTATAGCAGCCTGGGGGCTGAAGTCGGAATATCCGCACCCGCCGGTAACTGCGTGAACAGTTCCGGCCCCTGTCTACGGTCGCTCGACACCACCGTCAATCTCGGACTGACATCGCCCGGCACGAACAGCTACACGAATCAGTTGAACCCAAATCTCGGCACCAGCTTTTCCGCACCCATCGTCTCCGGCATCGCTGCGTTGATGCGCGCGGTCAATGCGAACTTGACGCCGCCACAATTGATCGCACGCATCAAATCGAGTGCCACGCCGTTCCCGCCGAACACCTTGGGTCTTCCGGTCTGTCCGGCTACCGATCCGGCTACTACGACCGGCGAGTGCGCCTGCCCCAACGACGGCACTCAATGCGGCGCCGGCATGGTGAACGCGCTGAGTGCGGTCAACGCGGCTCTCAAGCCCATCGCAGTCATCACCAAGTCCGGCGGCAGCAACACCACTTTCGATGCCAGCGGCAGTGTAGCCGCGTGCAATCTCACGGTGGCGTCCTATGCGTGGGCCGCGACCGGCGGCGTTACGATTCAGGCGGGCGGCAATATGCCCCAGGTTACGGTCGTATCCACCGGCAGCGCAGGGACACTGACGCTCACTGTGACGGATTCTGCGGGCCACGTGGATAGCACGGGAACGGTGTCTTTTACCGCCGCAGGCGTGCCCATGGTGAATGCACCGGCCTTGGCCGGCACGGCGGCCACCGCCTGTCCAACCCCAATGACGGTAACGCCCGCGCCGCCGACGATCACCGAGGCATTCTCTCCGAGCAGCGTTATCATCGGCGACATGCCGACGCTGACCATTACCTTCAACAATGCGAATGGCTTTGACTTGACGCAATCGAACTTCACCGAGACGTTGCCGACGGGGTTGAGCATTGAAACTTTGCCGGCGCCGACCACCACTTGCACGGGCACATCCGGGAACCTGACGACCACTACGAGCAAGGTGACCCTGTCCGGCGCCGATATTCCGCCCAAGGGCAGTTGTTCCCTTACCCTGACCGTTTCCGGGTCAGCAGGCACCTATGCCAGCGCCATTGCCGCGAATGCACTGGCGACCGGCCCGGCCGGCGGCAACGCGGCCGCTGTTTCGGCTTCGCTGACCGTGAAGTCGACACCGCCGCTGCAATCGGCGAGCAAGAGCGGCGGCGGCGACTTGGACTGGCTGGATATGATGTTCGTCGCCGGTGTGCTGCTCGTAGGTCGCCGGCAAGCGGGGCGCCAGGCGGCGCGGACGCAAGTGCGGCCGCCGCGGCGATGACTACGCAAAGGGTGGTGGTGCAGTCCGTGAAGACGCATCGGGACGCGCGCGGTTGTGTATTCGAGCCGCTGACGGATGCGGAACTCGCCGGGCAGAAGAATGTGCACGTG
>JANXZQ010000272.1 GCA_025355445.1 Gammaproteobacteria bacterium
GTGAACAGGTCGTATAGAAAGGCGTTGGAGTTCAGCGTGGGGGCGATCTGCCCCGACTGTCTCTGCCGGGAAGCTGAGAAACTTGCCGCGGCACTGGGATAGTAAACGCCGCGTTGCGCGAGAACGTTTTCTCTGGCCACCGACAGGGCGGCCTGCGCCGCCTTGAAGTCATGATTGTTGGCAAGCGAGAGCTCAATCAGTTCATTGAGAGCCGTGGAATGAAACAAGGTCCACCAATCTGCGGAAATATCGCTGCCCTTCACAAAGCGCTGCGCGTCGCCGGCGGGGCCGTTTGCGGCGGCAACGGTGGTCGAGAGCGGCGTCGGCGTGTAGTCCGCGGCCTCCGGGGCGGCGGGTTTCTTGAAGTTCGGGCCCACCGCGCAAGCGGCGAGAAGCGACGCGTAAGCCGCGAGAAACGATAAGTTCAGGGCGGCAACGACGCGCCGCGCCCCGGATTTGCACGTCAGGGTCATACTTCAGCTAGGAATCGCAGCGTGATGCCGGGGTCCGCCTTGTTTTGTTGGACCATGGGACAGCATAGCCGCAAAGGAATTCCCTGACATCAGGAATACTTACTGTCCGGGCGGGGCTGGGCTCCTGCCAGCTTCCTCCAGGCCGTGTCCCTTGGGACCGGCTTCGCGCCGCCACAGCTGCAGGGCGGAGGCGAGGGCGACGAGACTGAGAATGAAAAAGAACCACAGCATGACCTCGTAGCCCCGCGGATTGTGCGCGCCGGCGCCGGCCCGATCGGCAAGCCATCCGGCGGCGAGATTGGATCCCGCCATGCCGAGCGCTTGAATCAGCGTGATCAGTCCGAGCGCCGTCCCTAAGCGTCGCGGCTCGACGATCAAGGTCGTGGCCGGCCAAATAATTGCCGGTACCAGGGAAAAACTGATGCCCATCATCACCGTCGTCACCCACAGACTCAAATGGGTGAGGCCCAGCACAACGAAGGTCAGAGGCAGGAGCAAGGTGCCGAACGTCAGCATGAGTGCGCGGTGGCCGAAGCGGTCGGCGAGCAGTCCGAAGAACGGGGTGGCGAAAATGGCCGCGAAGAACACCCAGCTATTGGCCACCCCCGCTTGGGCGAGGGACAGCCCCTTGGCGTGTTGGAAGTACTCGATGGCATAGGTGGTTCGAAACGGGAAGAACACTGCCGCGTACAGGACGTGCAGTCCCAGGATGTACCAGTAGGACATGTCAAAGGTCAGCAGTTGCGGCCAGTTCACGCGCGTGGGTTGGGCGTCGGGCGTGGGTTGGGCGCCGTGCGATGCGATGCTGTGCCGGTGACGCCTGTCCAGCCAGTAATAAATCGCCGCCGCCGCAAGGCCCGCCAGCGTGATGCCGGTGCCCAGCCACAGGGGTGCTTGCCATCCGCGCTCATACAGCGGCTGGGCCCAGGCGGTCGAGGTGTCCACGGCATAGGAGCCCACCCGTGCCAAACTCAGATACAGCGCGGTGGCCAAGGCAATGCCGCTGCGGGGAAACCACTGGGCCAATCCCGCGATGAGGGCGATGAAAATCGCGCCTTCGCTGATGCCGAAGATAAAGCGGCCGGCAACCAGGAGCTCGTAGGGGCTACCCACTGCGGTCAGTGCCGCGCCGACGACGCCGATTGCGGCCAACCACAGCGCCATTCGCGCGGGTCCGTAACGGTCGATCAGCAGCCCGTTGATGAGCGCCAGAGCGACATTGGGAATGCTGATCACCCCGTTCAGCATTCCGAGCTGCGATTGCGTCAATCCGCGTTGCCGCTGCAAGAGGTCGGCGATCGGACCAATCACATCGTCCTCATAATAGCTGCTGGACACTGCAATCGCGGCCAGCGCCAATACCCACCAGCGCAGCGGCGAGCTGCCCCTTAAGCGGCTGGTAGCCTGACCGGCTGCGCCGGGATTCACCGGAAGCGGGCGCCCTGCCGCGCAAGCTCCGACTGCACCGCGCCGATGTTCAACGCATCGAATGCCTCATCGCGTTGAATGGAGACCGCTGCGGCCACGCCGGCGCCTTGACCGCTCACGGCGCAGCACATCATGTTGCGTGCCGACGCATGCGAGACCTTGTCGCCGCCGATGCTGCGGCCGGCCACCAGCAAGTTGCCGACGCCTTTGGGCACCAAAGCTCGGTAGGGCACGTGCCAGTAACGCCCGGTGGTCGGCAGTATCAGAATTCCGTAGCCGTCGATGAACTCGGGAAAGATGCCGATGGCGTCATCGAAGCGCGCTTGCTCGCGCACATCGTTGCCGGTGAGATTGTAGAGCGCGTCGATTTTGCGCGTGTCGCGAATTCCCAGCGTCATGCCGAAGTTGCGCAGCTTGGCATCCTCGCAGCCCGGCATGAACTTGCGCAGGGCCTCCATGGCATAAATGGCTTCGCGCCGGCCGCGCATCTCGCCGAGGGTCAAGTCATTCGGGTCGGTGCCGTCGATTTCCGGGACATGCACCAGGTTCAGATACGTCAGGTCGCCCTGATCGGTGACCGTGCCCCAGGTGCCGGCGATGGTGTGCAGGTAGGGAGGGATGAGTCCGGCGTCGAGCGCCTTCTTGAAGGGCTTGCGCAGGAAGGGCGAGAACAGCTGGTCTTCTTTACCAGTGGTCTCGTAATCCCATTCGCCGTTGCCCGACCAGTCGGCATAGGTTTGCGGATCGGCCTTCACCGAGTCGATGAAGCGCCGCTTGTTGACTCCGGACATGGAGAACATGACGGACACCGCCATCATGTCTTTCTTGAGCGACTTGTGGAAGGGCGCTCCGGCGCGCGCCGCGATATCGGCATCCCCCGTGGCATCGACCACACGCTTGGCCAGGATGGCCTCGCGGCCCGCTTTGCTTTCCGTGATGACCCCGAGTATTACGCTCTTTTCCATGATGGGGGCAACGCAGAGGCGGTGCAGCAGCGGGGTGACACCGGCCTCTTGGACCAGCGTATCCGCGACCCATTTGAACATCTCGGCGTCGAGCGCATGGCTCAAGGACTGTGGTTCCGGCATGGCCGCCCCCATGGCCTTCGCCCGTTCCTCGAACTCGATGCCGATGCCCTCGCAGTCGACGGTGTTTTCGTGGCGATACCAGGCAAAGCCCTCGACCCCTACCTGAGTGATATTGCCGCCGAAGCAGCCATTGCGGTCGATGAGCGCGGTGCGCGCGCCTGCTCGGGCGGCCGCGAGGGCTGCCGCGAGCCCTCCGGGGCCGCTGCCGACCACCAAGACATCCGTTTCGAGGACCACATCGACGGAGCGGGCAAGTTCATGAATCTTCTGCATTGCGCAATGGACCTTGGTAACGGGCTGGGTAACGGGCCTAAACCATCCATTCCAGCACAGGACCAGGCAAAAGTACCGTCTTCCGCTCGACTGCGGCGTGCGCGCAGGAAACCGCTTGAATCGTTGGTCACAGTTAAGTCATAGTACTGTCATAAATATGTAATCGGCTCTGCGTAAAAAACAACGCAGCGGGACGCGGCGGGCCAAGTAGGGATGGGTGAGGGCTCGACCTTGATTTGGGATGAAATTGCCTTTGAGAACACTTGTGCGGGACGAATTTCAGATTCGTTGCGTTGCCTATTTTTTTTGCCACTGATTCTTCAGGGAGACATGCTTGAACAACAATCAGAAGCTTGCCTACGCCATATC
This sequence comes from Gammaproteobacteria bacterium, assembly GCA_025355445.1. Lineage (GTDB taxonomy): Bacteria > Pseudomonadota > Gammaproteobacteria > Steroidobacterales > Steroidobacteraceae > Bog-1198. The sequence goes on from JANXZQ010000272.1 coordinate 3,632, forward strand.
GGCAGTGCTGAGCGGATATACGGGCGCGTTGCACGCGGCGAGCGACGCCGACA
>JANXZQ010000362.1 GCA_025355445.1 Gammaproteobacteria bacterium
GGGACCCAAAATAAATACTGGAAGTTGTTTCTCGTCGCTCGTCGGCTCGCCCGACCCGAATGACAAATCGTCGATGGTTTCTGGCTCTGTTAGGGCGCGTGATATCTTGACCACTTCCACGCCCGATATGGCGTATACATCCAGAACGGCGGCGTCTTCCGCCGAAATGGTGGCCTCGGAAAGATCGATAGAAAATCCATGTAAGCCGTCGCCTATTCCCGCCGCCAGCAGATCGGCACGATCGGTGTCCGCGTACCCTGATCCTACAAACTCGTCGGCAATCCGAACAACAATTTCCAGACGCGCCGACGGTAGCGCTGAATCGTAAGCCCAACCGCTGACGGAATGGGTGCCGGAGATTTCCAAAAATCCTGTTACGGCCATCGAAATATCTTACTCTTTTTTTCCAGATGGATTGCCATGCAAGCCGGCTCCAGATGTCAAGACGCCGGCTCAGCTATCCGGCGCTTATAGACCGACATGAATCCATCGGCCATGACCTCCGCCGTTGCCGGGGGCGTGATGCCGTCCACCAACCGCTGCCAGAGGTCCTTCTCCGTGCAGGCGCGCCGGATGGCCTGGGCGAGCGACCCGGCATCGGCGACATCGAACAGCAGACCATCCTTTTCGTGCGATACCCGCTCGCCAGGTCCGCCGACGTTCGAGGCTATCACGGGCCGCTTGAACATCCATGCCTCGGAGATCACGAGCCCGAAAATCTCCCACCACACCGATGGCACAATGCACCAGTCAATGCGCGCCATGCGCTGCGGTAGCTGGTCAACGGAATACGAGCCGTTAAAAAAGACTATACGGTCGCCCACCGGCAACTCGCTCTCCTTAGCGAAAAATGCCTCCAGTTCTGCGCGCCGCTCGGTGGTTGCGTATTGCATGTTGTCGCCGTTGATCTCGACGACAAAATCCTTGAATCCCTCGGCCCGCAGCTGCTGTACCGCCCGCAGCAGGACCCAGGCACCCTTGTTGTCGACCAACTGGCCAAAAAATCCAAAGCGATTGCGCTTTTCGCGCACAGTGCGGTCAATGCGCCCACGGGAATAGTCCGGCTGGCCATTCGTCACGTAGGTTATTCTCGCCGGGTCGAGTCCCCAGGAGACATATCGGTCGACCATGAAGCGACTTGGCACCGTAAACTCGTCGACCACCGACAGATGCCGCTTGACCCACATATCCCGGACGAAAAAGTGCTCCGGCTGAAGATCGGGGAAACACTGGTGGCAGCGAATCGGCGAGGCCTGGGTGCACAGCGACTTGTCGTACTTTCGCAACATGTGCCCATTCGCGTCGCAGATCGACAGGAATTCGTGAAAAGTCAGAATGATGCGGGCTTTCGGCAGGATGCGGCGAGTAAGGGTCAGGATATCAATGCCGAACAGCAGAAAGTGATGAAAATGGATTACATCGGGCTGGATAAGCTCGAGGAACTCCGCAAATGACCGGGCCAATTCGACACTGGTATTCTTGTGCCATAAGTAATCGTATCCGCGGCTGAGATAAATAAATTCGCCCTCTCGTCCATCGAAGCCCGTTATCTGGGCGCCGGCCTTGTAGAGAGCCTTGAATGACGGATCAACGGCCGCCAGTAGCGTCGGCTCAATACCGTCACGGGTCTTCAGTGCACAAAACAGTTCGTAGCAGACCTGCTGCGCGCCGCCTCGGACGAGCTCAGGGTGATACAGGCTGACGAGCAAAACTTTCATCAGCTCACCCGCTTATGCATGACGACCTTGCGTTTGGTCTGATTGTCGATGGATGCCAACGGCGTCGGCGCCGCGCTCTCTTGCAGTAACATGTGGGTCGGCGCCGGCCCAATCAGGCCATCCTCGATCGCGGACATCCAGGTATTGGAGAACAACCACCGGTTGACAATGGAGCCGCCCTCGTGGTGCGGGCGTCGGGTCGAACCCTTGCCCTCCAAGTGCCACAGCCGGATGTCGTGTATCCACGGAGCCGTGCCCTTGGCAATGCTCTTGAGGCAGAGGTCAGCGTCCTCGTAGTGACCGAAGATGAAATCCTCGGTAAATCCACCCAGATGTTCGAACCAAGAGCGCTCGACGGAAATAAACGCGCCGGTCACCGCGGGAACCGGGCGCGACTGGTTGAACTGCAGGGAGCCGGCCGGCGATCCCTTGCCGTAATGCTGGGTTCGGCACAAGCGCGCGGGCATTGGCTGGCCGCCGGATAAGGATATGCCGACGTCGATTTCGAAATACATCCCACCATGCATAAGGGAGCCGTCATCGTAATAGAGCGGGACGCCAAACAGTCGCGATTGGTCCGCCGGAACCGAGCGCAGCAGATCGGTGTGCTTTTTGGCCCAATCGGGATCACGCGGAAACACGTCGGGATTGACCACCAACAGCCGGTCGCTGCGCGCGACGCTCGTGGCGACATTATTCGCGGCCCCAAAACCGGCATTGCCGGGCAGGATCACAATGCTGTTCGATAGGCCGTAAATCAGGTCCGCGCTGCGCGCTTCGCGCAGCAGCGTCTCGGCCATTTCCGGACTGTTCGATACGTACACGAATTCATAGTCCTCTATGCCCGGAAGGCCGGCATACAGGCAGTTCTGCACGAAGAAAAATTCGGGCTTGCCATACAGGCACACCACAATCGTGCCGCGCGGCGATCGCAACTGCGGACCGAAGCGCTCCACGTAGGGCGAGGCAATCATCCGCCGGGTGATCGACTTGTTGAAACGGATGAGCTCAGTACCGAGTCCGCGTTCCAGGTAATTCAGGCATTCGATGCTGGGACTGCCGTAAAAGGATGCTCCGGCGACATGCGACAGGATCGTTTCGCGCAAGTCTACGTCCTGCATGAACGCCGGCGCATGCTGCAGGACGGTGGGATAGCCGCCGGCCTGCCACAACTCGATCCGCATCGGGCCAGAGCCTTCGCCGCCGCGATCAAATTGCAAAAAGCCTATGAATCCAAAGGGGTGCTGCAGGCTCCCACCGATTGCTTTCTCGACATCCATGCGCCGTACCCGTAGCAGGCGCGATGCATCCGCATCACGGCGCCGGACTGGCGCGTCGTGATCGATGCATCGCGCCTGCTACGGGTACGGCGCATGGATGTCGAGAAAGCAATCGGTGGGAGCCTGCAGCACCCC
>JANXZQ010000383.1 GCA_025355445.1 Gammaproteobacteria bacterium
TCCGACGACGCCGAGACGCTCGAATCCACTGCCCTGTCGCTGTACCGGAGAATTGACCTGATCAACCTGCAGGCCCGGCTGATTGACCATGGCTGCTCGGTCCTGCCGATGAACTTCTATACAGGTGACAAGCCTGAGGACCAGCACGTCGATCTGCCTCCCTACAAGCAGACCATCCACCTGAAGCTGCAGATCGCGAAGTTTGTGGTCACGTCGTTCGGACTCGTGCTGCGCAAGGATCGCTGAACGGCTGTCCGCTACGGAGCTGGCGCGTCAGGGTGCGATGTCGATATCGCAGAAGAGATGCTTTTGTACAGAGAAGTAGATGATCTTCGAGCTATGATGCGCGATCGATTCGTTGACCACTGGCACGACCCCATAATCCGCACGGGGATAGCAGGGAGCTCCATGTCGGGCGCTGTGGCCCTTTTTCCCCCGTCGTTGGCCCCCACGTCAGGGGTTCTCGCGCAAAATGTCTGTATAGATCCGCACGCTATCAATCGCGGAATTGCGCGAGCTGAACTTGCGTGCCCGGCGAGTGGCACCGTCGGATAGCGTGCTGCGCAGGGCGGGATCGCGCAGGAGGCGCACCACGCAGTCACCGAGCATGGCGCTGTTTTCGGCTTCGAACAAAAGTCCGCAGTCCCCATCGATGACGACCTCGGGGATGGCTCCGGACCTGGACGCGATGACCGGCACGCCATGGATGAATGCTTCCAACGGCACGAGTCCGAACGACTCGTAGCGTGATGGAAACAGCAGACAATAGGCGGCGTGCATCAATTTGTCCCGGGATGCGTCGTCGAGCGGCCCCAGAAAATGTATGCGCTTCAACAGCGCCGCCGGTAGCGTCTTCCGGCACGGCGCACACATGTCCTCCACGTCCTTGCCGACCAAGGCAAGATGCGCCGCCGGGTCCGCGTCGAGGAATTGCGCCGCAGCTTCCAGCACGAGGTCCACACCCTTGCGCCGCTCGAGTCGGCCCACGAACAGGATCAGCCTCGCGTCCACCGGCAGCGCGCCGGAGAGGCCTTCGATTTCGGTTAGTTCGGTGTACCCCCGGGTGAAATCGAACGACGGCCAGTAGGCGATTCCACAATGGGATACACGCCAGCGCGTATCGCGCTGCATTCCGTACTCAGCCTGGATTGTCGTTGCAATCGACTCGCTGATAGCGAGGACCGCATCCGCCTGGTTGATTAATGCCTCTTCCGCGGCCTTCATCAGATTGGCTTCGGCGACCTGCATCGACCAGCCGTTGATGCGCGCAGCGACTGGGAACGGGGTTACCAGGCGGACCAACAGGGGCGGACGCTGGCCCCTGGGCAAGAGCGAGATGAGCAACGCTTCCGAGTCCCATAGGGCCGAGTCGATGATATCGACCGGATCCACACCTGCCAGTGCTGCAACAGCGTGCAATGCCGCAAAGCCCCAATTGGCGTTTCTCGTGAACGCCGTTGCGCCGACTGCATCGGTACAAACCGAGGCCAGTGGCTCGTAGTGCAACGCGAATCGGCCACAACGATAGACGGAGCGTTCATCCGCCATAGTCACGACCGTAACCCGGTGGCCCATCAGCAGCAACTCACTTGCCAGGTGATAGTAAAGAGTGCCTACGCCGCCGCCGCTAACGAAGGGCGGAAATTCACGAGTGACAAGGCAAACATGGAGCTGGGGGATGTCCCGGCCAACTACCGGATAGGTGGGCAGCTGCGTGTATTCGCTGAAGGGTCCCGGCGCCGGAGCGAGCCGGCGCGTCTGCGGGTAGCGCGCCGCGTCAGCAAGCCCTGTGGCGGCGCCCGCCTTGATCGACTGCACGGCGGCCTGGTACTGAAGTTCGTCTAACTTGCCGGCGTTGAGTGCGTTTTGCAGCGGCCTGATGCGCTCGGCGCGCATTCTTCTGTCGATATATCCTATGAGCTCTGCCCCGTGCAGGCCGGAATAGGCCGCGATGAAGTAGGCGGTGTTCTTGCAGATCGAATACCAGTTGAAGCGATATGCGCCTTCGCGGTTTGCGCTCTTGGCGAATTCGTGGCGCAGGTAGAGGTGCGGCGCGTAGCCGACGATGTAATTGAGCTCCTGCAGGCGGAAGCTAATCTCCGATTCATCGAGGAAGTAGTCGAATTCTTCGTCGAATCCCCCCACCTCGCGGATGATGTCGGTCCTGAAACAGGTGTTCGTCCCAAGCATGGAGCGGCGCCAGCCGTTTCTGCCGACCTCCGACGAGTCGACGATTCGCTTCGCCTCGGCCAGGCCGTTGATGCCGATGTCCTCGGCCTGGAATCGCAGCTGGCCGGCGAAATAGGCTGGACCGCCGATTGCGGCATGCGTCAGTGGCCTCGCGTTAAATTCGCGCAGGATCGTCGCTATCCAGTCGTCGAACGGGATCGCGTCGTCGTCGATGAACGCGATGAGTTCGCCGCTACTGAGCTCTATGCCGAGATTGCGGGAAATTGCCAGGTTGCGTGTGCCGTTTCTGCCGATCTTGATCCTGCGGCTGTATTTTGCGATGACCTGCGCGGTCTTATCGGTGGATGGACCATCGATGACAATGACCTCGAAATGCTGGCAGGTCTGATATTGCAGGTAGTCGAGTGCGCGATCGAGTAAGTCTGCCCTGTCATAGGTGCAGATGACGACCGAGACACGGTGAAACTGAGCGGTGCGCGGCAGCACGCATGACAGAGCCTCCACGAGGCGAATCTTCACGTTGCCGCGGGAAAATCGCGCTGCATTCTTTACCTGTGCAGCTAGGGTCCGATCGCGGGAATGCGCGTCGCCGAGCAGACGGCCGACCGTCGCAAGGAGCTGCTCCGGGTCATCGGCTAGGCCGTCGCTGTCGCCGAGCGTTTCACCGACGGCTGTATTGCGCAGCGCGGCGACCGGCAGGCCATGGTGCGCAGCTTCGACGAGCGGTACGCCAAACCCCTCGTGCTCGCTCATCGAAACATAAACCGACGAGGCCTGGAAGTAATCCCGGACATCCAAATCGGGCACCTTGCCCGTGACCACCACGTGCCCCGCGAGGTCGTGGCTCTCGATCGCCCGCAGCACGGACTTGTAGTAAGCATCGCTGGTATCGAAGTTGCCAACGAGGTATAGCCGCTGCGCCAGTTCCGGCGCCCGCTTTCGCATCGCGGCAAACAGGGCGACCAGGCCGGCCTGGCCCTTGTTCGCCGCGATGCGGCCCAGGAACAGCCAGGTCCCCGGCTCGCGAGCAGTCGATTGGACCGCGGCAGCGCCGTCGACGACGATCGGGAGGACCGCACATCGAGCCGGATTCGCGCCGAGATCGATCAATTCCTGAAGGTTGAAGTGGCTGTCCGCCCAGAAGAAATGAAAGTCCCTGACGACGTCCGGCAGTTGGTTGCGGCCCTTTTCGCAAAATTCGTACAGGTCGGAGCCAGGCTCACAGAACGAGTGCGGAGTGATGTTGTGATAGATGCAGATTCGAGTGCAACTAAGCTGCTGGACGTACGGAATAGCGTATTGCGAGTACCCGGCGTAATGGGCCAGCACGATGTCGTCCTCGCCGGGATGCAGTGCGTGAAGGTCCGAGCGCCGCCCGGCGACATTTGCGTGGTGCCATTTCGAGTAGATTCGCGTCGGGATCTGTAGCTGGTTCAGCAGTCCCTCGATCGCAACAGCCTGGTTTGAGACCGCGTCACCATAGTCGAGCGACTCGATCACCTGGAATATCCAGCCACGAAACTGGGAATTCAGTGTCATCTGCGCGGTTGTCCGGTGCTCAGGCGGATCGCCCGCTGGCAAGGATCTTCGCTTGTGCAGTACCCGACACTGCCTCCCGGAACTGATCCAGCATCGCTTTGGGATCTTCCGCGGAAATAACGACTCTGCGCGACAACAGTGCATTCGTTTCAGGCTCGAAAGTCGCGACCCGACCCGAATCGGCCTCACGGCCGAGAGCGAAGATCTGCTGATCGATCCTGCGCAGACGTACTTGCAAGGCGGAATCGCCCTCGATGCGCAGCAGAAACCGCAGCACCGGCCCGATCAGTGGCCGCGTTGCCAGCATGCGCAGAAATATTGCGCGTTCGAAGCCGGGCAGATTCACGCCTTTCCCTTGTGCCTCGGGTGATCGGTGCATTTCGGTGAGAATCTGGACCTTCGATTCGCCATCCAGCAGCCGACCCAGATAGAAATTCAGGCCGGTCTCGTCCGGCTCTCTTTTTACCACCGTCAGATACGCGCAGCGTACGAAATCCACACCGTGGTGGGCCAACAGCGCCGCTAGGTCTCCTGCGGCTTTCACTGGCATTTGTCGGGACCTGGTCATTGCATAATCGCCTTGATTCGTCATTCGTCGATTCTCCGTGGTTTCCTCATGCGCATAATATGTTTACGCAATAAGCGCCGC
>JANXZQ010000416.1 GCA_025355445.1 Gammaproteobacteria bacterium
GGAAAGCAGGCCATATCCAGCGGATCATCACCGGCGAGCTCAGGCGTTGGCCGCAACACGTCGCGCCCATCCCAGCTGAACTCGCGGATCGCCCCGCCCCGCTGCGGGTCCAACGTCAGTTGCGCCGCTGCCCGCCGCAGCACAACAAAGCTCTTGTCGATGTTCACGCTGAAAGTTGCGCGCCGCGGTCAGCCGGCCGCCGGCTGTTTGACCGCAGCCGGAGCTTGAGTGCCGCCACGCCTCCAGAGATTTTGGATTTCCTCGAGAGTACGCCGCTTGGTCTCCGGCACATAGAAGTAGACAAAAGCCGCCGCGAGGAAACTCATGCCGCCATAGATCCAGTAGGGAAAGCCATGATTGAACATGGCGGTGAGCGTCGAATTACCGATCAGGATCTTGAACGACCAGGATACGAACAGATTGGCGATCCACTGCGCCGCCACCGCGATCGCCATGGCGCGGCCCTTGATGGAGTTGGGGAACATCTCCGACAACAGCACCCAGGTAACCGGACCCCAGGAGAGCGCGAATCCGGCGATATACGCCACTGCCGCAATCAGAGGGCCCATGCCCACCGCATTGGCCTGGAACTGAAAGCCCAGCGTCACCATGGCCACGCCCATCACGATACCGCCGATGATCATCAAGGGTTTGCGGCCGAGCCGGTCGACGGTGAGGATGGCGACCACGGTGAATACGACGTTCGCCAAGCCGACGATGACCGTCTGCCACAGCGCCGAATCGGTGGATGCGCCCAAGTTCTTGAACATCAGCGGTGCGTAGTAGAGCACCGCATTGATGCCGACGAACTGCTGGAATACCGACAGCATGATGCCGGCGACGATCACCAAGCTGCCGAAGGCAAACAGACTGGTGCCTGCCGAGTGCGAGGGCACGATGAGCGAATTCTCGATATCCTTGATGGTCACGCGCGCTTGTGGTTCTCCCACCAATCGCGTGAGTACGGTCAATGCCTTGTCGCTGCGGCCCTTCATGACGAACCACCGCGGCGTGTCGGGCACCAGCGTGAGCAGTGCCAGGAACAACACGGCGGGAACGGCCTCGGAGGCCAGCATGAGGCGCCAGCCCGTGGTCCTGATCCAGGTCTCATCGCCCTGCGACGCAATCGCCCAATTGACGAAATACACCAGCAGAATGCCGCCGACGATGGACAACTGGTTGAAGGACACCAGCCGGCCGCGAATCTGACTGGGCGCGATTTCCGCAATGTAAAGCGGCGAGAGCATGGAGGCGATGCCGACACCGACGCCGCACAGAATCCGGTACAAGATAAAAGGCGTGAGCGCTTTCGGACCCATGCCGCCGATGGGTCCCAAGCCCAATTCCGGATAGGCCGAACCTGCCGCAGAGATCAGGAACAAAACACCGGCGACCATCATTCCGCCCTTACGGCCGATGGCGTTCGATACCCAACCGGCGACGATGGCGCCGATGATGCAGCCGAACAGCGCGCTCGATATGGTCCAGCCCGACAGGCTGCTGCGCGCAGTCTCCGATAGATGCTGCGGATCGATGAAGTTCGCGTCGATGGAACTGACGGCTCCGGAAATTACCGCCGTGTCGTAGCCGAACAGCAGGCCGCCCAAGGTGGCGACGAACGTCAGGCCAATGACCAGCGAGGTGCTGTTTTGTCTAATGATCCCCCCTTTCCCAGCGCCCGAGCACCGGGCTCATATCCAGCCAGCGGACGCGGTATGGTAGCGCTATCACGGGGCGTGCGTCAATCGACGCAGAGCCGCCTCCTGCTGCTCTAGATTGCCGCCGAAGACTCGCGTTTGACCAATGTGAAATTCATGAAATGCAGCAGCGGCTCGAGAGTCTCGCCGAGGCGGCGCAAGCGGATTTCTTCCAGCAGAAGCTCGACGGCTTTTTTCGCCATCGCCGCCACCGGCTGGCGCACCGTGGTCAGCGCCGGCCAGATGGTCGTGGCCAGCGGGGTGTCGTCGAAGCCGACGATGGTCAGATCCTTGGGGACATCCAGCCGCACTCGATGCGCGACGGCGATGGCGGCGGCCGCCATGTCGTCGTTGCTGGCGAATATCGCAGTGGGCCGATGCGCTGAATTCAATATCTGCTCGGCCGCCGTCAGGCCCGAACGATATGTAAATGACCCGTGCTTCACCCACTCGGAATGCACCGGCAACCCGGCCTCACGCAACGCCTCTTTGAACCCGGCCTGGCGCTGCACGCTGGCGGTCTGATTCGGAGCGCCGACGATGAAGCCGATATTTCTATGCCCCAAGGACAACAGGTAGCGCGTCATGGCCGCCGCCGCTTCGAAATCATTGATGCGCACCGACAGCCCCGCCGCTTCCGGCCGGCCCGTCGCCACCGCAATGAAGGGAATGCGTGCCGCGCGCAGCGCCGCCAATGCCACCTTGGAATCTGACAAGGGCGGCGGCAGGATGACGCCGCCGATGCCGTCGCGAAGCAGCCGCTCGATCGCCGCCCGTTCGTTGCGGGCACCGCATTTTTCAAGAACGATCTGGCAGCCCGCATGGCTGCTCTGCTCCAAGACGCCGACCAGGAGTTCGTTGAGGTAAGCGGCGCTGGGATTGTTGTACAACAAGCCGATATGCACCGTTGCCGCCTTCGCCAAATTGCGAGCCGCAACATTCGGCGTATATCCCAGCTGCTTGATAGCCTCTTGTACGCGCTGCAGCGTCTCCGCTCTGACGTTGGCGTCCCCGCTGATGACGCGCGACACCGTCATGGGCGACACGCCCACATGTTTCGCAACCTCGTGCATGGTCACCGCATTGCGGCTGCGTCTTGGCGTTCTGATCACTTCTACCTCAGAGGCTCGGCGTGGCCATACAGTGTAACAAATGCGGGTCCTGCACCTCGCCGGCAACGGAGTATGGGCGGCGGCGCGCTTAGTCGAGCGCCTCTTCGACCCCGAGTTCGCGCAATATGGCCTCTCGCAGTTCCTGTACCGCCGGGCTCGAAAGCTTACGCGGATGCGGCATGCTCACGTCATAGGATGCCTGGATTTTCGCCGGCCGCTGCGAAAGGACCATGACGCGATCAGCCAGATGGATGGCTTCCTCGACATCGTGCGTGATGAGCAGCACTGTGTGGCGCTCCTCCTTGAGCACCCGCAATAACTCATTGCGCATGCGTAGATTCATCAGTGCGTCGAGCGCCGAGAACGGCTCGTCCATGTATAGAATTTCCGGCTTCACGACCAGCGCCCGCGCCAGCTCCACCCGCTTGAGCATTCCCCCCGACAGTTCATGCGGGTAGCTCGACTCGAAACCCTTCAAACCCACCATCGCGGCATAGTGATCCGCCAGCGTCTGCTTGCCTTGGACGTGGCCGTCGAG
>JANXZQ010000496.1 GCA_025355445.1 Gammaproteobacteria bacterium
GGCCGAGACACGCCCACTATACTGGCCCCGGACTCCAAGGGCTTGCACCTGATTCAGCGCGTTCGCGACGAGGCACATCGTTTCGCGATCACGGGACACCGGCGCAAACGGGCCAAGCGTCACAGCCAGTCGATACTTGAAACCATTCCGGGCCTAGGGCCCGTCAAAAGACGCGAGCTACTGAAACAATTCGGCGGCTTGCAGGGGATTTTGCGTGCGGGCATCGAGGACTTCGTGCAAGTTCGCGGTCTCGGGCGCGAGCTCGCCGAGGTAATTTATGAGCACCTCCACCCGGGGCACTAGACGGCAATCGCATTGGAACCTGCCCAACGCATTGACGTGGCTGCGCATCTCCATGATCCCAGCGATCGTGGCACTGTTCTTTTACTTGCCGGACCCCTGGGCCGGACCCGCTGCTTGTGCCGCGTTCGCCCTGGCGGGGATCACGGATACCATGGACGGCTACTACGCTCGCAAGTTGGGCCTGACCTCGCGCCTCGGCGCGTTCTTGGATCCCGTTGCCGATAAGCTCATCGTCGCAGCTGCCTTGGTACTCATCGTCAGCAAGGATCCGCGCTGGTTCGTTGCGATTACGGCGATCGTCATCATCGGCAGGGAGGTTGCCGTGTCCGCACTGCGCGAGTGGATGGCCGAGATCGGTGCCAGCGGCCGCATCAAGGTGTCGGTTCTGGCGAAGTACAAGACCATCTTGCAAATCGTGGGCTTGTCCCTGCTGCTCTACAGAGAGGATCTGTTCGTCATTCCCACTTACAACTTGGGGTTGCTGCTTACAGCCATCGCTGCGGTGTTGACCCTATGGTCGATGATCCAGTACCTGCGGCTGGCCTGGCCGGAATTGCGCGGCAGCGCGGAGCTGTAGATTTCCCGCATGCCGCGCCTGCCCGGGCCGAAATTGCGGCATAGTTCAAGGCTTTAGGCGCATTCTGCGGCCTGTTCTTCTTGACTCCGGCAGGTTCCGCCCTACAATTGCGCCTCTGTTTAGTGTGACTGCACTCCGCGGGAATAGCTCAGTTGGTAGAGCGCAACCTTGCCAAGGTTGAGGTCGCGAGTTCGAGCCTCGTTTCCCGCTCCATGTTTTTAGACCCTGGGCTAGGTGGCAGAGTGGTCATGCAGCGGCCTGCAAAGCCGCGTACAGCGGTTCGATTCCGCTCCTAGCCTCCATAGTGGAGCGATCCTCGCGAGTTCCCGGCTCGCGTCCAGCGCCGAATCGGGTAACATTCCCGCCATCGATTGGAAACAAGACGATGTCCGAAGATAGCTCCCAGCTCATCAGCCTGCACAAAATAAGTTCGCCCGGCACCTTCGACCTGCGGCGCGTGGGTGCGCATCCGGATTACTGGTACCCCATGGCCTGGTCCACGGAACTGAAGCCCGGCAAGACGCTCGGCCGACGCTTCGCCGAACTGCCCATTGTTTTGTACCGAGGCAACAGCGGGCAGGTGTTTGCGCTCGAGGACCGTTGCGCCCATCGCCAGGTTCCGCTGCATCTCGGCGTGGTCAGCGGCGATGAGCTCAAATGCCATTACCACGGCTGGACGTACAATCGAACCGGCAAATGCGTCAACGTTCCATACTTGGGGACGGACCGGCTGCCCACCGGAGTCAAGAGTTATCCGGCGCGTGAGATTGACGGCTTGATCTTCGTATTTCCGGGCGATCCGGCGCTGGCGGACAGCCGCGCGCCTGCGGCCCTGGGCTCTTCGCAGCGCAAGGACTACAAGACGCGGCGGCTCAACCGCGAAGTGGCCTGCCACTACACCTTCATGCACGAAAATCTCTTCGACATGAACCATCAATTCATGCACCGCAAGCAGATGGGTTCGATCAGGGCCCGTTGCCTGGGCCGGGAGCACGGCGAGAATTGGGCGCAGGTCGAATACAGCTTCAGCCGCACCGAGGGGAAATCCTCCGTGGGCGAACAGGTCATCGTGGACCTCATGCGCAAGCGCGGCGAGGCGAAGAAGGACTTCTCCGACCACATGCGGATTCGCACCGACTACCCCGCGCAGAGCTTGAAGGTCTGGGTCGGGCGGGATATCAAGCAAACCGACGATCCGGTTCTCGATGTGTGGCTGGGCTATACGCCGCTGGACTCGCAGCAGCGCACCAATCGCACGTATGGGTACTTGTCCGTGAAGAAGCCGAGTGTGCCGGGGATCATTCACGTGGTATGGCCCTTCGTAACCTGGTTTACCGAGAATATTTTCCGCGAGGACAAGGAAATCGTGGAGTTCGAACAGCGAGCCTACGACGCGCAGGGAACCGACTGGAACAACGAGGTGTTTCCCCCGATACGCGATCTGCGGGGCGTGCTGGCCCGCTGCGGCAAGCCCATCGAATAGCGATCATGCCGACGCCTGAGGAAATCTCCCACGCAGCCGTGGTGCAACGACCGTGGGATGCCAGATCGACCCATGGGTAACATAGTATCGGCGGATATCGAACGCCTGCCGTCGTGCTTCGCGCGGTTGCTCGCGTGAGCTCGGCCGCACGCCTATTCCTGCTCTGCGCCCTGATCGCCGCATCGTGGCCGGCCGCGGCGACGGATGATCCCGTGCCGGCGCCGG
>JANXZQ010000507.1 GCA_025355445.1 Gammaproteobacteria bacterium
AGAATCTCAACGACGCCATGCATCCCATGGTGGCGCACGAATCCTCGGCCGGTACCGCCAAGCGCTTGTGGCAGGACGCCGCGCCGGATACGCCCACGCCTATGGTGATCGAGCAGTTCACTCCGTTCGTGAACGACTATGATTTCTTCGACAGGATGGGTGTCAAAGTCTACGACAATGGGCATAGCTACACCGGAGTGAATTTCTCCATTCATTCCCAGTACTCCGATGTCGGTCCCTATGAACAAGCCATGATCGCCGCTTACGGCGAAGAGCGCAGCCGCGAGATCCTGGCCGAGGTCCGCCACAATACGGTCTACTACCCCAGCCTCACGATCAAGGGCGCCATTCAAGCCATCCGCGTTGCGCGGCCGCTGGCGGTGAACAAAACGCTGATTGAGAGCTGGACTTTCCGGCTGGTGGGCGCGCCGGATGAATTGCTGGAGCGCACCACGACTTATTCACGTCTGATCAATGCGCCCACCTCGGTAGTCGGGCACGACGACCTGCATTGCTATCGATCCATGCAAGAAGGCCTCGCCGCGAGCGCCAACGATTGGATCAGCCTGCACAGAGGTCATCCGCCCGGCGAGGAAACTCAAAGCGCCGGCGTTTACGGTGCGACGAACGAAGCTCCGATGCGGGGTCAGGCACACGCCTGGGCGAATTTCATGACCACCGGAATGACTCAGGATTGATGGGACGTGGCTGACGACCGCCCATCCGACCTTCGGCTCGCCGAATTCATCTACCGCGAAGCGCGCCTTCTGGACGAGAAGCATTTCGATGCCTGGTACGAACTGTTCACCGACGACGCCCGCTATTGGATGCCTCTGACACGCGGCCAGCCGGATGGCCGCAGCCACACCTCGCTGTTCTACGAAGACAAACTGCTGCTCAAGATACGCATTGAACGGCTGCGCCATCCGAATGCCTTCTCGCAGCAGCAGCCGAGCTTCTGCCAACATGTGTTGCAGCAGCCGGCGTTGGAGGAAACGGGACCCGCCGACGACTTTCTCATGCGAACCCCGTTCATGTATGTCGAAACCCAGCTCGACACGCAGATCGTGCTGGCCGGTGTCGCCCATCATCATCTGACCTCGATCGACGGAGCATTGCGCATTCGAATGAAGAAAATAGAACTCGTCAACTGTGACGCCGCGCTGCCCTCGATCCAGCTGTTGATCTAGCCGAGGTTGCCACGTGAATGACAAATACGTTCTGGTGACGGGAGGCAGCTCGGGAATCGGCGCCGAGTTGTGCCGCGCGTTTCTGGCTTTGGGCTATCACGTGGTTTCCATGGATCGCAAAACCGCGGACCCTGCCATCGCCGGAGTGCAGCACATCGAGGTCGATCTTGCCGACGCGGCGGCGACGCGAGGAATTGCCTTCGACGTGGCGCGCCGCTTCCCGATCACCACGGTGATCCACAACGCAGGAGCCATTCGCGAGAAGCCGCTGGAATCGGTCACGCTGGACGATCTGCAGGCGCTGACTCACCTGCACCTCGCCGCACCCCTGTCTCTGGTGCAAGCGAATCTTCCCACCATGAAGCAGCAAGGTTTTGGGCGGATCGTGCTGGTATCGAGTCGCGCGATACTCGGCCTCGCCAACCGCACGGTGTATTCCGCGACCAAGGCCGGCATGCTGGGACTCGCCCGGACCTGGGCACTGGAACTGGGCGCTCACGGCATTACGGCGAATGTGGTCGCACCGGGACCCATCGAGGGAACCACCCTGTTCGATGACATCATTCCACGAGGCAGCCCTAAACTGCCGCGCATCATCGATGCCGTGCCGGTGAAGCGGCTTGGCCGGCCCGAGGATGTGGCCCGAGCGGTGCTGTTTTTCGCGGATCCGGCAGCCGGATTCGTCACCGGCCAGACGCTGTTCGTGTGCGGCGGCACCTCTCTCGGCAGCATCACCTATTGAAACCGGCGCCTGAACTGCAATGACGCCGCATTTTGATGGGCGGACGATCTCGGAATTGTTCCAGCGTACCGCCGCTGCGTGCGCGGACCGCGACTTCCTGCACATTCCGGCCACCGCTTGCCGCGACTACGCCGACTCGGCATTGACCTTGACGTATCGGCAGGCCGGGGAACAGGTCGCCCAGCTCGTCACGCAACTTCACAGAGCGGGTTATCAGCCCGGCCATCGAGTGGCCCTGGCCCTCGACAACCGCCCGGAATTCTTCCTCCACTTTCTCGCTCTCGCCCGGCTCGGGGTGAGCGTCGTGCCGCTCAATGCATCCATGAGCCGGGTGGAACTGGGATATGTCGTCGGGCACGCGGACATTGCGCTCGCAATCACCCATGCCGGTCATGCTGCGCATATCGGGGCCGCGCTGCCCAGCTCGATCCCGCTGCACGTGGTCACGAACGACGGCCGGGAGTACGCGTCGCCGGCCGCGCCGGCCGCAGCCGCCGCGGACGAAGCGGCCCTGCTGTATACCTCTGGAACGACCGGCCTGCCTAAGGGCTGCATGTTGAGCAACGACTACTTTCTGGAGATCGGACGCCTGTACGCCGGCCTCGGCGGCTATTGCCGCTTCGATGGTCTCGGCGACCGGCTCGCGACCCCGCTGCCGGTCACCCACATGAATGCGCTCGCTTGTTCCTTCATGATCATGCTGATGACGGGAGGATGTCTGGTGCCGCTCGATCGTTTCCACCCGTCGACCTGGTGGCAGTCGATCCGGGCCAGCCGTGCAACGGCGTTTCACTACTTGGGGGTGATGCCTGCGATGCTGTTGAATGCGACTGCCACGGAACACGACGATCTCAGTGATTCGGTCCGCTTTGGCTTCGGCGCAGGAGTCGACCCGCGGCATCAGGCGACGTTCGAAGCGCGCTTCAAAGTGCCGCTGATCGAGGCCTGGGCCATGACCGAGACGGGCGCGGGCGCGTGGATTACTGCCAACCAGGATCCACGGCACCCCGGCCAGCGCTGCTTCGGCCGGCCTCCGGCCGGATTGGCGCATCGAATCGTGGATGACGAAGGCTCGGATGTCGCGCCGGGCTGCGTGGGCGAATTGTTGGTAAGACGCGAGCACCCTCCGCTTCGCCGGGGCTTTTTCACCGGTTATTATAAGGACGACGCCGCGACCGCGTTGGCTTGGCGCGACGGGTGGTTTCACAGCGGCGATCTGGTTCGCGTCGGTGCGGATGGGTCATTTTTCTTCGTCGACCGCTCGAAAAACATCGTGCGCCGAAGCGGCGAGAATATTGCGGCGATTGAAGTGGAAAGCGCTTTGCAGGCCCACTCCGAGGTCGCCGGGACCGCCATTTGCCCGGTCGCCGATGAGCTCCGCGGCGAAGAGGTCTTTGCATTCGTGGTGCTGCGAACGGGCGTAGCCGCAAACGCGGACACGGCTTTGCGGCTGCAGGCGCATTGTCAGCAGGCGCTCGCATACTATAAGGTGCCGGGCTACATCGCTTTTCGCTCCGAATTGCCTCAGACCGCATCACAGAAACTGGCGCGCGCTCGCATCAAGGCGCTAGCCGCCGCCGCCGTCGAGTCCGCGGATGCGTTCGACCTGAGGCGCCTGAAGAAACGTCATGTCTGAAAGCTCGAACTGCAGTGACTACGCCGATGTGGTGCTCGTGGCGCCCGTCACCGTGCCGTATGTCCGGTTCTCCCTGCGCACGGCGCACTGGTTCGCCGCGCAGGCACTGTCGCAGCTGCTGAAGTCCTCGGGTCTCGCAAAAGCCGATATCGACGGCATGAGCGTCGGCAGCTTTACGCTGACGCCGGATACGGCCATCGGATTGACGCAGCATCTGGGAATCAGCCTGCGTTGGCTGGATTATATTCCGCTGGGCGGAGCCTGCGGCATCGTCGCACTGCGCCGCGCGTTGCGCGCAGTGCAGGCGGGCGACGCCGAGGTGGTCGCCTGCATCGGGGCCGATACCAATCATCTCGAATCGTTTCGGCAAAGTCTCGGCAACTTCAGTGTGTTCGCCCGCGACGCCGTGCTGCCGTACGGAGCAGGCGGACCGAACGCCAGTTTTGCCTTGCTGACTTCCTATTACATGCGCGAGTACGGCGCGACACGCGAGGATTTCGGCAAGCTCTGCGTGGCGCAACGGCAGAGCGCGCTCACCTACCCGCATGCCTTGTTCAAAAATCCCCTGACGCTGCAGGAGTACCTGGACGCGCGGCTGATCGCAGATCCCATCCGGTTGTTCGACTGCGTCATGCCCTGCGCCGGCGCCGAAGCCTTTCTGGTCATGCATCGCCGCCGCGCCGAGGCCTTGGGCCTTCCATACGCGACGGTGCGCTCGACCAGCGAGCGCCACAACGCCTTCCCCGAGGATCCCATCCAGATGCGCGGCGGATGGGTTCAGGATCGCGCACGCCTCTACGGCAGGGCCGGAATAGAACCGGCCGACGTCGATTTCCTGCAAACTTACGACGACTACCCGGTGATGTCCTTGATCCAGATAGAGGATCTGGGATTCTGCGCCAAAGGCGAGGGTCCCGAATTCATCCGCCGCCATTCCTTCACAGCCGAGGGTTCGTTTCCCATCAATACCAGCGGCGGCCAGCTCTCGGTGGGACAAGCAGGGTGTGCGGCCGGGTTCCTCGGGCTGGTCGAGTCGATTCGGCAACTGACGGACCGCAACCTGGCGCGGCCGGTTCCCAGAGCGCGGTTCGCCATCGCCGCGGGCTTCGGCATGATCACTTACGATCGCGGCTTGTGCTCCGGTGCAGCAGTGCTGGGGCGAGCCGGCGCATGACCTCGCCCGTAACACGGCCCAAGCGCAAGGGTCCGAGCGTCCCTGGTCGCTTACCTCTACTGCCTCCGGCGATGCGATCGCGCGCGGCGCTCGGGTTGACCGCCGCCGCGACGCTGGGCCGCTTCCAACTCCAGGTCTGTGCTGACTGCGGTGCCGTTCAGTATCCGCCGCGCGAAACCTGTGACCGCTGCCTGTCCGATCGGCTGCCATGGAAGGATCAAACGGGTAGTGGCGCTCTGATCGCAGAGACGACGGTGCATCTGAGCCAGGATTCGTACTTTCGTGAGCGCGTGCCGTGGCGGGTGGGCATGGTGCGGCTCGATGCGGGGCCCACACTGATCGCGCATTTGCCCGCCGCCGGTGCAGGCGCGCCCGCCCGGGTGCGCGTCGCAGCCAAGCTCGATAAATCCGGACAGGGGGTGCTGGTGGCATTTCCCATCGACGAGGTGATCACTATGGCTGACGATCGGCAATTGCGCGAAATGACTTGCGATCCAAAGGGCCGCAAGGTGCTGGTCACGGACACTCAGACGTCGGTGGGTCAAGCGCTGGTACGACAACTCCTGGCCGCAGGTGCCGATTCGGTCTGGGCCGGCCATGGCCAGTCATGGAACAAGTCTCCGGCGTGCGCGGAACTCGCGACGCTCGCGCGTGTAGCGATGCAGCCG
>JANXZQ010000156.1 GCA_025355445.1 Gammaproteobacteria bacterium
TGCCCATATTCGACGCCGGCCGGCTCAAGGCTCGTTACGGCGCGACGCAAGCTGAGATCGATTCGGCTGTCGCGAGCTACCAGGACACGCTGGTCGGCGCCGCGCGCGACGTAGCGATGCAGGCATCGACCCGGGCGCAAATCGCCGCCCAGCGCACCCAGCGTGTGCTCGAGGTTGACGCCGCGCAGCAGCTGCAAAGCAGCGCGGCCGCACGCGTCAGGCAAGGAGTCATCGACTCGAGGGCCGAACTGACGGCGACGGAATCTCTGATTGAACAACGCGACGCATTGCTGCAGCTCGACGCTGCGGCACTGTCAGCGGATATCGCTCTGCAGCGCGCCCTCGGCGGCGGCTATGAAAGCCCGCAGCAGCTTGCCAATTCTCACTCGACTGCCGAGACGACCACACCATGAACGCAAACGTACAACCCGCAGCGGCCGCACCTTCCAACGGGAATCGCACCAAGATCCTCCTGCTCATAGCGCTGGTCTTCATCGTCTTGGGTGCGCTGTGGGCGGCGTACTGGGTATTGGTCTTGTCGAAGCGCGAGCGCACCGATGATGCGTACGTGAACGGCAACAAGGTGGTGATCTCGGCGCAGGTCTCCGGCACGGTGATCGCCGTGCAGGCCGACGACACGCAGCTGGTCAAGGCGGGCCAGGTATTGGTGCGTCTCGATCCCATCGATGCGCAGACCAGCTTGAGCCGCATGGCGAGCGCATTGGCGCAAACCGTGCGCCAGGTACGCCAGCAGAGATCGACGGCGGATCAATACGACTCGGTCATCGATACCCGCAAGCTCGAGTTGGCACGCGCCCAGGCCGATCTGGCCAAACGCGAACCCTTGCTGGCGGACCATGCCATTGCTCCGGAAGAAGTGCGGCATGCCCGCGAGAGCGTCGAATTGGCACGCGCAGCGTTGACCCAGGCGGTGCGTCAATCGACGTCCTCGCATGCCTTGGTGGATGGCACACAGGTCGAGGATAATCCGACGGTGCTGGAGGCCAAGTCGGCGTATCGGGACGCGTGGATTGCCGCACAGCGCAATGCCGTGGTGGCGCCGGTGACGGGATATGTGGCGGAGCGCAGCGTGCAGCTCGGCCAACACATTCAGGCGGGTCAGGCACTCATGACGGTCGTCCCGCTGAACTCATTGTGGGTGGACGCGAACTTCAAAGAGGTCCAGCTGCGGCACCTGCGTATCGGACAGCCGGCCGAAGTGCGCAGCGATCTGTACGGCGGGTCGTTCATATTCCACGGGCACGTCAAGGGCATGGCGGCCGGCACCGGAGCGGCGTTTTCTTTATTGCCTGCGCAAAACGCCTCGGGTAATTGGATCAAGGTGGTGCAGCGAGTCCCGGTTCGCATTCAAATCGACGACGCGGATCTGGTCAAATCCCCGCTGCGCGTGGGCCTGTCCGCCACGGTGACGGTGGACACGACATCGCGCCAAGGGCCCGTGCTCGCGATGGAGGCGAGCGATGGCGCGGTGGGCGATACCCAGGTCTACACCCAGGATCTCGACAAGGCCAATGCCGAAGCCGATGCCGTCGTGCATCGCAATCTC
The DNA here is from genome assembly GCA_025355445.1 of Gammaproteobacteria bacterium. Taxonomy (GTDB): domain Bacteria; phylum Pseudomonadota; class Gammaproteobacteria; order Steroidobacterales; family Steroidobacteraceae; genus Bog-1198. The sequence continues at coordinate 1,568 of JANXZQ010000156.1, forward strand.
GATCAAGCGCATTAGCGGCTGATGCATGGCTGAGTCCGCAGTACTGCCCGCGGCGTACGAGTACCCACCGCTGCGCGGCGGCAAGCTGCTGTTTCTGACGGCGGCAATTGCCACGGCGTCTTTCATGGAGATTCTTGACATGACCATTGTCAACGTCTCCGTGCCGGCGATTTCCGGCAGTCTCGGCGTGAGCACGTCGGAGGGCACTTGGGCCATCAGCTCGTACATGCTCGCCGCGGCCATCATGCAGCCGCTGACCGGATGGATTGGCCGGCGCTTCGGGGAAGTCAGAACTTTCGTGACCTCCATCCTGTTGTTCATGGTTTTCTCCGCGCTCTGCGGCCTTGCGACCAGCCTGCCGATGCTGGTGGGCGCGCGGCTCATCCAGGGTCTGGTGTCCGGGCCCATGATGTCGGTGGCGCAAGCCATTCTGCTGCGCAACTATCCGATCGAACGGCGCGGCATGGCGATCGCCCTATGGGCCATGGTGATCATCATCGCACCTATATTTGGGCCCATCATCGGCGGCTGGATTACCGATAATTTGTCGTGGCCTTGGCTGTTCTACATCAATTTGCCCGTGGGCGCATTTGCGGCGGCGGCGAGTTGGTCCATTCTGCGCCACCGCGAATCGAAGAAAGTGAAATTGCCCATCGACGTGGTCGGGCTGGCGCTGCTGGTCATCGGCGTCGGCAGCCTGCAGTTCATGCTCGATAACGGCAATGAACGGGATTGGTTCGGCTCGCCCGTCATTGTCATCGCGGGGCTGGTGTCGCTGATCAGCATCGCCTTTCTCATTCCCTGGGAGCTCACCGACAAGCATCCGGTCATTGACCTTCACCTATTCAGCCGGCGCAATTTTCGGGTGGGCACAGCCGTCATCGGCGTTTCCTATTTTGCGCTGTCCGGCGTCAACGTCATTTTCCCGCTGTGGCTGCAAACCACGGTGGGCTATACCGCTACGTGGGCAGGATTGGCGGTGGCGCCCGTCGGATTGCTCGCCTTGGTGGCGGCGCCCATCGTGGGGCGAAACATGAACCGCTTGAATCTGCGCCTCGCCGCCAGCTTCGCGTTCTGCGTATTCGGCTTTGCCATTTTTTGGGCCGCCACTCTCAACGATACCGCGAGCTTCTGGCAGTTTGCCACGCCGCGATTTCTGCAAGGATTGGGCATCGCATTCTTCTTTCTGCCGTTGAACCAGATCATGCTCTCCGGGATTCCGCCGAGCGACCTGGCCTCCGCCTCCGGCTTGAGTAATTTCGTGCGCACCATGTCGGGCAGCATCGCGACGGCCATGACGGTGTTCATGTGGAATCGGCGTACCGACTATCACCATGCTGTGCTCACCGAGCACGTGCGCGATTCAGCGGGTGCGTGGACGCAGTACCAGGCGCAGCTCGACAGCCACGGGGTCGCCGGCATCAGCGCGTTTCAATACGTGGACCATCTCATCACGCAGCAAGCCATGACCCTGGGCGTGAATGATGTATTCCACTTCTTGGGATGGATGTACCTGCTGTTGATCCCTTTTGTCTGGTTCGCGAAGCCGCCGTTTACTGCGCGCGGTACCGACGCGGCTCACTAATCAATTCTTGCGATACCGTGTAGGATCCGGGCATGAGTGCACCTTACATCGTCGCCGTCGGCGGAACGCTGCGGGCCAATTCCACGACTGAAAGAGCAATGCGACACGTGCTCGACGCCGTGCAACGCGCCGGGGCGAGGACCAAGCTCATCAGCGGCGCCGCTCTGCAGTTGCCGTTGTATCAACCGGACAACCCTGAGCGAAGCGACGGCGCCCGCGAGCTGGTCGCGGAGCTGGCGTTGGCTGACGGTATCATTTTAGGCTCGCCGGGTTATCACGGCAGCATCTCGGGCCTGGTCAAGAACGCGTTGGACTATGCCGAAGATCTGCGCACGGATCCGCGGCCGTACTTGAGCGGTCGCGCCGTCGGCTGCATCGCGACCGCGGGCGGCTGGCCGGGAGCGGTGAATACTTTGGGCGCGTTGCGGGAAATCGTGCATGCACTGCGCGGTTGGCCGACGCCGCTCGGGGCCGCGATCAATTCGACGGAGAGGGCGTTCGACGAGGAAGGCAGGTGTCAGGTGCCGCGGGTTGCGCAGATGCTCGATCTCATCGCCGCTGAAGTGATGAGCTTCGCGCGGTCGCTATAAGGGAAGTATAAATATGGTCCACAGGTATGCCGGCCACTCGATATCGACTGCATGCTCGATGACCCTGCTGGCAATTACCGCCGCCGCCGCCTGCGCGGCGCCCGCATGCGCCGCGCCCGCAGCTGCACCCGCGCCGGCCGACTTGGTGCTGCTGCACGGCAGGATACACACCGAAGATCGCAGCCGCAGCGTGCTGCAGGCCTTGGCCGTCCGCGGCAACACCATCGTGGCGGTGGGCACCGATCAGGCGATCGGCGCCTTCGTCGG
>JANXZQ010000001.1 GCA_025355445.1 Gammaproteobacteria bacterium
CGCGGCCCCCGTGGCATCGGCGCCGAGACGGTCGATCCGCACCAGTTCCTCGGCCTCGAGATCAATCCCCCAGTCTTCTGACAGGAACGGCGCCTCATCGGTGGGGCCGAGAAAATCGTCCGAGCCGCCCTGATACACCAGCGGGTCGATCCAGAACGAGGGCGGCATCTCCACGCCTCGCGCCTTGCGTACCAGTTCAACGTGCGTGACATAGGCCGAACCATCGACCCAGTGAAAAGCGCGTGGCAACGGCGCCGCGACACCGCCCGAGCCAGCCGGAAAGGCCTCGCCATGCCGCCCGCTGTCGAGTTCATCGGCAACGCGCCGCAACCCGGGCGCGCACTCCTCCCAGCGATCGAGCGCCTGCTGCATGGTGGCGGCAATTTCCGGCACGGCAGTACAGCGCGCCAGATCGCGGCTGACCACAACCAGGCGCCCGTCGCGCCCGGACTTCAGGCTCGCCAGCTTCACTTGGCGGTGCCCTTCCAGCTGTCGACGTAGCCCGCCCACTCAACGCGGGTGGCAGCAGTGCCAATCTCAAGCGCGTCGCGGCAGTCGATCATCACCGCCACTTCATCGGTAGCGGCCTTGCTTTGCACCAGCATGCGCTCGAGCGCCTTGGGATGCGGGCCGTGCGTAAAGCCCGAAGGGTGGAAAGTCAGCATGCCAGGATGAATATTATCGCGACTGAAGAAATCGCCGGCATGATAAAAAATGACTTCGTCGTAATCATCATTATTGTGAAAGAACGGCACCTTGATCGCACCCGGATCGGTTTCGAAGGGGCGTGGCGCGAAGGTGCAGACCACGAAGCGATTCGCTACAAAGGTGCTGTGCACCGAGGGCGGCAGATGGTAGCGATGGCTCATCACCGGCCGGAAATCCTTGACATTGATGCGGCACACGCACAGATCACCATGCCAGCCAGTGGCATCGAGCGGGTTATAGGGAAAGGTGGCAGTCGACACCGCGCCGCGCCGCTTGATGTGCACCCGCCATTCGCTGTCAGTCTGCTGGGCGCGGAATGCGGCGTCGATTTCCGGGATATCAAGCATCGCCGCATCAAAGAGTGCGTGCGGCCCAAGCAGGCCCTTGTCGGGCAACATATAGCTGGAGTTGGTCGCCTCCAGCAACAGGATCGCTGCGGCCTCGCGACACTCGAGCCGCCACATCGTGCCGCGCGGCAGCACCAGATAGTCGCCGGCGGCAAAGCTCAAATGGCCGAAGTCGCAATGCAGCTCGCCAGCGCCACGATGTACAAACAACAATTGATCACCATCGGCGTTGCGTGCCAGATGATCCATGCTTCCGGAAATCTGCCAGTAACGCAGCTCGGTGTGCGCATTGTGGAGCACCACGGGTGCATCCCAGGGGCCAGGGCCGGCCCCCTCCGCCGAACCACTCCCCAGTTTGCCCAGGTCGAAGGCGTGCTTCCACCGGGCGTATGCCAGCTCCGTCTGTGTGTTGAGCGGTGCGCCGTGAACGTAGCTGTAACCATGGAACTGGTGAGCCACTTCAATCGCGGTGAAGTCGAAGCGTACGCCGCGCGCGGTCAGACGATCGGCAAATTGAACATCGTCGAAGCCGTACCCAGGGAACCTGTGCTCGTCGAACCCGCGCAGATCGTCGAACCACTTCTTGCGTATAGCGCCGCAGAAAAAGAATGGGCGAGGGCTGAAAGTCTTATGGCAGTACCACTGCCCACCACCACCGTCTGCGTTCATGGCGTGGACCTGGGCGAACACCGCGTTGTTGTCCTCCACACATCCCAGCAGGCTCAGTATCACCTCTTGCCGGCTGTGCATTACTTCAGCGTTTTGGAGTATGATCGTGTCGGCCTGGGCTAGGCGTATACCCACGTTGTTCGGATAGGCAGGGTTGCCGTAGCCAGGCTGCTTCACGCGATCGAGGCGAACGTACCCCAGGGGGAACGGCCAACTGCGCCCGCAGAGTGCTGGCGTCTCCTGGTCAGTTCCGTCGTCGACCACAATCACTTCGTAGTCCTTGAACTGTTGGTAGGCGAACGACTCCAGTGTCTTCTCCAACAGCGGTGCTCGGTTGAAGGTCGTCGTCACAATGCTGACTGCGGGCTTGCTCATGTAAGTAGCTCCTCAAAGAATGGATCCCAGTAGCGCGCTATGAGGCGCTGGGAGTTGTAGTGCTCTTCGATCCAACGGCGGCATAACCAGCGCTGGCCATCGTCGATCTCTTCAGCGTGAACCATTGCCGCCATGGCCGCGCTTCTGAAAGAGTCAGCGTGGATGAACGGGCTATGCCCACCCATCTCCACAAGTTGCTTCAGGGTAGCGGGATGGTTGTAGGCTACGGAAGGTATGCCCTGAGCCAGAGACTCGGTGCCGGCCAACCCGTAATGCCCTTCCGTCATGTTGT
>JANXZQ010000162.1 GCA_025355445.1 Gammaproteobacteria bacterium
TTCGCCGGTCTACGACTGACTGGCGGGCGTTGGTCGTCGACCGAGCTGTAGATGTCGTCGCGATTACCGCGCCGACGGTGCTCCATCATGAGATGGCCTTAGCCGCCGTGGCCGCAGGTAAACATGTCCATTGCGAGAAGCCGCTGGCTTCAAACGGTGAGCTGGCGAAGCAAATGATGCTGGCGGCTGAAGCAGCCGGGGTCGTCACCCAGGTTGGATATAACTACATCAAGAATCCACTGCTCGGGCTCGCACGCGACATGGTGGCGGCCGGTGAGCTTGGGGACATAGTTAACTTTCGCGGGATTCATGCTGAGGATTATCTGGCGGACCCGGACTGTCCATATAGCTGGCGGCTGGATCCTCGCGGCGGTGGAGGCGTCATTGCAGACTTGGGGAGTCACATCATCTGCGTTGCGCGCTTCCTGTTGGGGCCGATCGCCGCCGTGTTTGCCGATCTCGAGACCGCCATCAAGAGCCGCCCGATCGCCGCGGGTGCAGCCGAACGGCGCCTCATCGAGACTGACGACATTGCGAGGTTGTCCGTTAGGTTTTCTCGTGGTTGCGGGGGGGCGCTCGAAGCAAGCTGGGTAGCTACCGGCCGTAAGATGTACCTCGGATTTGAGGTGACTGGAACGAAGGGCTCACTTGTCTTCACCCAAGAGCGTCTGAACGAGTTGTTATATTACCGCCGTGGGGGTGATTCGCGACACAGCGGATTTGTGCGCATAGAAACCGGCCCACAGCACGATCCGTATGGGCTGTTCTGTGCTGCACCTGGACACCAATTGGGCTTCAACGACTTAAAGACAATTGAAGTCGCCCACTTTCTCCGTGCCATCGCCGGCCAACCAGTGCAGGGTCCCGACTTCCGGGAAGCCTGGCAAATTCAGAAAGTGGTTGACGCTGCGCTTGAGTCCGGTCGAGCCCGGAGCTGGATATCCGTCGATTGAATTACTCTCACGATCCAGCCCGGTCCCGACACAAGATCGCGATTCCTGGACAAAAACAATTTTAACGGACCAACGGCGCATCGCCGTCGGCTACCCGTCTCGGCATCAGAAGACACTCCGCGTTCACCACCATTGCGGGATCGAGGCAGCCGGCAAAGAAATCTAGAATGTTTCGCACCGCGGCCACCGACATCCGTGCCGCGCAGTCTCTCGTTAGCCCGGCCGAATGAGGGCTCAATACCGTCTGGCCACTCGTCAACAGGGGGTGGGTAGATATCGGCGGCTCTGACGAAAACACGTCGATCCCGACACCCGCGAGCCTCCCCGCCGCCAAGGCCGCCGCCAAAGCGTCCTCGTCGACGAGACCGCCCCGTGCAGCGTTTATCAGGATCGCCGACGATTTCATTCGGGCGAGCTCGCTGGCCTCAATGACGGCTCTGCCGTCTGATAGCGGTGTGTGCAAAGTGACTACGTCGGCGATCTCTAGGGCAGGGCCGATCTCATTCGCCTGCGCAACACCCGCTGATTGCATGATGTCGGCGCTCACATACGGGTCGTAGGCAAGGACCGCCATTCCAAAACCTTTCGCGATCCGTGCGACCGCCCGTCCTACCCGCCCAAAACCGATAACTACCAATGTCTTCCCGTACAACTCGATGGCGTCGAAGCTATTCCGAACGTGCCATCTGGACGTTCGCGTCGCCATGTCGTACGCTAGCGTGCGCTTTGCGACGGCGAGCACCAACATAATCGTGTGCTCCGCGACCGATATGGTATTGACGTCACCAACAATCGTGAGCGGTATCCCTCGTGCGCTGAGTGCCGCAACATTTACCGCGTCGTAGCCGACCCCATGCCGCGACACGACCTTGAGCCTAGTCGCGCGCCCGATGACCTCCGCCGTCATCGGCTGAGTTCTAAGCACCACTGCGTCCGCCCTATCGACGACTTGCGCGTAGGCGTCAGGAGATGAGTCCTCAATTAGCTCGAATGTATAGGCCGCTTCATCGCGAAACAGAGCGAGCCCGGCGTCGTGAATCCGACCGGCGACTAGCACGTGCGGCACGTCAATACGCCTTGGCCGGGGCCTCGGGCCGGTAACCGACTGCGGCTCCGCGCAAGCTCGCGACACTCGATTGCGCAGCGCCGGCCAACAGTCGCACGTCGTTCGAAACGGTAACGAAGTCGAAACCCCAGTCTATGGCCCGGGCCGCGTAGGCCGGCGTCCCATTGTGGAGCCCTGCGCGAATCCCGACTCTGTGCGCCGCCTTAAGAATCCCCCGAATCGCATCGACTAATTCCGGTTCTTCCCGGTCGAATCCCAATGGGAATCGTCGACCCGTAAGCCCGAGCGCCAGATCAGCCGGCCCAATGTAGACCCCGTCAAGGCCAGGCGTGCTGACGATCTCCTCGATGTGCTTTACCGCATCGGCCGTCTCGATCATCGCAAAGCACACAATCTCGTCATCCGCACGCGCGCCGTAATCAGCTCCAGCAGAGAAGTTAGCTCGCGTCGGTCCGAAGCTTCGCACGCCACGTGGCGCGTAACGAACGTACGACACCAGGCGCTCCGCATCGGCTCGGCTGTTGATCATCGGGCAGATCACGCCATACGCCCCTGCATCGAGCATCTTCATGACTGCCGCCGGATCGAGCCACGGGACACGTACGAGAGGAACCACGGAGCTAGCTCTCATGGCTTGGAGCATCATGGTCGCGGTTTCGTACCCAATCACCCCATGCTGCAGATCGACCGTGAGTGAGTCGTAGCCCTGGGCTGCCATGATCTCAGCTGTGAACGGGCAGCCAATTGAGAGCCAGCCGTTTATGACAGACTTGTGTTCTGACCAGATTGCCTTGATCATATTTGGAATCATAAGATTGCTCTCAGACCACGACGTTGGATAGCTTCACATTCAGGTAGTCCAGGATTCCTTCCGTCCCGCCCTCTCTTCCCATACCGCTGTCCTTTACTCCGCCGAATGGCCCTTCAGCTGCAGCCAGCGCAAACGTGTTGACGCCGACCATGCCCGCCTCGATACGTGCTACAGCGTCCCTCATACGACCGGGGTTAGCAGTGAATACGTAAGCCGCCAGGCCCGATGGGCTGGAGTTAGCCCTGGCATACACTTCGTCTTCACTCGCAAACGACGTAATCGCAGCAATCGGCCCGAAGTTCTCCTGAGCCATTGCCTTCGCGTCATCGGCGACCTGCGTAAGAACGGTTGGCTCAAAGAAGTAACCGGCCCCCAGCTTTGCAGGCCGGCGGCCCCCCGTCGCGATCCTCGCGCCGGCCTGCACTGCATCCGTCAGAATCTCCTCAATCGCATGGAGCCGTCGCTTACTTATGAGTGGCCCCATTTGTGTCGCTTCGTCGAGGCCAGGCCCGAGCCGCAAAGCGGCAGCTCGCGTAACAAAACCCGCGAGGAAACGACTATAAAGGGACTCGTGGACGTAGAAGCGGTCGGGAGCCACGCAGACCTGACCAGCGTTCGCGTATTTCGCCGGGACGGCTAGATCGAGAGTGCGTTCGAGGTCCCCATCATCGAACACAATCATCGGCGCGTTGCCGCCGAGTTCCATGCTCACTCGCTTCAGGGTGCTTGCGGCGTCGCGTATCATCTGCCGGCCAACGGCAGTGGAGCCGGTAAGCGACACCTTCCGAATGTAGGGGGACGCCATGAGTGCGGGATAGGTAGTTGACACAGGGCCAATCACGAGGTTGGCCACGCCTTTCGGGAGTCCACCGAGACGCAGACATTCGAATATGAGCATCGCCACGCCAGGGACCTCGCTCGACGGGCGCACGACAATCGAACACCCGGCGGCCAGCGCTGGGGCCACTTTTCGCGCGATTAGAACTGCGGGGAAATTCCATGCGGTAAATATTGCGACAACCCCGACGGGTTCATAGTTGACTTCGATTCTTCCACCAGCAACGCGGCTCTCGACAATTCGACCGTAGATTCGACGCGCCTGTTCCGCATGCCAGCGAAACTGGTCGACTGACAGCCCCCATTCACGGCGTGACTGCGCGAGAGGCTTGCCCGTCTCAAGAGTGATCTGTCGCGCAGCCTCCTCGGTACGACCGGTCATCGCATCGGCAACTTTATGTAGGGTGTCGGCTCGGGCCCAGGCCCCGAGTCCATGCCATATCTTCTGGCCTCGCTGTGCGGCGGCGATTGCTTCCTCAACATCTCCGGGCCCCCCCGCAGGCACGCTACCAAGGAGGTCATTAGTCGCCGGATCGCGAACCTCGAGCGTCCCTTGCTCGCCTGTACTTCGCCACGCACCATCTATGAACAAGCCAAACTTCTGATACATATCGCAGCACTCCCGCCCCGTTGAGTCGGCGCCGATCAATCCAACGCCAAGGTTTCTCATGGCATCCTCCCGGGTTCAACATCCAGTTTGGGCTCATACGTCGCCTCTGCCAACGGGTCAGGCGGAACCTCGAACTTATCGATGGCCGTCCGGAAACCTTTCGTCTTCCAGGCACCGAACGCGATGCCTATGCAGATCCAGACGGCTCCAAGAATTCTGGATTGGCCGCTCACGTTCCACGCAAGAAGAAGGCAGACCAGGAATCCAAGAGCAGGTGCCACGAACTCAAGGACGGATTTGCGTTCGGCCCGCCAGAAGAAGCGCATGAAGGCCGCTGCGTTGACGCCCATGAAGCCAAGCAGGGCACCAAAATTGAGCAAGCTCGCACCGAGGTCGAAACCCGTTGACTCGCCAGCGATATGCGGGAGAGCGAGCGCGCCTGCAAGCGCAATTGCTCCGACAAGAATGACGTTGTTCCTCGGAATGTGTCGCTTCGGCTCGAGCGCACCAAAGATGGCAGTTGGAAGCGCCCCCGCCCGCCCCATACCGTAGAGCAGTCGCGCGGCGCTAACCTGCATTCCCATCCCGCCAGCGGCACACGCAACGATCACTGTCCCGGCGACGATGATGCCAAGGGGCGCCCACGCGCGCGCGGCAACGGATGTAAAGGCGGTATCAAGGTCGGGGAAATGCTCCGTCACTGGCCAGATGAGTTGCGCCGCATAGACTTCGAGCGCAGAAAGCAGCCCGATCGCAATGCACGTAATGATCGTAGCTGCCAAGACATCGCGGGGCTTCTTGGCTTCTTCCGAGAGGGTCGAGATACCGTCGAAACCAACGTAAGCGAACACAGCAAGAGACGTTCCGCTCAGTATGCCCGGCCAATGCCATCGCTGCGGATCGTACAGAGGATGCGTAAAGAATCCGGATACGTCATGCGGGTGCTGGAGGACGTAGTACGCCGCGGCGACGAAGAACACCGCTATGACAACCACCATCCCTGCAACGAGTCGTGCATAGAGTCGTACAGAAGCCTTGACGCCTTGAAGGTTCAAGCCGGTAAAGGCGACTGCAAAGCTGGCTGCCCAGAGCCAGTAGGGAGTCGATGGGATCAGGACGTGCAGCTGCTGGCTGCAGAAGATCACGTTCACCATCGGATTCATAATGTAATCGAGCAGCATGCTCCAGCCTGCCACGTAGCCGACAGCTGGGCCGATCTCCTTGCCAACGAACGTAAAGGAGGACCCCGCACTGGGATAGACGCGAGCCATGCGCCCGTAGCTGATCGCTGTCAGGATCATCGCGATCATGGCGAGCAGAATCACCGTGACCGCGTGGCCATTGCCACGCTGGGTGAGGATGCCGAAGAAATTCATCGGGGCCGTCACCGACGTGACTATTATCCCGTAGATGATCAGATCCCACAGCGTGAGGGCGCGCCGCAGTCGTACCGTTCCCGCGGTCGCGCCCGAGCCTCCTGATCCGAGTGGCGTCACTGTTCAGAAATCATAGGACACCGAGAATCCGACGGTCCGCGGACGGAATGTTGTGTACGTGATCAAATCCGAGATCGAATAGCCCTGATACTTACTGAGCCACGGTGTGCTATTGAAAACGTTGTTTATGAACAGCGTTACGTCCATTTGCTTTCTTTTGTAGCCCACAAGTGCGTTGTACAGGTGCGTTGGTGGATCCGGCCGCGCCAACGGGTAGTAGTTTGAGGAATTGGTGAGTTGCGTAATGAACGGGCCCGGACTGCGACTCGAGTAATTCCCTTCAGCTCGCGCGTGGAACCGACCGCCGTCCCCAAGTGGTAATTCGTAATCTACGGATGCATTCACGGTCCATGGTGCATTGACCTGCGGCAATATCCCAACCTTGTCGTCCTTTCCGACCAGTATGTTGCCCTGCTTGTCATACCCGTTCGTGTCGTAATACGCGTCAACGTAGCTTACGTTGAGATTGAGTCGAACTCGATCTGTGATGATCCCATGAAGCGATAGATCTAGGCCGTTGCTTACGGCGCTGCCGGCGTTCGTGCCGTAGCCGAACGGGCCACACTGCAAGCTGATGAATTGCTGGATGTTCTTCCATACATTGTGAAAGACGCTCGTATCGAGTTGGACCCTGCGATCCAGAAATGTGTTCTTCGCACCGATCTCGTAGGCCTGCACGTAATCCGACGCATAAGTCGGCGGGACCACTTGGGGGCAGTACGACGGTACTGGCGCGTTGGCGCCACCGATGCGGAAGCCCTTGCTGTACGACGCATAGAACAGGTTATTGCTGTTGATCTGGTATGAGAGCACAACTCGTGGCGACGACGATGTTTCCTTCGATGACGTGATCGTGTCGGCTGGCGCTCCCGCGGGTGGGATCGCTGTGAGTTCGCCCACGGTGACCTTGACGTCGGAGACCCGCTCGCCGAGCGTAAGAGCTACGGTATCGGTGATGTGCCAGTCGGCTTGAGCAAATACGGCGAGTTGCTCGTCTGTGAACGTCTCGTGCTGATCCTGGAAGAGCGCGGCAAGGAGATTTGGCGCGGCTGGCACCACATCCTGACTGTAAGACGTCTGAAAGTCATGCTGAATGCGATGATCGTAGAACAGCCCGGCCACCCAAGTGATGGGGGCATCGTGCTTGTTGGAGGCCAATCGCGCCTCAGCCGTCCAGGCCTTGACCGATAGCCCCGGCCTCGGCTCTACCGGATGCGGTAACCCCCTGGGAGTTGGGTACCCGAACTCTCCGAAGGACGTTGCGTACACGCCGACGGGGC
>JANXZQ010000038.1 GCA_025355445.1 Gammaproteobacteria bacterium
CCCACATCTAGGAAGTTGGCGGGATTTCCGCCTGCGTACTTGATGGTGTCCATGGTCGCCATGGCGAGCCCGGCGCCGTTGATGATGCAACCGATATCGCCATCCAGGCCGACGTAATTCAGATTGTCCTGCGATGCTTGCGCTTCTCGGGCATCTTCCTGCGACAAGTCGCGCATCTCCGTCACATTGGGGTGACGGAACAGCGCATTGTCGTCAAAGGACATTTTGGCATCGAGCGCAATCACGCGGTCGTCCTTGGTGACGACCAGGGGATTGATCTCGAGCATGCTCGCGTCGAGGCTGCGGAATGCGCGGTAGGCGCCCAGGAAGGCAGCCACGGCGCGGCTGACCTGCTTGATGTTGAGTCCCAACCCGAAGGCGATCTCGCGCGCCTGAAACGGCTGCAAACCCACCGCCGGCTCGACGACAACCTGAAGAATGTCGTTGGGAGACGTCTTGGCCAATTCCTCGATTTCCATCCCACCCTGGGATGATGCGATGATGCGCACTCGTTCGACCTTACGATCGAGCACTATGCCGAAGTACAGCTCACGATCGAACTTCTCCGCGATCTCCACGTACACTCGCTGCACGATCTTGCCTTCGGGTCCCGTTTGATGAGTGACCAGCTTCTTGCCGAGCATGCTTTTCGCCGCTTCGTGCACTTCGTGGTAAGTCGTGCACAGCTTGATTCCGCCCGCTTTGCCCCGGGCCCCGGAATGGATTTGCGCCTTGACTGCCCAGTTCCAACCGCCCAATTCCGATGCGACGAATGAAGCCTGCTCGGCGCTGTATGCGACCGCGCCCGCTTGGATTGGCACGCCAAAGCCGGCGAGCAGTTCTTTGGCCTGATATTCGTGAATGTCCATTGGATCCCCCCGTACAGCAGCTCAAATCCTAACCCATTGATTTGATGGCGCTCCCTACGAGATTCGAACTCGTGTACTCGCCGTGAGAGGGCGATGTCCTGGGCCACTAGACGAAGGGAGCGGTGTTTGCGGATCTGGGCGCTACGAACCCAAGAGGGCTGGTAGTATACGGGCCAATTTTTCGGACTCAAGCGGAACCCCCCCTTTTTGAACGCCTCGTCGACGCCATTTCCCCCATTGATCCTCCCTCGCTCCGAGCACTCGATTTCCCGGGCAGCGATCTCTCCGAACGCCTTGAAAGTCCTTTACCGCCTAAAAGAGGCGGGATACCAGGGGTTTTTGGTGGGCGGTGCGGTGCGCGATCTGCTCCTCGGTATTACGCCAAAAGATTTCGACGTGGCGACCAATGCCCTGCCGGAAGAGGTCAGGCGCCTATTTCGCAATTGCCGCCTCATCGGCCGGCGCTTTCGACTCGCGCATGTGCATTTCGGCAATGAGATCATAGAAGTCGCGACTTTCCGTGCAGCAGCCGCACCCGAGCGCGAAGACATCGAGGAAGCGGATCCCGACTCCGAGAGTGACGGGGCCGAGAGCGCCAGGGCAGAGCCGATTGAGCCGGCGCCTACCTATGACTCCGAACATCGTGCCTTCGACCGCACCGGTCGGATCCTGCGCGACAATATTTACGGCACCATTGAAGAAGACGTATGGCGGCGCGACTTCGCCGCAAATGGCCTTTACTACAGCATCGAGGATTTCTCGATCTGGGATTTTGTCGACGGCGTCCGAGATGTGCAGGCGCGCCGCCTGAAGCTGATCGGCGACCCGGAGACGCGCTATCGTGAAGACCCTGTGCGCATGCTGCGCGCGGTGCGCTTCGCGGCCAAGCTCGATTTCTCGATCGAGCCTGAGACCGAGGCGCCCCTGGCCAAACTTGCCTACTTGCTCGACGGCGTGCCGCCGGCGCGATTGTTCGATGAGTGCCTGAAGTTATTCTTGTCGGGATTCGGGCTCAAGGCCTATCGGCTGTTGCAGAAGTACGGACTATTCGCACATTTGTTTCCGCTGTCGGCCGCCGCCTTCGCGCTGCCACCCTACGCCTATGCGCAGGAGATGGTGGAGCGCGGCCTCATCAACACGGACGAGCGTATCGCTGCCGATAAGGCGGTCACACCGACATTTCTGTTCGCGGTGTTGCTGTGGAGTGCGGTGCTGCGCGAACTCAATGAACGGCAGGCCGGCCCGACGCCGGATCTCGCGCAATTGATGCAGGCCTGCGACACCGTGCTGCGGGCGCAGCAATCGCGCGTGGCGATTCCGCGGCGCTTCGGCATACCCATGCGCGAATTGCTGATGTTGCAGCCGCGATTCAGTCGTCGCAGCGGCGTCAAGTGCTTGAGTCTGTTGCAGCACCCGCGCTTCCGCGCCGCCTATGATTTCCTGCTGCTGCGGGCGCAAGTCGGCGTCGCCGACCCGGAGCTTGCGAAATGGTGGACCGACATTCAGGTGCTGCCGCAGGAAGAGCGCGTGGCGCTGGTTCAAGCGCGCCCGGCGGAACCGCTCGCGGAGGGTGCCGGCGGGGCCGCGCCCGGCCGCCGCCGCCGCCGCCGCAGACGCGGCGGAGCGGCGCGAACCTAAGAGACGCGCCCAGGAGCCCGTCTGAGTACTCCACCAGTGATGAGTTCGCTATGGCGCCCCGCCTATGTGGCGATCGGCAGCAATCTCCATGATCCGCAGGCCCGCGTACTCGAGGCCTTCGAGCGTCTGGCGGCGCTGCCCGCGACGCGCTTGCTGCTGCGTTCGCGCCTCTACAGGACCCAGCCGATGGGTCCCCAGGACCAGCCCCATTTCGTGAACGCGGCGGCAGGTTTACTGACCCACCTGACGGCGCGTGAGCTGCTCGAGGGCCTGCTGCGCACGGAGCAGGCCATGGGGCGAAACCGACAGGAGCACTGGGGGCCGCGCGTCATTGATCTGGATCTGATCTGGATGCCGGGCGAATCCATTGACGAGCCGGGATTGACGCTGCCGCACCCTGGAGTGTCGACCCGTAACTTCGTCCTGTATCCTCTGGCTGATATCGCCCCTACGCTCGCCATTCCGGGACACGGCGGCGTGTCGGAGCTGCTGCGCAGAGCAGGCGATGACGGAATTTCGATCCTGGATTAACGCGAGTTTTTTAATGCCGAGTGCCATACCGCACCGATTTATTGTGATTGAAGGCCCGATTGGTGTCGGCAAGACCAGTCTCGCGCGCCGTTTGAGCCAATCACTCGGCGGCCAGCTTATTTTGGAGCAGGCGGATCAGAATCCCTTTCTCGAACGCTTTTACAAGAACCCGCGCGCGGCCGCGTTTCAGGCGCAGCTGTTCTTTTTGTTTCAGCGCTCCCGCCAGCTGGAAGACGTGAGGCAGGAGGACTTGTTCAGCGCGGTACGTGTTGCGGACTATCTATTGGAAAAAGACCGGCTGTTTGCGCGCGTCACCCTCGATGATGCGGAGTACGCGCTCTACGAACGAGTCTACGAAAGGGTGGTGGTCGACGCACCCAAGCCGGATCTGGTGGTGTACCTGCAAGCGCCGGTGGACGTACTGGTTGATCGCATCGCCAAACGCGGCATTCGCTATGAGCAGCACATCGAGCGCGGTTATCTCGACAAGCTCACGCAGGCGTACGCGAGGTTCTTCCACAGCTACGACGCCTCGCCGTTGCTGATCGTGAATTCCGCCGCGATCGACCCGGTGAATAACGACAACGACTATCAGCAGCTGTTCGCCGAAATCAGCAAGAAGCGGCGCGGCCGCCACTTCTTCAACCCCGTCGGCAGCAGCCTGTTGCCTACCGGCTGACCGAGGGCATCGCGGGATCGCCCGTGTGCCGCTCAAGGTTCGGCGCCGCCTGCCGAACAAGGGGTGAACAACTATATCCGCCGGGACTCCATGGAATTTCTCACTCGCAGTGCTTCGGTTCGGGATCGCATCCGCGCGTGGCGCACCGCGGGCAAGCGCGTGGCGTTGGTGCCCACCACGGGCGCTTTGCACAAGGGGCATATGAGCTTGGTGGCAGAGGCGCAGGAGCGTGCCGATCGCGTGATCGTCAGCATCTTCGCCGATCCGCGCGATCGCGAGTCGCCCAGCCAAGAATCTGATCGCGAGCTATTGCAAAATGTGGGAACGACGCTGGCCTTTGCCCCGCCCCTGCAGGAAATCTATCCGAACGGCCGGGAACTGGCGGCTACGGTAGACGTGCCGAAACTCGCCGACATTCTCGAGGGAGTCCAGCGGCCGGGATACTTGACCGACGCGTCGACGGTCATCGCCAAGCTGTTCAATCTCATCCGGCCAGATATCGCCTTGTTCGGCGAGCGCGACTTCCAGCAGCTGGTGATGGTGCGGCGCCTGGTCGATGACTTGTTCCTGTCGATCGATATCGTCGGTTGTGCGATTTTGCGGGACGGCGACGGTCTCGCGGTTGCCGCCGTCAACCGGCATCTGACGGCGGGCGAGCGGGCTCGCGCGCCGCATTTGTATGCCACGTTGAGCGAAATCGCGGCGAAAATCAACGCGGGAGAGCGCGACTACGCAGGCTTGGAGCGGCAGGGGATGAAGGCACTGGGTGCCGCCGGCTTCAGTCCGGAGTACTTCACGATTCGCGAGGCCGGAGATTTGAGCCCGGCACGCCCCGCCGGCCGCGATCTGGTCATTTTAGCAGCGGTGCGTTTGAATGCCGTGCGCTTGATCGACAACCTACGCGTGCGCCTCATCGAGCGGCATTGAGTGCTGGGCCAGCGCCCATTGCACGTGCTCGCGCACCACGGCTGAGGGGTGTTGCGCGCGGCTACGAAGAGACTCTACGATGGCCGGGGACGTCGGCGCATTGCCGAGCGCGACCGCGATGTTGCGCAGCCAGCGCTCGTGGCCGATGCGACGTATGGCGCTACCTGCGGTGCGTTCCAGAAATTGCGTCTCGCTCCAGGAAAATAGTGCGGCCAGTTGCGAGTGATCCAAGCCGTGGCGCACTGCGAAGTCGTTTTCGGCGGTGGGACGGGCGAATTTGTTCCACGGGCAAGCCAATTGGCAGTCATCGCAGCCGTAGATACGGTTGCCGATGGCCGGGCGAAATTCGAGTGGGATCGTTCCGGCGAGTTCTATGGTGAGATAGGAAATGCAGCGCCTGGCGTCGAG